>CAYOYC010000001.1:0-51526 GCA_964408125.1 Candidatus Woesearchaeota archaeon
GATATTGATTTCATTGAGCTTGATTGGTTTAGGCTCTGGGTATTTGATAAGATTAAGATATTTCAAGAGAAAATTAAGAATGATGGGGGAGGAAGAAATGCTTTTGTTGCAATTAATAAAAGTTATACAGAGAGATTGTTTTGAGAGCAATAGACTATCGATGGAAGAATATAACGAAGCGATGATACAATACGAAAGCAGATTAAGTGATATTATAAAGGAAAGAGTAACTATAGAATCTCAGATAGCAAATTTGCTAAAATTTAGAGGAAGAAGAAAGGCGTTAATACAAGAAAGAAGTAGATTGCTTGCGATGGTAAGGCAGGTTCAGGATGATTATTTGAATAGGGATAAAATAGAGACTAGATCATATGAGAACATGTTGAAAACATATTCTTCTAGACTAAATGACATACAAGAAGAATTAGCGTTTATGGATGCGAAAGAAGAAATAGGAAGAAGTAGTAGCTTTTGGAAAAGATTAACTGGAAGGGCTTAAAAAATATTTAATTTATGTTATTTATTTTTATCAAGTGCCAACCAAATTGAGTTTTGATTGGACCAATTACGTCACCACCCTTATTTTTCTCGTTGAAACATACTGTTTCAAATTCTGGGACCATCATGCCTTTCCCAAACGTTCCCAAACTTCCGCCATTTTTCTTTGATGGACAAAAAGAATATTTCTTAGCAGCATCTTCGAAAGAAATTTCGTTTGCTACAATTTGCTTAAGTAAAATTAAAGCCTCATCCTCTGTTCTTACTAGAATGTGGGAAGCTGAGACTTGATTCATCTTACAGGAAAATAATTCCATCTTTAGTTAAAGCCGTAAATCTTACACCTACTGGGATTGATAATAGTGCTGATAATATCGCCATGTGCTCTTTTCCGGTTCCAGATGCAATAGAAAGTGAGACTTCAGAATTGAAATCTGAGTCTAGTTTTGGTTTTAATTTTTCTACTAATTCCTTCTTCAACGCGACAAGCGATTTATCTAAATCAACTTCAACAAAATCAAATTGAGCACCCTCTACGTTGAAATTTTGCGCATAATTAGCTCCGATAACAATTATCTTTTCCCATTCTCCTCGTTTAATTAGACCAGAAACTTGACCCCAGGTCCCTTCACCTTTAGATAATAATGCTACTAATTGTGCCATTTCTTAGAAAATCTTCTTGGCTTTTTAAGTATTTATGTACTAAACTATTTAAGTTTCTTTTCAATTCTCTTGAGCTGTGCTTGCATCTCTTGGATTTCCCTCTCAGCTTTTTTATTAACTTGGTAATCATACTCTGCCCGCAATCTGTCTTTTTGCCCCTCTCTATTTTGACTCATTAAAATTATTGGTGCTTGGATTGCTGCAAGGCAAGACAAAACCAAATTAAGTAAAATAAATGGGAATGGGTCAAATGCACCAGTTGAAGTATATTTAATCAAAAAATAACCATTGATAGAAATCCAAACTATTAACACTAATGCGAAAAATCCAATAAAAAACCAGGATCCCATACTGGCTGTTAGTTTGTCCGCCGCCCTCTGTCCAAAACTCCATCTTTGTTTTGCAACTGGATGATTTTTTTTCAGTAAATTTTCCTCTTCTCTCATTTTTATTTTAAGATTTTATAGTTTAATAGTCTTTTGATTTCACGGAAAGCCTCGTGCAAAGAAAGCTTTAAAAACCCCTGAAACACAGAATATTTACTAAGACCTTAGACCAACGCGTCTCATATGGGAGTTTTGCGGAAGCAAAATTTGGTAGGGAAAAGTCTTTGAAAAATATGAATATTGATGAAGCAATAAAATCTTTGAGAAGTCAAGAGAAAAGAAAGTTTATTCAGTCGTTAGACTTGATTATAAATTTACAAAAGATTGACCCAAGAAAAGAGTCTATTAATACTGTTATTACTATTCCTCATCCTCCTATAAAAAGACTTTGCGCTTTCTTAGCTAAAAAGTCTCCAATTATTAATACAATTGTAAAAGAAGAATTTGAATTATACAAAGACAATAAGGCGATAAAAAGACTTGCAAAAAAATATGATGCATTTATTGCTTCTGCCTCATTAATGGGTGCTGTTGCTACAAAGTTTGGTAGGTTTTTAGGTCCTTTAGGAAAAATGCCTACTCCTCAAGCTGGAGTTATTATGCAAGAAACTGATGCTAACATTAAAGAAATAGTTGAAAAAATGTCTAAAACAACAAGGCTTAGAATAAAAGAAAAAAGCATAAAGCTATCTGCCGGAAAAGAAGATATGTCTGATAAAGAATTGGCAGAAAATGTTGAAGAAGTTATTAGGGCTATTATAGAATTACTTCCAAATAGAAAAGATAACATAAGTAATATTTCAGTTAAATGGACGATGGGAGCGCCTGTTGTCGTGGATAAATAATGGTAGATCACAAAACACATGTTTCTGATGCGAAGAAAACAACAGTTAAACAACTTGTTGATCTAATGAAGTATAAGACAGTAATGATTGTTTCTATAAAAGGACTTCCTTCTGCACAATTCCAAGAGATTAAGAAGAAATTAAGAGCACATTCAAAAATAAAAGTCGCAAAAGGAAATTTGGTTAATTTAGCCTTAGAAAAATCTGGAAATGCTGCACTGAAAGATTTAGAAAAACATGTTGGTGCTGATTGTGCTTTATTATTTTCTGAAGATGATGCCTTTATACTTGCTGGAATACTTAATGAATCTAAATCACCTGCAAAAGCAAAAGCTGGGCAAATCTCACCTGAAGATATTTGGGCTGAAGCTGGCGGAACAGATTTAATACCTGGGCCGGATATTTCTGCATTAGGCGCTGTTGGATTAAAGGTTAAAGTTGAAAATGGAAAATTAGCAATTCAAGC
The DNA here is from genome assembly GCA_964408125.1 of Candidatus Woesearchaeota archaeon. Classification (GTDB taxonomy): domain Archaea; phylum Nanobdellota; class Nanobdellia; order Pacearchaeales; family GW2011-AR1; genus CABMGO01. Next base: position 2,859 of record CAYOYC010000001.1, read on the forward strand.
AAGAGCAATTATATGTAAAAAAAATGAACCCATCTCTCCCGAGAGAGCGGCAATATTAGCTAAGTTAAATATTATACCTTTTAAAATAGGTATTGAGCCCATTGCAGCTTATTGTGATGGAAAAGTTTATTCTGGAATCAAGGTAGATAAGGAAGAAAATTTGCATATATTAAAAAATATGTATGCAAAAGCTATTGCGTTTGCTGTTTCATTACCATTCGTTACAAAAGAATCATTATCTTTTATATTAGGAAAAGCGGCGGCACACGAAAATGCAATTGCTGGATTAATTAAGACTGATGCTATTACCGAAGTACCGAAAGTCGAAGAAGTAAAGACGGAGATTTCACAATGAAGACACTGTTAGAAATTCAGGGCGGAGCAAGAGATGGATTGCGAGTTACCTACAACGGCTCTGATTTGGTAATCTCGGCCGATAGCTCACTGGCAACTGGAAGAACACCTAAACCGACAGGAAACCCAGAAAGAGTGGAAGTTGTAACAATGCCTCAACTTTATCAAACTCCAATTAAAACTGGAGAAACACAATAAATGGAATACATATATGCGGCACTTTTGTTGCACAAACTAGGTCAAACAGTTGACGAAGCTAACTTGAATAAAGTTATCTCGGCTACTGGCGCATCTGTTGATGAATCCAAGGTTAAAGTCCTTGTAGCCTCATTGAACGGTGTGAATATTGACGAGCAGTTAGCTAATGCGGCTATCGCATCTGCATCTGCATCTAGTGCACCAGCAGCAGAAGCACCTAAGGAAGAGAAGAAGGAAGAGCCAAAGGCTGAAGCAGCTGAAGGTCTTGCGAGCTTATTCGGATAAGATTATTTAAGTTTATTCGCGGGGCCTTGGACTTAGTTAGTCCTGCTTCGATAAATTGGATGATTCGTTCTGAAACGGCTCAGTTAGACTTGCTAGGTCTGTGAAGTTTTTTGGCTAACTGTAGTTTTACATTTATTATCTATCTACTCGCTTTATAAGAATTCAATATATAAGCTCGAGAACCTTATTAATTTATAAAAGCATTTTATTTTGAAAATTGATGAAATATGACTCCAAAAAGCCCAGGGAGAGAGTGTCTGTATCCTCGATACTCCAAGTGATGTATGGCTGTAAGTATCAGCAGTATATGCCTTCTGTTATAGGGGAAATTAGAAATGGTGGCGGTTTATCTCTTCTTGCTAGACGGGGGGAAAAAAAGGGCTTTAATGTTGCTAAAGAAGATATTGAGAATTTCAAGAAGGCTGTTGAAAAAAAAGTGGGGGAAAAAAGACACAGAGAATCTATTGCAATAAATTTTAGGGGAGATTATGACATAACTGGTCCACAGGTTACTAGATTATATAAGCGATTAAATGAACACCCTGAATTGAAAGTATATCGTATGCCCTCTGGGCGTGGAGGCTATTTGTATGGAGACTTCCCACCGGTTAGAGAAGTTGCTGCACAGATCCTTCATAAAATGGGTATGTCTCTTAAGGAAAAGAACCCTGATTTAGGAAGGAGACTCCTCGACGAAGTTGCGCCCATTAATCATAGTTTAGTTTCGCTCCAATCTGGATCAGATATATATAGAGAAGAGATGGCAAGACAATTTGCGGTTCATCCATTTACCCCACGAACAAAAGAAAGGGGAAGGTTTAGTGCGATTCGTAGTGTAAATTATTTACAAGGTTGATATCCTGTCTTGCCTTTGAAATCATCCTAGTTTCAAACAACGTTTCTAGGCAATATTTATACTACCTGCAAAAAATAGAAAAATTCAAGAGAAAAGATATCACCCATAATACTAAATCTTAAAAAGCATCAATTCTAAGTCAAATTAGCGTATTGCCCGGATGGCACAATGGTACTGCGCCGGTCTTGAAAACCGGTTACCTCACGGTTTTTCCAGTTCGATTCTGGATCCGGGCGTTCAACGAAGATGGTGAAAAAAACAAAAAGTGTTTGGATAATTGTAGGAATTGTTGTTGCGATAGCTTTAATTAGTGTAACCTTTTATTTAAATAATATGGATAATAAAAAAGTTGCAGTACTTGAAACATCGATGGGAACTATCGAAATTGAATTATATTCAGACATGCCAATAACAACTGGTAATTTTGAAAACTTAATCAATAAAGGGGTTTACAATGGCGTTATATTTCATAGAATCATGGACGGATTTATGATACAGGGTGGGGATCCAACTGGAACGGGCTATGGTGATCCAAAAATTCAAAAAATAAAAGATGAATTTACACACGCCGGTGGGAATAAAAATAATAGAGGCACAATTTCTATGGCAAATACTGGACCCAATACTGGAAGTAGCCAGTTTTTTATAAATCTTGTAAACAACAACTTTTTAGATACAAAACATCCTGCTTTTGGAAATGTAATTTCTGGAATGGATGTCGTCGATAAAATTGCAAAAGTACAAACAGATTCTAACGATAAACCATTGACTCCAGTTACAATAATTAGCGCAAAGATAAAATAAAATGGAAATATGTGCTCTTGCATCTGGGAGTTCTGGAAATTGTTTTTATGCAGGGGATGGAAATTCTAGTATACTTATTGATGCTGGAGTAAGTTGCAAAAAGATTGAAGAGAGGATGTTGACCATTAATAGAAAAGTGGAAAATGTCAGGGCTGTTTTCATTACGCATGAACACTCTGACCATATAAGAGGAATAGATGTTTTTGCTAGAAAATTTAATGTGCCCATTTTTGCTACAAGGGAATTAATTAAAAATAATTTTCTATGCTCAAATCCTGATTTAATTCAAACCTTTAAAGTGGGTGAAAATATTAAAATCGGAGGAATGGAAATATCTTCATTTTCTAAAATTCATAAGGCTATAGACCCGCTTGGGTTTACGATTGTTGATTCTTCAAGTGGGAAAAGAGCCTCAATTATAACAGATGCCGGGCATGCTTGTAAAAATATTATTGAAAATGTTTCTGATGCGAATGCGTTATTTTTCGAATCTAACCATGATTTAGAAATGTTAGAAAATGGTTCGTATCCATACTTTTTAAAAAAGTGGATTAGCAGCGATAATGGACATTTGTCTAATATGCAATCTGCATTGTGCGTCCTGGAAAATGCTAAAAGAAAAATGAAGAGTATGGTATTGTGCCACTTGAGCGAACATAATAATACGCCAAAACTAGCGTTAAATACTCATAGAAATTTATTAAAACATCGGATGGATTTGAAGCCGCGTATTTTTATTTCTGATAAAGAAAGCCCTAGCGTGATTGTAAAACTTAATTAATTTTTATTGGTTGAAATTCTTTAATGAATTTTAGCCCATCTCCTAATCTCTGCTCACTCTCTGAATAAAGTGTCATTAATTTATCCCCTTTATTTACTTTCCCCAAGTGTTTATATAAATAAATTCCTGCTGAATTTGTTTCTGGCGTACCTAGAATTCTACATATAGAATTGATTTTAGAGTTGTGTATTTCTGTAATCTTCCCAGACTTTTCTGCATAGATTATTTTTTGCTTTTTTGCTAGTTTTAGATTTGAAACTCTTTTGTCGAAATCATCTGATTTATTCTGTGCATTTATTATTTCTTTGAATTTTTCGTACGCTCTTCCGTTTTCCAATATATTTCTTGCCTTAGATTTTGAAAATAATATTCCGCAAAGCGACATTAGTTTCGCTGACAGGAAAATAGATTTTTCCTTAAGGTCTTTGGGACAATTCGGTTCGTTTTTTAGAACGGATAAAATATCTTTCATCTCCAAAACCGGCCCTATTCCATTTCCTATTGGTTGAGTTCCGAGTGTATATATTGGTTTTACTTTTATATTAAAATGTTTAGCTATTTTCTTAAATTTCCAACCAAGCGCTTTTGCTTTAGCTTTTGTTTTTATCTTGCCACTTCCGTATGGAATATCGATTATAATTCTATTAGAGCCCGCTGCAATCTTTTTCGCAAGAATAGAAGCTAGAAGTTGTGGTTCTACGTCTAAATTTAATAATCTTTCTACTCTTATCATTTTATCATCTGATGGTGCCAATCCTAACGATCCGCCCCACACTAAACAAGCATTTGTTTTCTCGACAACTTTTTTTATTTCTTCTATAGAAAGTTCGACATTTGATATTGTTTCTACTGTGTCTGCTGTTCCTGCTGCTGACGTTATTGCTCTAGATGAAGACTTGGGTATTTTTAGGCCCGCAGCTGCACAAATTGAGACAACTAGGGGAGTCGTTCTATTTCCCGCGATTCCTCCGATACAATGCTTATCTGCAATTATTTGTTTTCCAAAATCTAATTTCTTACCCGTATTCACCATCGCCTCTGTCAGTTGTATAATTTCTGTATATGAAAGTCCTCTTAGTTTTTCTGCTGCTACAAAATAAGCAATTTCCGCCTCTGTTAGGTTGTTATTCGAGATTTCTAATACTAGGGTTTTAATTTCTTCCCTCGTTAAAGATTCCCCGTTCATCTTCTTCTTTATTATTCTAGCCCCTGCAAATATCTCGGCTGTTCCTATATCTAAATTTTCTCCGTTTTTATTTCCTAATAAAGAAACTATTTCGTTAGAAAGACCTATTTCTCCTTTCTTAACCAAATCTGGAAAGATATCCACAACTGCGTATATCTTTTTTCTTTTATATCTGATAGAAATTCTTTCATCTACATGTATGTTTAATTTCTTGGAAGTATCGTCGCCAAGAATAACCACCGGCCTTCCAGCAAGCCAGTTAAGATTCTTTGACTTTAGCTTCATTCTCCAAAAAGTTCATTTAATTTACCTTTTCTGTAGAACTCAACTATAATTAAAACGTAAGCTAAAATAAGCGGCCCTAGGATAAGCCCTATAAACCCGAATGCTAATAATCCGCCGACAACTCCTATAACTGCTACGAAAATATTTAGACTAGAATGTCTAGATACAAAATACGATCTTAAAACGTTATCTATTGTTCCAACAAAAAGCATTCCGTAAAAGAACAATATTATACCACTAACTACCTGTCCGCTCACCATCAAATAAAGAGAAACTGGGATCCAGACTAACCAAGAACCTAATACCGGAATAATTGATGCGACCATTGTAATTATTGTTAAAAATAAAACTTTTGGAACGCCGAGTATCCAAAGACCTAATCCTAAACAAAGACCTTGTATAATACCAACTAAAACCTGCCCTAGCATTATGGAGTTTGTTATATTTCTAAATTCTTTTGCAAATTTCTCTTCTGTTGATTTTGATAATGGTGATAGTTCGGATAGATATGCCCTGACTTTCTCCGAATCTTTTGTCGCAAAATAAAATGTAAGTATAAAAATACCAAATTGCATTAATAGGTTTGGTAAATTTGAGAATGCTTCGCCAAATGAGTTGATAGTAAACTTAAAGAAATTTGCAATGAAGAGATTTACCTGGACGGCGGCTAGAGTTGCAACTTCTGCGCCAAATAAACCCCCCAGTAGAGTTCCTAGGGTGCCTGATATGTCCATTTTTTGAACATACAGATATGTGTTAAAAATTTCTTTTACAAATGACGGCAAAAGCCAAATCATTGGGATTGCAACAATTACTAATATAAGAAAACAAAAAACCAACGTCGAAAGATTTTCCCCTTTTAATATTCTTTTAATCGGGTAATAAAGAGGATGGACTATATACGCTACAAAAATACCTAAAAAAATTGCTAGAATTAGTGGTTTTAAAACAAATATTGCGGCTATGAAGACAGCGAGGATTAAAAGTCCTACAATTACCTTATTAACTACTTTTCTGTCTACCATATGTTTTAAAGCAAATTGGAATTTATAAACATGTCGAGAGGCTATTGATATTATTAATAAAAACATCAGAAGGATTTATAAATATGAAATTGCAAAAATGTATATGATTATAAAAAAAATATTTAATGGAATATTTGATGAGGCTGTACATTCTGATTTTTTAAAGTTCGGAAAAGGGGAATTTAAGGATAAGTATTTGATTAGTGGCAAAAAACAGGCTGACAAGTGGGTTATAAAAACTGGCCCTGAACTTGCTAATCATCTTGTCAAGATGGGCTTAGAAAAGGCAAGCGGGAAGATAAAGGCTACTGGAGTAATTGTTTCTACAATGCCTCTGGATATTTCAATCTCTAATGGACTAAAGCAATTTATGGGCATAAAACAGTATAAGGTTGATTCAGAAATTGATACAAGCAATATTTTAGATTTAATGGGAAAATACCCACGTGCTTTCTTTGCACTCTCATTTATATTACCCGACTATGAATTAAAAATAAAGGCAAAGGCTCCAAAGTCTGCTAAGCCGTCTACCAGTGAAAAAGAAGCTAAAGCAGAGTTCTGTTCTTTAAAGACTAATGATTTTAATGTTGTTAAGGAATTATTATTTGATAATCCGAATTTTGATAAGGAAATTACGGTTAAACATATTGTCAAGATAGATCAAATCATTTATCCTAAGGATTTTGCTAAAATGAGGCCTGAAGATGTTAGGGAACAATCCAAGAGAAAGGGCGTGATAATTAGAGAAACCACTTCTGACGGCAAACCCATAAAGAGTGAAGCAGCGTTTGAAGCATAAAGATTTTTCGAGAAAGGTTTAAAAAGGGGGATTTTCTATGAATTTTACATAGAGTCTGCAAAACAGATTCTGTATTTTGGAGTTGCACACTCGTTTCTTCAGAAGCGAATGCTACATTATGCAAAGACAAAATAAGTTGTAAATATCAAAAATGGGAACAATACATAAACCAAAATCAGGAAGTCAGCAATATTGGCCTAGAAAGAGAGCTGAAAGAATTTTACCAAATGTTAATTGGAATGCAATCAAAACTCCCCATAATGGTTTAATGGGTTTTATCGGATATAAGGTGGGAATGACTTCTGCTTTTGTTAAGGATAACACTTCAGATTCCATGACAAAGGGTAAAAAAATTATTATTCCTTCTACAATTGTTGAGTGCCCTGGGTTAAAGATTTTTTCTGTGAGATTTTATAATAATAAAAAAGTTGTTGGTGATGTTATTGTTTCTAATGATAAAGAATTAAAACATGTTGTTAAAGTTCCAAAACAAATTGGAAAAATTGAAAACTTTAAGGGCGAATTTGATGATGTTAGGGTTTTGGTTTATTCCGAAGTAAAAAAGACCAACATAAAGAAAACGCCTGACATGATTGAACTTGCTATTTCTGGAACAAAAGAACAAAAAATTACCTTTATTAACGATAAAATAGGAAAATCTATTAGTGTTTCTGAGGTATTCTCCGAGGGTCTTGTTGATGTAAGGGGAGTCACAATTGGACGTGGGCTACAAGGGCCTGTTAAGAGATTTGGTATTTCATTAAAATCTCATAAATCTGAAAAGGGAGTTAGAAGACCAGGCTCATTAGGTCCGTGGCATCCGGCAAGAGTTACTTTCGTTACGGTTATGGCTGGACAGTTAGGATTCTTTACAAGGGTACTTTTAAACAACATGATATTAAAATCTGCAAAAATTAGCGACTTAAATATAAATAAGAGTGGCGGGTTTTTACAATACGGGGACATTAAAACAGAATTTTTAATTGTATCTGGCTCTTTACCTGGCCCGCAAAAAAGACCATTGCTATTGACTGTTCCGCTAAGGCCTACAAAGTCAACATTAAAGAAAAAAATGGAGTTTATTGAATTAAGATAAAATGGTAAAAGCAAAATTATTTGATGCTAGCGGAAAAGAAAAGGGTTCTGTCGAATTACCTAAATTAATTTCTGGAACTATTAGGAGAGATATTTTAGCTAGGGTTTTTGAAACTCAAAAAAGAGAACAACCTTATGGATCCATGGTTTTTGCTGGTAGAAATTATTCTGCTGCTGGTATCTTAAGAAGAAAGAGACATGCATGGAAAGTTACTTATGGTAAGGGTATCTCTAGAGCTCCGAGAAAAATTATGTCTAGACATGGTCAAAGTTTTCAATGGGTTGGTGCGTCTGCTAACTATACTAGAGGTGGTGGTGTTGCACATCCGCATAGAGCTGAAGAAAATCAATTTAAAAAGGTAAATAAGAAAGAATTGTTAATCGCTTTAAATTCTGCTATTTCTGGAACTTTTGATATAAAGGCAACTGAAAAGAAATATGGAATCAAAATTGCGAATTCTGCAATTGTTGCTGATACAAAGGTTTTAGAGCTAAAAACAAAAGATTTTATTCAATTCTTAAAAACGGTTTTCGGAGATGCATTTGAAAAATTATTGAAACATAAAAAAGTGAGAGCTGGAAAAGGAAAATCAAGAGGGAGAAAATATAAATCAAATGCTGGTTTATTGTTTGTTATAAGTTCTGATGAAAAAATGAATAGATCTGGAATCGATGTTGTTAAAGCTAAGGAACTAAGGATTTCCAACCTAGCTCCGAATGGGGAACCTGGAAGATTTACAATCTATACTGAAAAAGCATTAAAAGAAATAGGAGAGGTTTGGAAATGGTAATTCTAGAAAAGGTAAAAGCAACTGAGAAAATAGTAAGAATGATTGAAGCAGAAAACTTGATTGCATTCGAAACAGACAGAAAAGTAACAAAGAATGATGTTGCAAAAGAAGTTGAGAGTTTATTTAATGTTAAAGTAAAAAATGTTAGAACAGTTACTAGAAAAAATAAGAAAATAGCTTACGTTACACTAACTAAAGATTATGTTGCGGCTGATGTTGCATCTAAATTGGGAGTATTATAATGGGAAAGAGAATTATTTCACAGGCAAGAGGGCATGGAAGTTTTTCATATAGAGTAAGAAGAGCTGCTTATTCATTAAAGCCCGCTTATCCTATAAATATAGACGGAGAATGGGAAGTTGTAAATTTAGTTACAGAGGCTGGGCATAGCACACCTGTCGCAATATTAAGAAATAAATCTGGAAAAACTTTTCAGAATTTTGCAGCAAAGGGATTATATGTTGGACAAAAAATCACATTTAATGGAACAAAAAATGGTGATATTTCATATTTAAGCAATTTGCCAAATGGTACAAAGATTTTTAATATGGAATTAAGACCAAATGATGGTGGAAGACTTGTAAGGGCAAGTGGAAATTCTGCTGTTATTATGAACAATGGTGGAGAATCTGTTAAAATAATGATGCCTTCAAAAGAAGAAAAAATCTTTGGTGGCGAATGCAGAGTGACAATTGGTGAGACAGCTGGACAGGGAAGATTAGAAAAGCCTGTATTAAAGGCTGGCAAAATGCACTTTATTAAAAAGTCAAGAAACAAATTATGGCCTAGGACATCTGCCGTAAAGATGAACATTATCGATCATCCATTCGGTTCAGGTAGAGGAAAGAGACCAAAGAGCAAAATAATCAAGAGATTTGCATCTCCTGGACAAAAAGTAGGACACTTACACCCGAAGAGAACGGGAAGGACAAAGAAATAATGGCAACAAATGTAAATATGAACGTTGGAGGAAGAGTAAAAACCTTTAGAGGAAAACAACTCGAAGAGCTTCAAGCTTTAGATGTAAGAGAGTTCGCTAAACTTTTAGCATCCAGAGAAAGAAGAACAATAATGAGAAGCTTCCAGATACTTGAAAAGTTTTTAGAAAAATCAAAGAAAGATGTTGCTAAGGGTAAAATGCCAAAAACACAAACAAGAGAACTTCCGATAGTTCCTGTTATGGTTGGGTGGACAATTGGTATCCATAATGGAAAGGAATATACTCCTATAAAAATCATAGAAGAAATGTTGGGACATAGACTTGGCGAATTTTCACCAACAAGAAAAGTAATTAAACACGGAGCGGCAGGTGTCGGTTCAACTAGAGGATCTGCAAGCATGTCTGTTAAATAAAAATGGTAGAAGAAGTTAAACAAACTGAAGCCATACTGGAATCATCTCACAATGAGAAGAAAAAACCAAGGGCTAAAAAAGCAAAAGAAGAAACTAAGAAAGAAGAAGCAATTGTAGTCGAAGAGCCTAAGGTTGAAACAGAAACAAATGCAAATCCTGATAGCGAAAAAAAAGTTGAAGTGAAAAAGATAATAACAAAGAAAGTTGCGAAAGAAATTGCTATTGCAAATGCATATTCTCTTTCAATAAGTACAAAACAATCAAGCGCGATTGGAAAAATGATATTAAGAAAACCAGTTGATAGGGCAATTGAGATGCTTGAATTGGTTTTGCAGGAAAAAATGGCTGTTCCAATGACTGCCCTAGAAATACCTCACAGAAAAAGATCTTTGATGCCTGCAGGTTTTGGTGGGGGAGGAAGATTCCCTAAGAACGCATCAAAAGAATTTATCAATTTACTAAAACAATTAAAGGCGAATTGTGAAACAAATGGAGTTGAAAATCCTGTTATAACGATTGCGATGTCTAATATTGCATCGAGGCCGTTTAGAAAAGAAGGAAGAAGGGCAAAGAGTACTCATGTTCATCTAGAGGCTAGAGATAAAACTAAATTAATATTTAAAAAGAAAAAATAAAATGGAAGAAAGAAAATTTGTTGGAATAAGAAAAGAAGAATTTGGAATTAAAGAATTCATAAAAAAGGAATTTGGAAAAGGAAAAATATCTGGTGTAAAAATTGAGTACACTCCGGTTGGAGAAAGAGTAATTATATCCACACACAAACCTGGATTAATTATTGGCAAAAGAGGAGAATCTATTGAAAGATTAACTGAAATTTTGAAGAAAAAATTTAAAATGGAGAATCCAAGGGTTGATATTGCTGAAGTGAAAAATCCTGATTTAGACGCTCAAATTATTGCCGATGATATCGCTTTATCTATGGAAAGGTTCGGATCATTAAGATTTAAATCAATTGCATACAGGGCACTTACAAAAGTAAAAGCTGCTGGTGCGCTTGGTACTGAAATTGTTTTAGCTGGAAGGCTTCCTAGCGAAAGAGCAAAAAGATGGAGATTCAAATTTGGCTATCTAAGAAAAACTGGTGATGCTGCTAACGACGTTGATTATGCTGAAAGCAGAGGATTAGACAAACAGGGAATTGTTGGTATTAAGGTTTCTATATTGTCTCCTGAAACATTTAAAACAGAAGAAGTAACTGTTAATGAAGAGCTGCTTGGAAAATTGAAGATTAATCTAAGCACTATTGAAGATAAAAAAACTAAAACTAAAAAGGAGACTAAAAAATAATGGTAGATGAAAAAGCCCAAAAAATTGAGAAGAAAGTTAAAGAAGTAAAAAATATTGAAGTAAAAGATGATTCAAAAATTATTGAATTAAAAATTGCACTATTAAAGCAAGGGTCTAAAAAGCGAGATATTAGAAGAGAAATAGCAAGATTATTAACGCTCCAAAAAACTAAAACAATAGGAGACAAAAAGTAATTATGGACATATGCCCTAAGTGTGGTTTACCGATAGCGGCGTGTGTTTGTGAAGATATAGCAAAAACCCAACAACAGGTTGAGGTTAAAACCGAACGAAGGAGATTCGGTAAGTTCGTAACGTTGGTTTACGGATTGGAAGGAGTCGATTTAAAAGAAATCGCTAAAAGGCTTAAAAACAAGCTTGCTTGCGGTGGAACAGTCGCCGGTAAGGTAATTGAGCTTCAGGGAAATCACATCGGGAAGGTAAAACCCGTTTTGGTTGAATCTGGATTCACAGAATCGCAAATAATAGAAAAAAAATAAAATGGTAAAAGAAAAAATAACAAAGATTGGAAAGAAAGCGCATACTAGTGTAAGCTCTGACGAACAAAAAGTCAAAATTAGCTGTGCGGATAAAAAGTGTCCGTTCCATGGTAGCGAAGCTGTTAAGCTTAGAGGAAGAACTTTTGAAGGAGAAGTAATTGTAAAACATTCCAATAGAGTAAAAATACAGTTTGAAAGATTTTTGTACGATAGAAAATATGAAAGATTCGAAAAAAGAAGAACAAATTTACATGCTAGATTACCAGATTGTTTGAAAGAACAAATACAAGTTGGAGATTGGATTGAAATTAAAGAATGTAGGCCGTTAAGCAAAATTATGCATTTTTATGCAACTAAAAAAATAAGAAGCAAAACAGAATCAGCGCAAGGAGTTAAAGAACAATGAAAGCAGTAACAGGAAACGTAACACGTGGATTAAATATTGGAAGTGTATTAGAGGCTGCAGATAATAGCGGAGCTAGAATTGTAAAAATAGTTTCTGTAAAGGGTGGAAGATCACGTAAGGGAAGACAGGTTTTTGCTAGGGTTGCAGATTGGGTAAAGGTTTCTGTTAGAAAGGGAGACCCAAAAATGAAGGGTGAAGTATTTGATGCTGTTATAATCAGACAAAAGAGGTCGTGGAAAAGACCGAATGGAGAAAATGTTTGCTTTTCAGATAATGCCGTTGCTTTATTAAAAGATGAAAAAGGAAACCCTAAGGGGACACAAATTAAAGGACCTGTCGCGAGAGAGGTACAGGAAAGATGGAAAGAGGTATCTAAAATAGCGTCTACTGTTTATTAAAATGAAAAAAGAATTCACAACAAAATGGAGAGAAAGTAAACAACCTAGAAAGCAAAGAAAGTATTTACATAATTTGCCATTGCACTTGAAACAAAAACTAATGGGTGCCGCTTTAGATAAGGATTTGAGGAAGCAATATGGAATTAGGAGTATTGAAGTAAGAAAGGGCGATGAAGTTTGCATAATGAGAGGAAAATTTAAGAAGAGAGTTGGAAAGATTGTTGATGTAGACTTAAAGAATTCAAGAATAGCAATTGAGAATATCCAAAATACGAAAAGAGATGGAAATAAAGTTAATGTTTGGATACATTCCTCTAAAGTTAAAATAAAAAAATTGGACGATAATGATAAAATGAGACTTACAATTAAACAAGGAGAAAATAAAAATGCACAAGACAAGAAGTGAATTACCAGCTAATTGGCCATTGCCAAGAAAGGGAACAAAATACTTTGTTAGATCTAGTCATTCTGCTAGCGACGGAATTCCATTACAAATCGTTTTAAGGGACATATTAAAAATTGGAAGAACCAGAAAAGAGGTTCGATTTATGTTATTGAATAAGGAGATAAGTGTCAATTCAAAAGTGAGAATAAATAAGAAATTCCCAGTTAGACTATTTGATATAGTAACACTTGGAAAAACTGGAAAAAGTTATAGACTAAACATACACGGAAAGAGGGTCAACTTTGAAGAAGTTAGCGCTAAAGACTCTAATAAAAAAGTAGTAAAAATTATTGGAAAGGTTTTGATTGGAAAAGACAAATACCAAATGAATCTTGAAGATGGCTCTAATTTTTTAGTAAAGGAAAAGTTTGTTACTGGAGACAGCGCCGTTATTAACTTAAAAGAAAATAAAATTGAAAAAATAATTTCGATGAAGGAAGGAGTAGGAGTGTTGGTTGTCTCTGGAAAACATTCAGGCAAAGAGGGAAAAATAAAGGAAATTCTTGCTGATAATAAGGGTTATTTAATTAAATTTGATGACGGAGAAGTATTGCTTCCTGAAAAGACATTACTTGCAACTAACTAATGGAAAACAAAAAACAATCAAACATTATGAGAACACCTAGAATTGAGAAAGTAGTTTTAAATGTTGGTGGAGTTGCAGAAAAGTTAGAAAAAGGATTTATATTACTGCAAAAATTAACTGGGAAAAAACCTGTTAAAGTTGCTGCGACAAAAAGAATACCTACATGGGGAGTAAGACCGGGGCTACAGGTTGGTACAAAGGTTACATTAAGAGGCGAAGATGCTGAAGCTTTCATTAAAAGGGTATTGCCTGCTGTTAATAACACAATAAAGGCAAAGCAAATCAGGCCAAACTTTGTTTCATTTGGAATACACGAATATATCGAAATTCCTGGTATAGAATATATTAGAGAAGTTGGTATCATGGGATTTGAAATGACTATTGTTTTCGTAAGAACTGGAAGAAGAGTCGCTTTAAAAAAGGTAAAAAGAGGAAGGGTCAGAAGACAAAATGTAACGATAGAAGAAATAGAACAAATTATGCAAGATAAATTTAAAACTAAAATACTAAGGAGGATAAAAAACTAAAATGACAGCAAGCGATTGGAGAAAAATAACTAAACAGCTTAGGGTAAAGCCAGCTAAGTTAAAGAAATTTCTAAAGCATAACAAGCCAAAAGATAGAAAGTTTGGCATAAGCGTAAATAAATGCGAAAGATGCGGCAGACAAGGAAGCCATGTCGGACAATACGGCATAGAACTTTGTAGACAGTGCTTTAGAGAGATTGCTGTTGATCTAGGATTTAAAAAATACTCATGAAAAGCGATATAATATCAGATGCATTGAACAACATAATGAATGCTAAACGAGTTGAAAAAACAGAAGTAAGAATAAATAAGATTTCGAAATTCTTGGTAAATATCCTACAAATGATGAAGGAACAAAAATATATTGATTTTGAAGTTAAAGACGAGGCAGAAAGCAAACCTTATGTTATCGTCAAAGTTTTGAAATTAAATGTTTGCAAATCAATCAAGCCCAGATATTCCGTAACTGTTGAGAGAATTGATAAATATTTGAGAAGATATTTACCTTCTAGAAATTTTGGTACTGTTATCGTCTCTACAAACAAGGGATTAATGTCACATGAAGATGCTATTAAAAATAATTTAGGGGGAAGCTTAGTTGCTTATTTCTACTAATGAAAAAGGACATAGAAACAATTATTAAAATTCCATCTAGTATATCTTTTTCGGTAAACGATGCTGAAGTGACTATGAAGGGAAATGGAAAAGAAATTAAGAAAATTTTTCCACAAAGCCCAAAGATTGAGATGAAACAAAATGGGAATTCTTTTGTCTTGATTGCTAAGAAAACAACAAAGAGAGAATTGAAATTAATTAATTCACTAGCGGCTCATGTAAGGAATATGATAAGTGGAATAAATGAAGATTTTGTTTATAAATTAGAAGTTTGTAATGTTCATTTCCCGATGGTTGTAAAATCAGAAGGAGATCTAATAAAAATTAAAAACTTTTTGGGAGAAAAAATCGATAGAAAAGCTAAAATCTTGCCGAATGTAAAGGTTAATATTAAGGGTAATATTATTGAAGTTAGCTCTCCAGATATTGAGGCTGCTGGCCAAACTGCTGCAAGAATAGAAATAGCTACTAAAATTAGAAATAAAGATAGGAGAGTTTTTCAAGACGGTATATTTATAACTGAGAAACCAGGGAGAAGAGTAGAATGATAAGAAAAAAACCTGCATTTTTGAGACAGCATTGGGATAGATATTTGAGACTTGGAAAGAAGGTAAAGAAACATAGACACTGGAGACACCCAACTGGTGGAGATAGTAAGATGAGACTAAAGGAAAGAGGAAAACCAGATAGGCCAACTATCGGATGGGGAGCAGACAAAAAAGATTTTGGGAAAGTAAAGGGATTCGTACCTATAAGGGTTGAAAATTTAACAGAACTAGGAAGGGTAAAAAACAATGAGGCAATTATAGTTGCTAGGGTTGGGAGAAAAAACAGAATGGCAATTATTGCAAAAGCAAACGAAAGAGGAATAAAAATACTAAACAGATATATGGAGAAAAAAAATGCAGCTTAATAAAAAAAAGGCTTTAGCGGCAAAAACACTTAATGTTGGAAAAGATAGAATTGTCTTTATGAATGGATCGCTTGCTGAAATAAAAGAAGCAATCACAAGAAAAGATATATTGGATTTATTTAATGCTGGGGCTATTCAAATTAGAGAAATACATGGAAGAAAAGCAATAAAGAAAAGAAAACATAGAAGAGGAGTGGGAAAAATAGAACAAAGAGTTCCAAAGAAAAAACAAGTGTATGTGAAAATAACTAGAAAATTGAGAAGTACGGTAAGAGGACTTCTTGCGATGAAAAAGATAAACAGAGATCAGTATATTAATATTAGAAAAATGATTAGAGCAAGTAAATTTAAAAGCAGGAGACATTTGCTTGATAGTCTTAAAGAAATATGAGCTTAAGAACAATAAAAAGAAGAAGAAAGGAATGCAAGACTGATTATGGTCTTAGATTCGGCCTATTGAAATCTAGCTTGCCAAGAATAGTTATTAGAAGAACAAATAAATATTTCATAATTCATATAGTTGAATCTCACGAAGCACAAGATAAGACTATATTTGGAGCAACATCAAAAGATTTACTTAGTTATGGATGGGACGAAAAAACTGCTGGAAGTTTAAAGTCCATATCTGCCGGATATCTAACTGGCTTCATGGTTGCTAAAAAAGTAAAGAAAGGGGATTTTATTATTGATTTAGGAATGGCTATTAATCATAAGGGCGGAAGAATGTTTTCAGTTATCGCTGGATTGATAGACGGTGGATTGGGAATTAGGGCTAATACTAAAGTTTTACCACCAAAAGAAAGGTTAATGGGAGAACATCTAAAATCGGATGTAAAAGATATGGTTGTAAAAGTAAAGGCAAAATTAGAATCTGTTTCTGGATCAGAAAAGAAAACAGAAGTTAAGTCTGAAAAAAAGAAACCAGTTAAGAAAACTAAAAAGGGGACTAAAGAATAATGGTAGCACAAGACAAGGCAGAATCTACACAGGATGAAAAGAAGGTTAGCGAAGAAATGATTAAAATGGTAGAGGAAAAAGAGACAAAGAAGGATCAAGCTGAAAAATCAAGAATAATCGAAGAATTAGAAAAAGCAGAAAAGGCTGGCAAAAAAATAACAGAAGATGCTATGGTAGAAGAAGTTATAAGAACAAAAGAACAAGTTCAACTTGATAAATGGCTTCCAAAAACAGAGTTGGGTAAATTAGTTAGGAATGGAAAAATTAAGAATATCGATGAAATATTGGATCATGGTAAAAAGATATTAGAACCAGAAATTGTAGATAGCCTATTGGTTTTACAGACAGAATTACTTAATACTGGGCAAGCAAAGGGTAAGTTTGGTGGTGGAAAAAGAAGAACATGGCGACAAACTCAAAAGAAAACAGAAGATAAAAATGTTATAACATTTTCCGTAATGGCTGTTGTTGGTGACGGTAATGGGCACATGGGAATTGGAATAGGAAGAGCTGCTGAAACACTTCCAGCAAAAGAAAAAGCAATAAGACAAGCTAAATTGAATATTAGAAAAATTAGCAGAGGATGCGCTAGTTATGACTGCTCTTGTGATGAACCACATAGTATTCCGTTTGCAACTTCTGGTAAATGTTCGTCTGTTTTACTAAAATTTGTGCCTGCCCCACAAGGAACTGGATTGGTAGTTGGTGATGAGGTTAAAAAAATGATGAGATTAGCTGGAATAAAAGATTTATATGGAAAATCATTTGGGCAAACAA
Organism: Candidatus Woesearchaeota archaeon; assembly: GCA_964408125.1. Classification (GTDB taxonomy): domain Archaea; phylum Nanobdellota; class Nanobdellia; order Pacearchaeales; family GW2011-AR1; genus CABMGO01. The sequence goes on from CAYOYC010000001.1 coordinate 20,102, forward strand.
GTACAACTATAAACGTTGCAAAGGCTTGTATGCAAGCATTAATTAAACTAGGAAACTTGAAAAAATAATGGTATATGCAGTATTAAGAATATCTGGTGCAGTTAAAATTAGTTGGCACCTTAGAGAAACACTGGACAGGCTTAGACTTGGGAGAAAATTAACTTTAGCATTTGTAGAAGAAAAAGACGGTGTTAGAATGGGAATGATTCATGATGCTATCTCTTGCGTTGCTTATGGTCCTATTGATAAAAAATTAATGGATGAGATAATCGAAAAAAGAGGACAAAAAGATTTGAAAGGAAACTATAGAGGATTTTGCAGAATGCATCCGCCAATTGGAGGATTTAAAAAATCTACTAAGATAAACGCTCCGAAAGGAATACTTGGAAAAAATATGGAAATATCTAAATTATTGGCGAGGATGATATGAAATTAAACAAAAGAAGTAAAAGAACAAGATTAAGGGGAAGCAGAACTGCTGGAAGCGGATTTAGAAAGAAAAATAAAGGCGGTGTAGGAAATAGAGGCGGACAGGGATGGGCTGGAACTGGAAAAAGAGGAAGCCAGAAACAACAGAAAGCTTTGATGTACGCTCATTCATTAGGTTTTGAAAAATATTTTGGTAAACGTGGACTTACTTCTGCTCCGACACAGATAAAGAAAACAGAACAAATTAATCTTGATGATGTAATGGCTAATTATTTTGTTAAAGAAGGGCAAAAAATTGAATTGAAAAAACATAAAATCTTAGGAGATGGTGAAGGATTTAAAGCTGAAATTTATGCAATGGCCGCAACACAATCTGCAATTGATAAAATGGATAAAGCTGGCGGAAAAATTATTTTACCAGTTGTGAAGGAACATAAAAGGCCTGCTAATGCTGTGAAACCAGTAAAAGAGAAAGAAGAAGTTAAAAAGGTAAAAAAGAAATAATTCTGAAACTCATCTCGTCGATATATCTATGATAAAGGTTTATAAACCAAATTTATCTTCATAATTTATGGCTTTCAGTGATATGCTTCACAATTTACCTGAAGTTAAAAATCCAGCGGAGAAAAAACTTTCATTTAATGTTAAATTAAAGTGGACTTTGATAATTTTATCTGCATTCTTTATTCTTGCAAATATTCCTCTTTATGGACTTGCGTCTTCCGCGTTATCTAGATTTGAATATTTAGCTATTTTATTGGGAACTGACTTTGGTTCTATTATTTCTTTGGGTATTGGCCCTATCGTTTTAGCTTCTCTGATTTTACAATTGCTTGTTGGTGCACAGATAATTCAGATGAATACAAAAACACCTGAGGGGAAAAAACAATTTCAAGCAATGCAAAAACTATTGACAATACTATTCATTTTATTTGAGGCAATTGTTTACGTGATGATGAGGGGACTTGAGGCCTTGCCCGGATTTGAATTTTTGGTAATATTTCAACTTGTACTTGGCGGATTGTTAATATTATTTATGGACGATGTGGTTCAGAAGTGGGGATTTGGATCTGGTATATCTTTGTTTATTGCGGCTGGAATTGGGTGGAGATTGTTCTCGCAATTATTCCAATTTATTAATCCGAGTGGTGCAATCGAAGCATCTGGAAAAGTTTTAGTTTTATTTACATCAATTATGAATGGAGATACTACTGGTTTCGCATTAGCATTCTTTGCAATTCTGGTAACTGCTGCTCTTTTTGTTCTTGTTGTTTGGGCTCAGTCTCTAAAGGCAGAAATACCTTTATCATTTGATAGAGTAAGGGGCTATGGAATAAGATGGCCATTACAATTCTTTTATACTGGAGTTTTACCTGTTATTTTAGTATCTGCACTTTCTGCAAATCTACAATTGGTTGCTTCACTTTTTCAAAATTGGCTTGGACACGCTACATGGCTTGGTGGATTTTCGGGAGGAACTCCTATTTCTGGTTTTGCATATTGGATACACTCGACACCCATATTACAAGAAATAATTACTGGAAGTTTTAGGTGGATTTATGCGGCTCAGGCTGCTGGGCATGTGTTATTTTATGTACTATTCTCTATGTTGTTTGCTTATTTCTGGATGAAGACATCTGGACAAGATTCTGCAAATCAGGCAAAGAATATTATGGGCTCTGGGTTAAGTATGCCTGGATTTAGAAAAGACCCAAGAGTTATAGAAGCGATATTACAAAGATATATTTTACCACTGACAATAATGGGCGGTGCGGCAATAGGTTTACTTGCATCTCTTGCAGATTTACTTGGTGCAATGGTTGGTGGAACTGCAATATTATTAGCTGTCATGATCTTATATCAACTTTACCAAAACATAGCACAGCAACATGCTGTTGATATGAATCCTGCGTTTAGGGGATTGTTTGGTGGATAAATGAAAAATAAAAGCAATATCTGTGGGGCGTATTCCCTCCGGGAAAAGGTGATAAAATGAAGTTTATGAAAATAATGCTTATAGTTTATGCAATAGGTATAGCTGTGACCTTTTTGTGGAATCAACTTCCTATAATAAAAAACTCTGTTCATTTTGTTTTAGATCCAACTCTTGGTGGTTTACTTAGTTGGAATCTGAATGTTGGGTTTATTCTTATTATGATTCTTTTTTCCTTAATTACTACGCTGGGGCAGAAATATTTTAGTGATCAAGATGCATTAAAAATACTAAAAGAAGAACAAAAATTAATTCAGCAGGAAATGAAATTATATAGACAGGATCCTAAAAAAACTGCGGAACTTACTTCAAAATCATTTGAATTAACAATGAAAACTATGCCCATAACTATGAGACCTACTCTGTATACGATGTTGCCATTTTTACTAACGTTTAAGTGGTTTTATGATTACTTTGCACTGAATCCTGTTAAAATACTTGGTATGCATTGGCTTTTGGCATATTTCGTTGTTTTAATGGTATCTGCGCCTTTACTTAAAAAAGTATTAAAGGTTCATTAGTTTCTCGGTTAAAGAAAGTTACTGGATTTTGGAGAAAATGGTTTTAAGATTTACTTAATCTTTTTTTAGTCTTCTTTGCTTTTTTTACAAATTCGTCATATTTCAGAATTCCGAGTTCGGAAACAACTCCTGTTAAAAAAGCTTTTTTTGTAAAATCAAATGCCGGATTGACAACTTTTATATTTTTATTTCTTTCATCCCACACTTCTCTTCCCGATCTTTGTTCTATTTTTACACTTTTTGTATATTTCAAAGATACTCCACAAGAATATGATGGAATGCTATGTTCTTTAGCTAGATTGCAAAGCATAGATGTTCCTATTTTGTTAATAACTCCGCCATTCATAAAGGCATCTGAGCCGAATAAAAATACATCACATGACTTAATTGCTTGTTCTGCGGCCAAATCTGGAAATATAACTACCTTTATTCCACATTTTGCTAATTCTTCTGCCGTCTTTTTGCCTTGCATTAATGGTTCAACTTCTAAAGTATATACGACAAAATTCTTCTTTTCCACTTTTTTTGCATATTTTAAAATTTCAATTACGGTTGAGGAGTGGCAATGAGAAAAAACATTCATGTTTTCCTTTATAAGATAGGTCCCGAAGTACGCTATTTTCTTTTTTGATTTTTCTATATAATCTGTTAATTTTTTTGCTGTTTGTATTTTGTTTCTCGATCTTTTTATTATCTCAATAGAATTTTGTAATAATGGTTCTGTTGGTCTTGCAGAAATAATTTTCTTTATTGATTCTTTGTCTGATCTCATTATTGCAGCCCTAATCCCGTTTATGGCTATATTGTTCGCACCTTGGATCTTTATGTCTTTGATATCTTGAATTATTTCGTTAAATTTAGCAAGCTCTCTTTCCTCTTTTTTCATATTCGTTTAAAGATTTGTTATTATAAAAAGGTTTCCCCAAGATTTATAAGTTTGGGTTATTGTGTAGTACTATGCTAGAGATGATTATTAAGCCAAAAAGAGCTGAAAGAAGACCGTGGGAAATGTTCTTTATAGGATTGATTTATTCCTCAATTGCTCTTCTGGTTGTAAGTTTTGTTTTTTCTTGGGACAGTGTGCTTAGTAAATACAGCGGAATTCTTTTAGTCTTACTAACCGTCTTGGCATGTTTGCCGTTCATGTATTATATAATAAAACTAGAGGAGGGAAAAGATTTAGAAATTAATGATCAGGGGCAGCTTGTTAAGGAGCATTGGAAGGCGCTAAAGGCCTTAATGTGGCTATTCCTGGGCTTCGTAATTGGATTTTCTTTTTGGTATATTGTTTTGCCAGCACAGACGGCTACTAGTTTTAACGCACAAATAGAAATCTTTTGTTCAATTAACAGTCCTAATAACTATGTAAATTGCTTAGAGCAAAATGGTATTTCTGCCATAACTGGGGGCGCAACGTCTAATGCTGAATTTACACTGGGGATATTTTCTAATAATGTTCGTGTTTTAATTGTAACGTTATTTTTCTCATTAATATTCGGGGCTGGTGCTATTTTTATTTTAGTCTGGAACGCTTCTGTTATCGCTACTGCCATTGGTATGTTCGCAAAGGGTACATTAGCTGGTTTACCATGCGGATTATTCAGATATTTAATACACGGGCTTCCTGAAATTGCTGCATATTTCGTAGCTGCTTTAGCTGGTGGAATTATTTCTGTTGCAATAATAAGAAAAGATTTAGATGGACTCAGAAAATGGAGTATTTTACAAGATGCAATTGTTTTGGTTATTATTGCTTTACTTATATTGCTGGTGTCTGCTGTTGTCGAGGTATATTTAACGCCTCAGTTGATAAAAATATGCTAATAACTACATATACTTCACTATAAAAAATCTTTTAAATGGTGATATTCTCTAGTATTGATGGCAGCATACACATGTCGATTTTGTGGATACAGAATACAGAAGGATAATAAACCTGATAAGTGCAATTATTGTGGCAAGGAAGGCGGAATGTCTGAAATTGAGAGCGCCGAAGGGCTTCTTGATGAACTATAAATTTAAAAGCCACATTCCTCTATAAAAAACATGAATCCGTTATTATTCATAGCAATTGTAATTAGTTTCGTAGTAACTTTCTTCGGTTTAATCAGTTGGATAAAGAAATGTAAAAAAATAGGTCTGCTTTGGGAAGATATGAATAAATTCGGCAAGCCGAAAAACGTTGCTGGTTCTGGAGGGATAGTTGTTTTGATTGGATTCATACTTGGTGTTTTATTTTATATCGCTATTCAGACCTTTATACTTGGGCAGACAAATTCTATTACTATTAAGATATTCGCCTTACTATCTGTTGTGGCCATAGTTGGCATAACCGGATTAGTTGATGATTTCTTAGGATGGCATCATGGTGGTTTGTCTGTGGGCGTAAGGTTGGTTATGGCTTTAATGGCCTCTATACCTCTGATTGTTATTAATGCTGGTGATTCTTCCATCTCCCTTCCTTTCTTGGGAAATATCGATCTGGGTTTATTTTATCTAGTTGTACTAATTCCGGTTGGGATAGCAGCAACTACTACTCTCTATAATTTTTTAGCGGGTATAGATGGATTAGAAGCTGGGCAGGGAATTTTAGTTGTGGGTTTTTTAAGTTATGTTGCCTATGCGAATAATGCTGCTTGGCTTGCTATAATAGGGTTATGTATGGTCGCTTCTCTTTTGGCGTTTTGGTTTTTTAATAAAAATCCTGCTAGGGTTTTTCCAGGAGATGTACTAACATATGCTGTCGGTGGATTGATTGGGACAATGGCTATATTAGGAAATTTTGAAAAAATTGCTTTTATTGTATTCATTCCTTATATAATAGAAATGGTTTTGAAACTTCGTGGTGGGATGAATCCGCCGAGAAAACAATCTTTTGGAATACCTCAGAAAGATGGTAGTTTAAAGATGCCGTATGAGAAAGTTTATGGGTTGACACATTTTTCCATGTGGTTCTTGTTTAAGTTTAAAGAGAAAGTTTACAAGAATGATGTTGTTTATTTGATTTACATAATACAGATAATTTTTATATTGATCGGATTTGCGATGATGTGAGGAGTAAAAACCTGTCTTTAACAAGGTTTTTAAAAGCGATTTTCTCTAGTTAATTAATGGTTAAGAGTGACTTGAATAAAATTTTAGATGAGGGAAAATCTATTATAAAAAATAAAAAGTTTCAAATTGGATTGACTATTATTTTATTTTTAGCCATATTAATTAGTTCGACTAGTTTGAGAATGAGTAATTTGCCGAATTTGGTTGATTCAACTACTGGGTTATATACTTCAAATGATTTGGATTCGCTTTATTTTTATAGGATGGCTGAAACTCAACTTGAATTAGGATATTTGCCAGAGGTTGATGTAATGAGAGCTCCTGGATATAACTCTAGTTGGGTTCCTGAGATTATCGATAATGTTCTAATATGGAACTATAAAATATTAAATTTCTTTAATTCGGATATTAGTTTTAATTATGCTTCTACGATTTCTGCTCCTATAATTTTTGCAATATTATTGATTGCGTTTTTCTTTTTATGTCTTTTGTTAACTAAGTCAAAAACTGCTAGTTTAATTGCTTCTGCATTTTTAGCTTATTCACCTGCATTTTTATTTAGAAGTGTTGCTGGATTCTATGACCACGATCATTTAGGTGTTTTGGCTGTTATATTACTGGTTATTGCTTCTGTGTTTGCATTGAAAAGATTTGAAAAAACATGGAAAGAAAGCGTTTTATGGGGGGTTGTGATTGGATTTTTCACTTCGCTTGTTTTCGTTTCTTGGGGCGGTGCGATAACTTTTGTGTTTTTATTTTTACCGATGGCTTTGTTTTTCCATTATTTAACTGTAGATGATGATAAAAAAATGAAGTTTATTATTTTTTATGCCTTATGGATTTTGACAATGATTATTTTTACTCCTATTATTGGTGGTTCTATGAGAAATATGATTGGAAGAGTAATGGACTCACAAGGTCTTGCGGTTCTATTTGTTTTTGGGTTTTCAATAGTAGATCTTTTATTTATTAAATTTAAGAAAAATTTAAAATTTATTAATGAAAAATATGAAAAATTATATTCTTTAGGAATTACAGCTGTTTTGGGATTGGTTGGTTTAATGGCTATTGGTAAACATCCTATAAAAATGCTTCAGAGTGTTTGGGCTTCTCTTATTTATCCTTTCTTTGGAGAGTTTGGAGGTAGACTGAGCTCTACTGTTGCTGAAAATGCACAACCCTACTTAGTTGATTTAATGAATCAGACTGGGAAGATGGTGTTTTGGTTATTTTTGTTTGGACTCGTTTTTGTTGGTATAGGTTTTGCTAAAAATGTTAAAAGCTTGAAAAATAGAATTTATCTGAGCGTTAGTGCAGTTGTTGTTTTAATTGCGATATTATGTTCTAGAATATCTGGTTCGCATATATTAAATGGAGAAAATATGCTTAGTCAAGCTATTTATCTTGTTGGCGCTTTGGGGTTTTTTGCTTGTTTACTTTATGTTTATAATAAAGAAAAATTTAGCATATCTGGAGAAAGTGTTTTATTATTTTCAATAGCTTTAGCTTCAGTGATAAATGCTCGTGCGGCAGTTAGAAGTTTCTTTTTAATTACACCATTTACTTGTTTGATTGCTGGTTATTTTATTGCACAAATAGTAGAAAAATTGGAGGTTAGAAATGAATAACAAAAATAAAATTTACTACTGGATTGCGTTGGTTTTAGTTTTAGGGGTATCTCTCATTGCTCTATTTGGGAATCCTTTATCTAAAACTCCTGGAATGTATCAGATAACTTCTGCGCAGGCACAATATATTGGAGCTTCGGCTAACGTTCAGTGGCAGAATGCGATGGCTTGGACGAGAAATAATACTGGTAAAGACGATATTTTTGTTCATTGGTGGGATTATGGTTATTTTGTGCAAACGCTTGGCGAGAGGCCTAGTGTGACGGATGGAGGGCATGCTGGCGGACAGGATGGAAATCATTATATCGGAAGATATATCTTAACTACTCCGAATCCAAAGACAGCTCTTAGTTATATGAAAACATGGAACGTTTCTTACTTATTGATTGATCCAACTGAAATGGGCAAATATGGTGCATTTTCTAAGATTGGAAGTAATGACTCTTGGGATCGAATTTCTGCTGGAATATTTGGTGGAGAATCTGATGAGGCGCAAATACAGGAAACTGCAAATGGATTGACTCGAATTTATCAACTAGGCGGATGTGTTGATGAAGATATCTCATATATTGATAATAATAGTAAAGTATTTTTGCCTGGAATTACCATAAGCCGAACACAACAAATGCAATGTAATTCTTATGTAATTGGAGTAATTGTTGAATTTAAAGATAAAAATGGACAAACTAGTATTGAACAGCCCATGGGTGTGTATTATTATAACAATAAACAATATAGAATACCAATAAAGAATGTTTTCTATAATGGACAAATGATTAGTTTTGAAAAAGGAATTGATTCGGTAGTTTATTTGATTCCAAAAGTAGATGATAAGAGTGGAAAAATTGATCTTGTTGGAGCGATGATATATCTTTCTCCAAGAACGTTTAATAGCTTAATGGGAAGACTTTACATCTTGGGAGATTATTATAACGAATATCCAACACTAAAAGAAGCAATATTTGAAGATGATCCGGTTGTTAGTTATTTTAAGCAATTTGCTGGAGGAGTATTGAATGAATTTGTTTGGTATGGTGGAATAAGAGCTCCGTTGAAAATTTGGGAGGTAAATTATCCAGAGGGAACGCCAGTGCATCGGGAGTTTGTTTTTGGACGTTCTGAGGGGGTTATTTTTGGAGGGCTAGATCATTTATTTAAGGAAGATGGATAAAACCCATATCTCTCTTTGTTGGGAAGATAAAGATGGTAATTATTCCAAATTCCCCGCCACAACCATTCTTTCTATCTTACAAAACAATAATAATATATTTTTGCACTTAATTACGCCGGGGATATCATCTGAAAATGAATTTAAAATAAAAAAAATTATAAAAAAAAATAATACCTCTTTTAAATTTTATAAATCTTTTAATTCAGAACAAAAAAAACTACTAAATATTATCAAAGAAAATAATAAATCCTCTTTTGGAATCGGTGCGTATCTTAGGCTTTTAATTCCCACTCTCGTTTCTAAAAAAATAAAAAAGATAATTTATATTGATTCAGACATTATAGTAAACGGCAATATAAATGGACTATGGAAAATAGATTTATTGGATAATTTTATTGCGGGAGTTAATCACGAAAATCATCCTAAAATTAAAATTTGGAAATTAAAACAATATATAAATTCTGGAGTTATGCTTATCAATTTAAAAGAAATTAGAAAAATTAATTTAAGTAACTTTGTTCAAAAAACAATAAAAAGACATTCCAATGATTTTTATTTTACTGGTCTAAATTCATGTGCTGACCAAGACATACTCAATTTGATGTTTAATGGCAAGATAGCTCTTTTACCTGAAACTTATAATTTTCAAGTTAGAAGAACATATCGAGAAGGGCAAATTATTTACCACTATGGCTGGCTATACAAACCGTTCAGATTTAAACCCGTTTTCATAGACAAAGAATATAAAGACTTATATTTCCACTATTTTGACAAAACACCTTGGGCCGGATGGAGACCTAAATGGAATTTCAAAAAAGGATTGATGACTAGCAGTGTATACTCTTTTTCTATAAAAATATTAAAAATTACGAAATTAGAATATCTCATAAAAAGGTTATTGAATAAAAAAATAAAAAAAAGAATTTAGAATTCCTCGGATTTTTCCGAAATTTTTTTTATATAAAAACTACTAGACAGTTTTCTTTCCAATTCTCTTGTAAACATCTTGGAATATTTTTTATACCACTTCTTTAAATTTTCTTCACTAATTTCAGAAATATTATTGATAATAACAACCGGAAATTTCCTATGTAAACCATCCATGGCATTATTTACTGTTTCAATTATTGGAATTTGGCCGAGTAATAAGGTTTCCCACGTTCTGTGACAATCTAGACCTGCTCCAACTGGTGAAAACCCGAAGGCATATTTTGCCTGCTCTTTCCACATTTTGCATCTTGGAAGTTTTTCTTTCTGGAAATAAATTAAAGGATTATTAAGTAATTTTATATAAAGATCAGACCTTCTCTTAGATGTTCTATTTAAATGAAAATTGGCAAATATCTTCATATTTTTACCCAAAACTTCTTTGATATTTATAATTTCTCTCTCTTGCCTTTCTGGACTTTTTATATTTTCACCAAAAAACTGAGAAGTGAAAAGAAAGTGATAATCAATTCCAATTGGTATTGTGGTAATTTTATTGCTTTCTAAATCATTATTCTGTGCAAACCAATGATATAAATATTTATTATTTAACAATTTTCTATATTTTGAAGTTGAAAAATCTGAATCTCCGGTTATTAAAACAAACTTCCAACTTATCTTAGGGAGGAATTTCTCTATGAAATAATCCATAAAATCCAAGCTAACGTAAATTGTTTTTGGTTTTGTTTTTACTATATTTTTATAAGACAGGTATGCTAGTGGCTTTCCCAATACTGATCTAAAAAATATCTGCTTTGGATAATATATTGGGTAAACATCACAAGACATTGCTATTTTTTTATTCCAAATAAATTCTATATTTTTTATATATTTTTTCTTATCTTTTTCTAAGAATGTAAAATAGAAAAATGATGGCAACGCCTTTGCCCTTAGCCAAATTTGGGAAAATTTCATTTGAAGATAACCCAATCGTTCCCTAGTCCAAAAATAATATTTTTTATTATTTTATTTGAGAATTTATCCACTGCTCTCTTAACGTCTGGATAACCAGAACCATAATCATGCCCGGAGATTATTCCACCATTATTAACTAAGGGGTAATATTCTCTTATGTCTTCATCTATATATGGGGAGAAATGATTACCATCTATATATAAGAAATCCACTTTTTCCCTAATGTCTTTTATGGCCTCTTTTGAAAATTTCTCTATCCAAACTATCTTGTGTTTGAATGGTTCTAGTAGTTTGTGCGCACTTATTTTTGCACTTTCTACGCTAGAACAATAAATATCTTTCTTATATTCTTCATATTTTTCATATGGGTCAATTAAATATATTTTTTATATATTTAAATTTTTTAAAATCTGATATGTGTGCTCTCCTTTGAAAACACCTATCTCACATGCAATTATTTCTTTGTCAATAAAAAGTTTTTCTGCCTCGATTACTGCTTGTCTTTTTTTTAGTTCGCTTAATTTTCTTAAAGAAATTCCAAAAAAACCAGAAGAGAGTGTTAGGTGAAAACCAATTAAATGAAAAGGGTAGTTTATTATTCTTTTTAGCATATATCCTAGATTATTTGTTTATTTAAATAGTTAACGCATAACATCTTTTAAAAAAATTTTTAATTCTTCTTCTTTGGATCTTATTTTTCTTCTATTTTTAGATGTCATACATTCGCGATTCACAAATTCTAAATATTTTTTATCATCCTTATCTAATTCTATTATTTTTTGAATCATTTTAACATATGAATTTTTGAAGTCCTCAAAGTTAATGAATGAACTAGTATTAAAATATTCTTTTAGATTTGGCGCTCCACGATAAATCGGAATTGCCCCACCTAGCATTACATTTGGTAATTTTTCTGTTATATACTCATTTTCAAAAGAATTTTCAAAACAAATCACAAATTTATACTGCGAGTAAAATTTCGGATTGTCTGCCCAAGTCTTTGGCAGTTTTGAATTGTCTGCATTAGCTAGATTTGTTTTCCCATAAATATCTACTTTTTTATATCCTGAGAGTTTTTTTGCAAAATCTATTCTATCAAATGCTGATTCATTAGATATAATTATACAACAAAATTTATTTGGCACTCTTGATATTTTCTTCTTATTAAACAATTTGTTTATATTATCTAGAATATACTTAACCTGTAAAAAATATGGAAGATTTAGGATATTTTTGCCCTTTATATCATTGCTAATAATGGCATATTCTCCTTGTGGGGGGTTTTTAGCAATATGTTTTATGCGATTTAAATAGTCCCTCCTCATGTTCCCTAATTTTATATCCAATAGCTTTCTTGGTAAAATTTTATTTAATATGCTGAAATTTATCTTAGTTCTTTTTGTGATATATTCTAAAACCTTAAATAAATTGACCTTGTAGTATAAATTTTCACCAGAAACCAATATTTTCTTGGGTGAATTTTTGTATTCTTTTGATAGTTTTTTATGCACATACTCAATTACTAAATTGGGGTTATTTTTTGCTTCTATAAAATCTTTTGAGAGATATTTTGCAATAAAACTATTATTTAGGGGTTGCAAATTATACGGATTTGAATAATAGATTTTTAGTGAACTCATTATATTCTAAATAGGGAAGGGTTTTTAAATCTTAAATAATAAAAAATATAATGGAATATGACGCAAAATATCACAAGGGGGTTCATTCTAATATCATATTTGATAGTGAATTATACAAACTAAAGGGATTGGTTTACTTTAGAAAAAATTTAAAAAACATAAAATGTTTAGATAAAAAAACAATTGTAGAGTATGGCTGTGGAATGGGACAAAACATTTACCCAATAAGAAAGTTAACTGCCTGGGGCTATGATATATCTAACTATGCTTTAAACTTCTGCAAGAATCTTGGAATAAATATAATCTCTGACAAAAAAATAATACCCGCATCAGACATAGTCTTATGCAATCACGTATTGGAACACCTAGAGTGCCCACTGGAGCACCTTAAATTCATTAAGAGTAAATTAAAAAAAGACGGGATAATTGTGTTGGTGCTTCCAAAAGAAAAACACGAAAAAACAAATTTAAAGCCAGATAAGATTAATTATCATCTCTATTCCTGGAATTTTAGAACAATAAATAATCTTCTAGATGTGGCTGGATTTAAAGTTATTGATAATAGCGAGTTTGGAGAGGTGGGTTATAACAGGTTAAGATTCTTGGCGAAAATAAACTTTGAAGTTTATTTTCAAATGATAAAATTTTTAGGTTTTTTTGTAGATAAAAAGGAAATTAGGGTTATAGCAACTCCGAAGAATGACTAAAAAAGTTTTATTTTTTAGCTATAACTAAAAAATTTTCCACATATAGATTCTTGGTTTTAAATTTTGAGAATATCAACCCTAAAATATTTAGCAGAAATATTATTGGGAAAAATAGGAATCTGATAACCTTTGGCAATTTTTCTCCCAATTCGTTTAAAAAAAATTGTCCAAACAAAAAAAAGATAGAATAGTTACCCATTATTTTTTCCGAACGCAATATTTTAAAGCCCTTACTCTCAAACAGATTCTTTGCACCGTTTGGAGTAAATCTTCTAAAATCGTTTGGTAACTCATGCAATGGCCAAATAAAGGGAAATGAGATGAGTACTTTCCCCTTGGGCCTTAAAACTCTTTTAATCTCTAAAATAAGCAGATCCAAATCCCTCACGTGTTCTATAACTTGGAAAAGAACAATTGTATCAAAAGAGCTATCTTTAAGGGGGATGTTAATCCCATCAAAAAATAAATCAATTTGTTCATTTAGGTGATTATGCCCGGGGTTTTCTATATCAATTCCTACATATCTATCTACTTTACCAAATAATTCTCTGTACGGTTTTCTCCCACACCCAATATCTAAAACATCCCCCACCACAAGGCCTTTATATTTTTTAACTTTTTTTAAGAGCTCCCTTCTATCTAAATAGTTTTTTTTAAAAACAAGAGAAACAAGTCCTGGATAAAATTCTTCACGTGCTAAATACTTTTTCATTTTTCCATTCTTATGAGTTTTATTATTTTTAGTCTATATATAAAAAATCTTGCTAATTTAAACAAAAATCCCATAATGTTTTTATTTTTATACAAAAAACCATTATCTATTTTTTTTCTTATAACCACATAATTCTTTTTGTCTGGGAAAACATACTTATAATCCCAGGGTTTAATTTTACCCACATAATGAATAATTTTTGGTTTTTCTATTAGTTCTTCATACTCCTCTTTTGACAAATTCATTTCTTTCCCTCTTAAATCATAAATTGTTCTCTGTCTGTTCCAGTTTAAAGGCAATTTATTCCAATCTTTGCTAAAAACATCATTCAATAGCTCTTGGTCTCCCAAAGTTAGATTTGTTCCCTTAATCGCCAAATAATCTTCTACCTTTTTGGAATAATCAAGAAGATTCCATCTACCACAATCTATCAATAATACTCCTGCATTAAAATCTCTTTTTTTTTGTAGATACTTAATCTGATAATCATATACTGCTCCGATTGCTTTTTTGTTTAGGTTTTCTGAAAAAATCTCTAATATGTCTCCTTCTACCACCAAATCACAGTCTAAATACAAAACTTTCTTTCTTTTTTCTAATAAAGGTATCTCTAGTCTATAGTAAGTAGCCTCGCTAACATGTCCCCAAAGCTTGGCATTGGAATACTTCTTTCTATTTGGCTTAATAAATTTTAGTTCGGCCTTGTTTTTTTTAATAAATTTCATTAATCTTTCCTTGTTTTTTTCACTAATTCCGCCATCAAAAATAAAAAAGGCAATTTTGCTATTATCTGAGCAATTTTCAATTATGGAATAAATGGTTACAAATAAGTGTATAAAATAATTATTATCTGAAGATAAAAAAATCTTATACCTATCAAAAGCTTCCTTTTTCATCCTTCCAAAAACTCTATAAACTATTTAAAACTAATTGTTTTATGCAAAAACCAAAAATAAGCATTATTATGCCCGTTTATAATTCTGAAGCATATATGGAGAAATCAATTAACTCTATTCTAAATCAAACATTAAAAGAACTAGAACTTATATGTATAAATGATACGTCAAAAGACAATTCCTTAAAAGTCTTGCAAAAAATAAGTAAAAAAGACAAACGTCTTATAATACTAGACAATCAAAAAAATTTAGGACCAGGAGGATCTAGAAATATGGCCATCTTAATAGCAAAGGGAGAATTTGTTATGTTTGTTGACTCTGATGATTGGCTAGAGACAGATGCCTGTGAAAAATTATATAATTTGGCAACTTCTGAAAAATCTGATTTTGTTTATATTAGACCAAAAATTATCTATGAAAACAAGACCATCTTGGATAAAAGATTGTTTAGAGGAGACGAAATAAAAAACAAAGAAACCGTATTTAAGAAAAGCCTAAGAAGAAAAATCGCATGGGCACCATGGACAAAGATGATAAAAAGAAACCTAATCACAAAAAACAATATTCTCTTCCCTCAAATACATATTGCGGAAGACATGGTTTTCTCTGTAAAGGTATTACACTTTGCAAAAAGGATATCTGAATGTAGGGAGTATCTTTACAATTATTTAATGAGAGAAGGATCTTTAATGTCTTATAAAAATTCTCAAAGAAGAATAGAAAACTATCTAGAGAGTATTAAATTGATAAGAGATTTTATGAATAAAAACAATATTTTCCAAAAATATCAAAAAGATTTTATCTACTTCAAGTTTTATACCTATTTGGCTATTTATGGGGTTATGCATCATACAAAAGAAAAAATAGACAAAAGAAAATATGGACAAATTATAGAAAACGACACAGATTTTAGGATGGTAAAGATACTGAGTTTGGGCACAATCGATTCTGTTATATTAGGTATAATTTTGATCAAATTACATCTGTTTAATGGCGTCTTTTTTATAAGAGAAAAAATTAGGCAATTTAAAAAAATTGGAAGAAAGAGATAGTCTTTCACCACTTAAAAATTAAAATAAGCCTTTAAATATATTAGAAAATAAATTTATTTAATGAACTACAAAGTATTTGTATTATTTGCCCTTGGATTTTTAATATATTCTGGCTTTATTTCTGCTGATACAAATGGAACTTTTATTGGAAATGGCACAGCCACCTTGGTTAATACTACTGCGGAATTTGATGTAGTGGCTAATGTTTCTGCTACGCAATGGTGGGCAGAAGTTTCGTTAAATACTAGTGAAATTGATTTTGGATATATTGAAATAAACAATTTTTCCAGAAAATCTTATCAAATAGCTGCGAGGGGGAATGTTGATATAAAAGTTGTTCCTACTCTTCTTGATCATACGGATGCTATCTTCTCAAATCTATACTTTTCCAGAACAACCACTGGGTGGAAAAAAATAGGAAACGAGGATTTGGGGCTTATATTTAATCTCACCCAAAACAAGGGGTTGTGGACCGTTCTCGGTGCATCTGATGCCATGAAAAACCTAAGCGCTAGTGATAAGGGGGTTCAAAACATTCAATTAGACTTAGCAGGCTTTAATGAAATAATACCGTTTGATCAAGAATATAGAAATACGGTAAAGTTTGTAATTTTGCCAAACTGGGCAAGCGTTAATTAGTTTTAATATGAAAGCTGTTTTATTTTTAAGTATCTTTATTGCCATTATATTTTTTATCTCTAATACACTTGCTATTAAAATATCTCCAACACGGCAGGAATTAATTATGAACCCCTACGAAACAAACTGCACAAATATCTGGGTTTTGCCAGAGGATAATTATATTATTAGCTCTAACTGGTCTTATGATGGAAAGGGCAATCTGGAAAAATATAACTTTAGCACTGAAAAAATTAAATTGTCTATGAATTATAGCCATATATCTGAAGGGAAATATGAAATATGTTTTACACCAAAAAGAGGTGGAAATTTTTCTGGGATTATTTATTTTTACTCCGAAAAAAATATGGTTGAAATTGGAACATGGATAGAATTAAGGGTTGAAAGCAAAACGGCCATAGAATCAATTTCTCTAATTACTGGAAATGCCATGAGAGATACTGGCAACTTAAATCTTAGCCTGGGGCTTGTCTTTTTGTTACTTGTTATAACTCTTCTACTGGCTATCAGAAGATCTTTTCGGCGCACTCGGCTTATTAAAGATAAACATCCCTAAATAAATAATTCTACTTAAGATGGTTGCTATAACTGCCCCAAAAACGGCAGAATAGCCTCCGTAGGGCAATAAATTTGTGATTAACGTATAATTTAGCAATATGTTGATCAGAGTCGAAATTATTAGCACTTTCGCCACGAAATAACTTTTGCCTTCTGAAATATAAAAACTACTATATATCCCTATTATTGGATCAATTAAGAACAAAATAGAGAGCGCTTGCAGTATTTTTACAGCAGGTAAATAGTTTACATTATAGATTATACCAACTACAAAAGAGGCTACAAAATAGGTGAATACGATCCCGGCCAACGCGAGCGGAATCGTGACTATTATAGATTTTTTTAAACCGTTTAATAATCTGGCACCTTTAAGTCTGGAAAAAATAGGAAAAAGAACCCCTCCGAAAGAGATAATTACTATTCCCGAGCTTAAAAGCGCGAATGCGGCCTGATAATAGGCAATAAATGTTGCTTCTACAAATTTACCTAGCATAATTATATCTATGTACCCAAAAAACGTACCCGAAAGCGCAGTAACTGTTAATGGTAGAATGAATCTGTTTATTTCTTTTTTCTGATTTTTATTTAGTTTCTTACCGTGATATCTTTTTAAATTTAGTTTCAAAAAAAGTAATGCAAAAAAATAACATAAAGATAGCGACATAAACAATACGAATAATGTAAATTGTGTTGAATATGCAAGAGAATAGATTATTGCTATTGGAACGATTATTAATCTAAGTATTTGGAATATTAGCTCTCTGTAAAATGTTACCCTGAAATTATTTTCTGCCTGGAAAAAGCCCGAGATAAAACCTAGCAAACTCGTACCAATTAAATAAAGAGATCCTGCTAGTAACGCTAAAAAAATAGGCTTGTTATAATAGCTTGCGATAAAATACGAAGAAATAATCAAAAATAAAGCTACTATGGAAGTTAATGTAATTCTTAATTTTGCTAAATAAACAATATACCCCCTTGAGTTTTTATTATATTTAGAAAGATACCGAACAAGCGCATTCCCTATCCCCAGGTCTGTAAATCCCGCAAATAACAATATTGTTGAAAGAGAAAGTGAATAAAGACCGAACAACTCTGGAGTCAGAAGTGGTTTTAATTCAATAGAAAATAAACTAAATAATTTTACTAAAAATGTAGATCCTATAATTACTGCTGTAAAAATTAAAGCTCCTATTTTTGCGATAGCACTAGTTAAAAAAGAATAAATGGAGTTTTTAACGGCCATTCCTGTATATCCTGAGAAATCTCTATGTAATAATCTCTTTGTGATTCCGAACGCTTCTTTAGCAAATATCTCCCTCATTCTATAACCCACTCTTTCTTGTTTTTATTTCTTTGCCAAAGCCAAATTTGAGATGTCTTATAAGAAATGTGTTGTTCCGTATAAATTGTTTCTAAAATATCCAGAGCTAAATGTAGTAAACAGCCCAATAAAACCCAAAAGAAAAATATATGCAAATATGAGAGGACGAATAATATTACAGCCAATTCTATGCCGTGTAAGATAAAATTAGGATATTTGTACCTATCTCTTTCTTTGCGTTCTAAATCCAGCCAGATATATCTTCGTCTTAATGCCCGAGAATAGAATTTAACAGGATTGAGACTTTTAGCTTCGAAAATACATATCAGCACATGATCTAGGTCTATAAATACAGCTGAAAGGAAAATAATTACTCCGGCAAAAAAGGAGAAATCAAAAAAATATACTAGGATTATTGAAAAAATAAAACCATATAGTACGTGCCACTTTGGAAGCATTTTAATCTCCCTTGATTCTCTCTATAATATCTGCGAAGGCAGGTCTAGTTATCAGAACACCAACCGTAACTCCTATAATTGTAGTAAGTGCAAATCCCCTAAGCATTCCCGCGCCAGCCCAGAAAAGAGGAAGCATAGCTGCTATAATAGTAAAGAAGGCGCCCATAATTACGAATAAAGCGTTCTTTATTCTTTCTTTTAATTTTATTGAAGTTATTCCTCTATTAAAAGATTCATCTAGAATTACTATTTGATCATTTACCCCTGTTCCCATCCCTGCAATTATTCCAGCTATTCCTGCAACGTCTATATTCCATCTCAATAAAGAAGCTACACCGAGCGTAATGAAAGCTTCTGAGAACATTGTTAAAATAACTGCTCCTGTAACTTTTATCTTTCTATATCTGATAAAAAGAATCACAGAAATTATGGCAAAAACTAAAGCACCTAATAACAGTAAGTTTTTTGTAAATTCCTTTCCTAATGTCGGAGAAATTGTATCTAGTTTTACTACATCTAATTTATATGGTAAACTTCCCGTTTTTAAAATAGTCTGAAGTTTCTTCATATTTTTCTTTGCATCTTCATATGCTTCTTGCTGGCTTGTTCCCGTACCGGATCCAGAAATCTGAATTTGTGTAGTTACTCTCCCCTTCAAGTCTGCACCTATTTGTAATGTATCCATTAAATTATTATCAACAAATAAATCAAGTGGTTTTTCTAAATATTTACCGCCAGAAGAAATATTCACAGAAAGATTGCCCGTTAAATCGGCCTGCCTTTGTGCTGCTGCGCCAGAGAGTGATATTGTAAATCTAAATTCACAATAGTACGATTGATCGTTTTGATTACAAGAATAAATTCCTGCGTCTTGGCCGCTTGAACCAACATATGTAATGTCTTCATTGCCTCCTATAAATACCGTATCATTGCCTATTTTGGCTTCGAATTTACCCTGACTCTCTAATAACTCTTTTAATTCTGCAGATGTTGAGCCAGCAATTTCTATTAACATAAAACTTTCGCCAGAAAGATCGGAAACTGATTTTATAATTACGTCATTTAAACCGAATGCATTTAATCTTTCTGTTGTTATAGAAACTAAATCATCTACCTGATTTTTTGTTAAGGATACGTTTGCTGCTTTGACCAGTGCCCTTGCTCCGCCGCTAAGGTCTAGCCCTGTTTTTATGTTTGTGTTTGGTAAACCGGATATAGAGATTTCTGGCCTATTGGCTAAAAAAATAAACTCCCCTTCGTTTGTACCCATTATTATTTTTTGAGAATTGTTTGTTACAAATAACTCCGCTATAATTCTTGCATAATCTTCCGGAGTTTTTATAGACTGTCCATTAATTTGTATTAAATCCATCCCTGATCTGACCCCGGCCTCATATGCTGTAGAATCTTTCTCTACGCTTTTTATCAAAACGCCCGAATCTAAATATTTCCATGGGGCGATGGCCATAAACGAAAAGAGCAATACTATAATCAATATCCAAACTCTAAATGTTATTTTCATTTTATATCCTTTTTGGCACAATACCATTTAATTATAGAGGCGTTTGTCATCCATGTACTCATAATATCTACTAACAGTCCTAATGCTAATATTAAAAATATTTGTTTAAATGACTCAGGTAAGCTTGATGAAAAAAAGAACGCTGGAATAACTGCCGCCAGTGCTGTTCCTGTCATTAAAATACCAGTTTTGAATGCTCCGTAGATTCTCGTGTTTAAAGAACCCTCTTTCTTTTTTAATGCTCTCGTTGTTAACAAAATATCTGTATCTACCGAATAACCTATCAACATTAAAAATGCCGCTATACCTGCAGCTGAAATCTTTACGCCAAATATATCTAGTACCGCTAATGGTATTACTATATCTGAAAAGGCTGCAAAAACTACTGCAATACTTGGTGTAAATGTTTTAAATAAGAAAAAGATAACACATGACATTAAAATAAAGGATATTATTATGGCGTACATCAACTGCTTATAGAAGCTATTACTCAGAGATGGGCCTGTAAATTCTGTGCTTGAATTCTCGTCGGTTAAATTTATTCCTAGTTCTATAATCCTATTTTTTATATCGCTAGACTCCGCAGATGTTTCAATTATTAAAGCCAAGCGCTTACCTGTTGAAACGTCTGTTAGTTTTCTGAAACCAACGTCTGAAAAGTATTTTGGAAGCTCGCTTTCTAATGCTGTTGTATCTATATCCCCGTTAATCGTTATTACCGTGCCGCCCTTTAGCGATACATCTTTGTTCATTATGTCGCCTGTTTTTGCATAAAACCCTACTAGATAAATTAAAGATAAAATAACAATTATTACCGGAATCAATAAAACTACTTTATAATTTTTGTCATACCAATTACTTATTTTTTGATTTTGTATCATAAATCCATGAGTAAATTGGTATTTTTAAGCCTTGTTAATTTCGGATAATTTTAGGGATAGAATGCGCCGGTCGGGAGTCGGACCCGAGTCAAGTGGTTCTTTCGCAATTATCCTAAGATTTTTGATGGAAACCACCTATACTAACCACTGTACTACCAGCGCTTAAAAGTTAAATATAGATCGGGGTTTTAAAGGTTTTGGATTTCATGTTTTCAATAAACAAACTTTTAAAAACGAACACTTATTGAGGATTTCAAGTGGGGGTTCCGGAGCGGTCAAACGGGTAAGATTTAAGCTCTTATGGCTTCTGCCTTCGGGGGTTCGAATCCTCCCTCCCACATAAAATTTATATAGTCTAAATATGTTGAATAATAATGCAAAGAAAAATAAAAGCTAGATTGTTCCAAGCTCCGGCTATTATACTTTTAGTCATAGTCCCTGTGATTGCAACCTTTTATATAAAAATTTCTAAGAAGCTAGACATCTCGTGGTTTACGCCACTTGCTGTATTGGTAGTTGCGGCGTTATACTTTTATGGAAGGTATTTGGAAAATAAAAACGATTTTTCCTTTTAAATAAACTTTTATAGTCTCTTTTCTAGAAATTTCTAGGCCCGTGTAGCTCAGCCTGGTTAGGGTAAGGTTTAAATATATTAAAATCGTTTATTTTTTATGAGATTACTCTTATCAAAAGATTCTAGAAAAAAGTTATTTGATCACCTACAAAAAATAAATAATTGTAACTCTCTCGAAGTATTATCTCGTAAATTGAAAATTCCATTAAAAACAATTGGGAATTGGAAATATGGGCATGGATATATTCCTGAAGTGATACTTCCTATCGCTATCGAAAATAAAATAGAAATTTTAGATAAGCAAGAAGATAACTGGGGAAATATTAAGGGTGGCAAGAAAACTTATCAGATAATTTTAAAAAAATATGGGCAAGGGGAAATAGATAAAAGACGATCTCGGGGTGGAATGAATTCTATTAGAAAGATTAGAGTACAACAAAAACCCATATCTATAGATATTACTAATCCTCTTTTTTTAGAGTTTTATGGTATTTTGTTGGGCGATGGGTGGATGAGCAAGCTAGCTTATCGCGGAAAGATAATAAATCTTATCGGCATTAGTGGAAATGCAAAAAAAGATAGGGAATTTTTTATTTATTTAAAGAAAAATATTAAAGAATTATTTAATAGGAACGCCTATCTTAAGTATCGTCCAAAGTGCACTTCTATAGAGCTAAACTTTACGCATAAAGAGCTGTTAAAAAAAATACACGAGGAATTAAATTTCCCTATAGGCCAGAAGATTGACTTGAAAATTCATGATAATGTTTACAATTTGGGTTACGAAAAAATGAAGTACGTTATTAGGGGGATATTAGACACTGATGGTTGTGTGTATTTTGATAAAACACCCGTTGGAAAACCTTATCCTTGTTTAAATATCACAATGAAAGCTCCAAAATTAATGAATCAGGTTTTTAATATGCTTATTAGTCAAGGATTCAAAGCAATGCTTCAAGATAGAAAGGGTCATGCTATGCAAATAATATTAAAGGGACGCAAACAATTAAATAAGTGGATGAAAGAAATAGGATCATCTAATTTCCGAAACTTAAGTAAATTTGCCCTCGTGGCGCAATTGGATAGCGCAAAAGCATCCTAAGCTTTAGGTTGCAGGTTCAAGTCCTGCCGAGGGCGTTCGGAAGGTTTAAAAAGCCAAAATCAATAGAAATTTTGAGACGGCCATAGTCGGTTGGTTCCACCTGTTCCCATTCCGAACACAGAAGTTAAGCTTCCGACGTTTATGTGTGTACTGCTTTCACGCGGGAAAACATAAAGCTGTCTTATCTATTTTTATAATAGGTTTTATAGGAAACACTTATATGCCTAAACTAAAATCACCTTAGTCTTAATATTTCTTAAACTTATTAACTAATTCTATAGAATCTGTTTGCCCCAAGAAAACTGCTCTGCAACAATATCTTTCTAATCCTAACTCGTCTAAAACTTTTTTAGGATCTTCACCCTTTGCAGTTCTTTCTTTAAAATCCTTCCATAAGTGAGCAATCGGCTTGCCACATGAGAAACATCTTATTTGAATTATCATGTAATTATGATAAAGGGGGCATTTTTAAAGGTTTTGATTCGTAGTTTATTCATATCTTAAAGCATCTACTGGGTTTATTTTAGAAGCACGAATTGCGGGAATAACCCCGGAGATTGCGCCCGTAATTGTTGCAAATAAAATACATCCCGCAAAGAGCCAGAATGAATATAGCGGCTTTAAAAAACTCCATCCTAAGTTTTCTAAAATGTTTCCGGCTAGACTTGTTGCTCCATAGCCGATTAATACTCCTATAACCCCCGCTAAAAACCCTAAAAATGCAGATTCGAAAAAGAAGATAGAAAATACGACTGAATTTTTTGCCCCTATAGATTTTATAATTCCTATTTCTTTATATCTGTCTAATACGGACGTTATCATTGTGTTTGCAGTATTTATTGCCGAAACCAAAACCGAAATAAATGATATAAAGATAATAAATCCTATTACAACGTTTAATGCGCTACTATATGATTTTATTAAATCCTCAAAAGATTGAACAAAGAAATCTTCCTCTCCCCTTTTTTGATCTCTTTCATTTCTTAGTGCGTCTTCAACTCTAGTAATTGTATTCTGTATATTGTTTATATCCACCCTGGCTATTATATATCCGTAGGAATTATTTCCTGGATAAAGTGTATCAATATACTCGTTGTTTATATAAATTTGAGAATCGTCTTGCGGAGTTCCTATTTCATCTAAAAATCCGACTATACGCAAATCTTGTCCATTAATATTTATTTTATTATTCAATCCTAATGCTTTTGGAAATATTTTTTTGTCTACGCTATATGAATATCCTAAAACAACCTTCCCTTTGTCTGATTTTTGCAAATTTCGTCCCTTTAGTATATCCACTCCTCCGATTTCAAACATCATTGGTTTTTGTGGGTCTATGGAAATTAAAAAACTGTATATTAATTTGTCTTGAGCATTTACCTGTGCAACCTTAAAATACACCCCCGTAGCATCATAAACCCCGTCGGACCTTCGCACCGCCTCTAGGTCTGAATCTGTTAATTTAAAACTCGAATCTAGTCCCGGGGCCGAATTGGTTTTACCTTGTATTATTATTTTATCTGCAGAAGACCCGCTCGCAAGGTTGTTTATATAATCATATAAACCAAATCCAAAACTAATAAATATAAAAATAGTTGCTATTCCTATAAAAATGGAAAGAACAGTTAGAAAACTTCTCGACTTCCTTTTGTTGATGTTCCTCAGAGAATATTTTATATTTTCAAGCGCCATTAACCCCTCAACACCTCCACTGGATTTTGATTGGCTGCCTGTCTGGCTGGTGCTATCCCAGATATTGCGCCTATTGTAAAACTACCCACAAGAGTTAACCCGATTAACATGAAATCTATATTTGGAGATAAGCTGCCACCCACAAAACTACCTATACCGACTGTCCCTAGATAACCTATTAGTGTTCCGAAAATTGCTCCTATAATCCCGCCAATTAGTCCAAGCAATCCTGCCTCGATGAAGAATTGTAAAAATACCTGGCTATTTTTTGCGCCTATCGCTTTCATTATTCCTATTTCTTTTCTTCTTTCTAAAACAGAAGTCGTCATTGTGTTTACTATTCCGACTGCCCCAACAAGAATGGAAATAGAAGCTATAATTGCTACAAATACTTGAACTCCGGTTAAAATATCGTCTACCGTCTTCAGCATTGCTTCTGGTGTTTGAACCTCAAAATCTTCTTCCCCAATTTTAACATCTCTTCTGTCTCTCATTAATTTTTCAATATCTTGCTTGGTTTTATTTAGGGTTTCTTTGCTTTGCGCCTGGACGACTATAATGTCTGCCTTATTTTTGTCTTCCATAAATTCCTCTAGTTGTTTTTCATTCATGTATATAACATTGTCAAAAATAAAACTTCCTTTTTTTTTCGTTATCCCCACGACTTCAAACTTTCTTCCATTAATTGTTATCTTATTCCCCACTTCTACTTTCTTTTCAAACCCGGATGATTCATCTGTGAAAAAATTATATGCTAACATAACTTTATTTGTATCTGAATCTGTAAGCAATCGTCCTTTCTCTATCTCTAATTGTAAATTATCATACACAAATTTTCTATCTTCCCCATAGGGTGTTTGGATTGAATATTTTATTTGGCGAATATTATTAAAATCCGTCTCTAGGGATATAACATTTCTCCTTATTGCCCTCTTTACACTTGATAACTTTTTTATTGCTTCTAAATCCGAAACCGTAAGCGCATTTAGTGCACCACTTCCTGGTGGGCCGTAGGAGTTGAGCCCTCCCGCCTGAACTGTTAAAACTTCTGTGCTACTAATCCCAAATTGACTAGAGACAGCAAGTTTAAGTCCTGCACCTAGTGAAATTAGGGCTATAACTGCCGTAACCCCTATAAAAATTCCCAATAACGTTAACCAACTCCTTACCCCTCTATGTTTAAGATTTTTAAATGCAATAGAAAAATAATCGTTTATCATCTTTTTCTGGTTACCTTCTCGAGTTTTCCATCCTTCAACCAATAAACTATTTCTGCATGCTTCAAGGCTTTGTCGGGATCATGAGTAACCATAATAATAGTTTTACCTTCTTTGTGGAGTTTCCCTAGAAAAGTCATTACAATCTCACCCGTTTTTGTATCTAAGTTTCCCGTTGGTTCGTCTGCCAAAATCACTTCTGGATCATTTGCCAGTGCTCTCGCAATCGCAACTCTTTGCTGCTGCCCGCCTGAGAGCTGATTTGGATAATGGTCTTTCCTGTCCCACAATTCAACTAATCTTAAAAGTTCATCTCCCCTTATGTTCCTTTCAGATTCGCTAACATCTTGGAAAACCATTGGTAAAATTATATTTTCTTTTGCGGTCATGTTTGGGATTAGATTAAAACTTTGAAAAATAAATCCTATCTTCTTGCCCCTAATTTGTGCAAGGTCCGATTCGTGAAGTTTGGATATATCTTGTCCATCTAAAAAAATCTTTCCATGCGTTGCGCTGTCTAAACTCCCAACAAGGTTCATTGCTGTGGATTTTCCACTCCCGCTTGGCCCCATGATAGCAATAAACTGCCCCGCTTTTACTTTTATAGATACTCCGTCAACTGCTTTAACTTTACTCTCACCCATATCATAAATCTTAGAAACATTACTTAGTTCGATTACGATATCACCGTCTTTTTTCACCATATCAAATTAAATCCTTTTTATTTTATAAACTCTTGTATGTTTGTGAAAATTATCTTGTAGATTTCTTCTTTTTATTACGTCTGTAGAAATAATATCCTATCGCTAAAACAATTATTATAATTAATGTAGTTGTCCAAGAAAACCCGCCCGAGGAAGGTTTTGTATTTACAAAATATGAAGAATCAAAAACAACTTGTTTTGCGATTGATCTTCTTATCCCTGCTACATCTGTATAACTAATTAAAATTTGTATTGGCCCATCTGATGGTGAAGCTGTAAAATCAACTGATGTATACTCATTTGCGTCCAAATCTCCTGCTAAATTTTTATTTGCTCCAGTTAAAATTATATTTTCCTGCTTTGGGACCTCTACTAGTATTGCCTGAACCTGGCTTTTGCCATAATTTAATATTTCTAAAGAAAGGGCCTGTGTTGCATAATTATAATCTTTCACAAACAGTTCAAAATTTGCCTGTGAGTCTCCCAGGTTTAAATTAAATTGCTTTAAGATTTTTGCCTGACTTCCCGAATATGAATATTGTACCTCTATCGGATTATCTCCATCTACCGCATCATTGTCAACCCTAACTTTGTATGTGAGGATAGAGTATGGATTAAAATCTCTCTTAAATGTGCCTGCATCAATTTCATATTTTGTTGTAGCATTTGGATCAAAAATTATTGGATACTTGCTTAATAACTCGAAGGACACTTTTCCACAATCAGAATTTTCTATTCCCTGTAATTGGAATGCAAACTTGACATATTCTCCCTGGGTTGCTGGATACGGGTCTTGGTTTAACAAAACAGGAACAAGATTACATGCTTCAGCTGATACAGCTGCTAGGAAAAATAGCACACAAAACATTATCACCAATCTCTTCATGGTCTGTTTTAGATTGTTTTCTTTTTAAATCTTTTGAAATATCGTTCTGAAGAATAGAAGTATTTAAAAAGTGATTGTTATAAAATTAATTAATAAAAATTGAGGTAAAAATGGTCGCGAAAAAATGCTGTGTTTATTGCAAGGGAGATGTTCCAGAGGAAAGAGCCATGGATGTCTGTGATAGGTGCGGAAGGGCGGTCTGGGGTGAAAAAATGTTTATAGCTATTGTGGAGGGGACCAATAGGGAAATGTCTAAGGGCAACATGGAACTCGGAAGAGTAAGTGAATCTTAATTATTCTATATGAAATTTGAATTAAAAAGGTTTAAAAACGGCTTTTTTGTTTGATTGAAATGGTAGTGGACGCATTTGATAGCAGAATATTGCTTGAAAAATTTGACTGCCTCGATGAACAAGAGATTATAGCGGCTAAAAAGCTGATTCAAAAATATGCTCAAAAAATCGAAAAAGTAGTAGATTATAAAAAAATCAAACTAGAACTGAGAGTTCATCCAAAAATTAATTCGAGACAGTTCGAACTTAATTGTCATTTAGAATATGATGGAGGAATGGTTACTTCGTGTGATCAAAATTCAAACTCATTTATATTAATAGATAAGGTACTTGAAAATATACTTAAAGAAATACAAAATAAAATCAGAAAAAATTGAAATGGCAGGAAAAAAAATGAACGTAAGGTCAAGAGGAAAGTTACAACTTAGTGAATACTTTAAGGTCTTAAAAGTTGGGGATAATGTTGCTGTCGTAACTCAACAAAATATCCCTTCTGCATATCCAAAAAGAATTGTTGGAAAAAGTGGAA
The DNA here is from genome assembly GCA_964408125.1 of Candidatus Woesearchaeota archaeon. Lineage (GTDB taxonomy): Archaea > Nanobdellota > Nanobdellia > Pacearchaeales > GW2011-AR1 > CABMGO01. The sequence goes on from CAYOYC010000001.1 coordinate 48,186, forward strand.
AAGTTATAGGGATAAGGGGAAGGTCCATGAGGATAAAAATAATGGATGGGAATCTAGAAAAAGAATTTATAATTAAACCGATTCATCTTAAGAAACTAAAATGATAAAGGATCAAAGACCATTAACATACGCTGAAGTTTTAGAATTAGTCGGGGATGGGGAACGGGCAAAAAAGGTAAAAGATTTTATAAAGAAATTTTATAAATTAAAGCCCGCTGAGTCAAAAAAACTTTTTGAAGAACTGAAGGCATTAGATTTGATGAAGTTAAAAGATGACTATCTTGTTAGCATTGTGAATTTTTTACCGCAAGATGCCTCTGATTTGATAAAAATATTACCTGATACTTCTTTAGACCAAGAAGAAATAAATAAAATCTTAGACATAGTTAAGAAATATTAATAAAAATGGAAAAAGAAGAAATCGCTATTGTCTTAGATTATTTACCTTATGGGTATCCTTTGGAAAATAGGACAATGCCTGTTGTTCAGGCTATAGGAAAAAATAACTTTACCCTCTTACAATTAGTCCCCCGAAGGGGAGTATCGTTTGAATCACAAGAAGAAGTTTATATCGGAGAGGGGAAGAGGGATAAAATCCAATTCATCCAGGGTAGATTATTGAGAGAAAAGTTAACTGAAAGCGCAAAGGTACAATTGGCGGAAGTTATTGCAAAGACCGTAATGGGAAAAGAATCACAATTTGTGGATTTTTTCAATAAAGCACAAGCTATAAATACCCGTCTTCACCAACTTGAATTACTTCCGGGATTCGGAAAAAAGCATTGTCAATCGGTTCTCGACGAGAGAGACAAAAAACCCTTTGAATCAATAGCTGAAATAAAAACTAGAGTATCTGGAATACCTGACCCTCAAAAAGCAATAGAAAAAAGGATTTTTGAGGAATTAACAGAAATACAGAGACAAAATTTATTTATAAGATGAGCGAAGAAAAACAAATAGAAAAGGAAAAAGCGAAGGACGAAGCAAAAAAGGTAAATCCACATTTGCAAAAGCCAGAAGAATACGTAAAGTTAGTTAGAATTCTACAAAAGGACATAAGGGGAGACAAAAAACTCTATAGGGGAATTTGTGATATAAAAGGAATTTCTTGGATATTCTCTAACGCTGTTTGTACGTTGTTAAAAATAGATAGAAATAAAAAAATTCAAGATTTGACTCCGGAAGAAATTGAGAAAGTTGAAAAATTCATCGAGAATCCTGTAGGTATCCCTAGCTTCTTGTTTAATAGAAGAAATGACCGAGACGACGGAGCCGACAAGCACGTTTATGGAGCCGACTTACACCTACAAACTGATTTTGATATTAAACGATTAAAGAAAATAAAAGCATACAAGGGAATTAGACATACACTTGGACAGCCAGTGAGGGGACAAAGAACAAAATCACACTTTAGAAAAAATAAAAATAAAAACGGTAGCGGAACTGTAAATGCAAAACCTACAGCAAAGGCGAAGGCACCTGCACCAAAGAAGGGGGCTAAGAAATAATGGGAGATATTAGAAGAAAACATAATTTACATTCTAGACCAAAGAAAGCATTTGATTCCAATAGGATCGCAGCTGAAAATGATATAAAAAGAAATTACGGATTAAAAAATAAAAAAGAAATATGGAAGGCGTCTGCAAGAGTTTCAGAGTTAAGAACTAGAGCAAAGAAGTTAATCCCTCAGGGCGATGAGGTGAAAAAAGAATTCTTTGAAAGATTACAAAGAATAGGCTTGGACGTAAAAGAAATTTCTGATGTTTTAGCGTTGACAAATGAAGCAATATTGAATAGAAGATTACAGACTTTTGTTTTTAAGAAAGGGCTTGCAAAAACTGTTTTGGAAGCAAGACAATTAATCACACACAAAAATGTATTTGTTGATGGAAGAATTGTAAATATCCCATCATTCGTTGTAACAAAAGATTTAGAAAATAAAATTAGCTTGAAAGCTAGGCCATTAAAAGCTGAGGAAAAATCAAATGAGTAAAGAAACTGTAAAAACTGGAATAGTAAACATTTATAGCACTTTTAATAATACAGTTGCGCAACTGACAGATATGGCCGGAAATACTATTGCTAAAATATCTGGTGGAATAATTACAAAACAAGATAGATTAAAGGCGAATCCAACTATATCTATGTTTATTGCAAAAAGACTAAAGGAGATTGCAAGAGATTATGAAATAACCGCTTTATATGTTAGAGTCAGGGGACAAACAACAAGTACTGGGCCGGGACCAGGTGCACACGCTTTAGTAAAAACACTCTCAAAGGAAGGGTTTAGAATAATTAGTATCGCTGACATAACAAGAGTTCCTCGTGGCGGACCAAAGAAAGGCGGCGGACGTAGGGGTAGAAGAGTTTAAAAATAAAATTTACAACGTACAAATATGAAAAAAATAATAAAAACGGATGAAAAGATTGTATTTACAACAGATATGAGCTTGACTCTAGCTAATGCTATTAGAAGAAGTGTTAATGAAGTACCCATCTTGGCAATAGAAGAAATTGATATTTACAAGAATGATTCTGCTTTATATGACGAGGTTTTAGCTCATAGAATGGCATTAGTTCCATTAAAAAATCAAAAAGTGAAGGAAGGTGATTTTGTTGAATTGAAGTTAAGCGTTAAGGCGAATAACAAAAAGATTGATGTTTTGTCTGGCGATTTCGGAGAAATGTCTGTTTATGAAGGATTACCATTAACTATCTTAGAAAAAGATCAAGAGGTTGAAGTGGTCGCTAAAGCTAAACAGGGAAGAGGGGTTGAACATTCTAAGTTTTCACCTGGATTTATTTATTATAGAATATTAAACGAAATAAAAATAGAAAAAGAAGCAGAGAAAAAACAAGAACTTGCAAGTCTATATCCTGAAGCTTTTACTGTTGAGGCTGGAAAATTAAAGGTTAAAAACGATTGGGCATTTGATTTAGAAGTTGAGGATTTAAAAGAATTTGATGGCATAAAAGTTACTCCTACAAATGAAATAGTGTTTTTTGTTGAATCTTGGAAGCAAATAGACGCAGACGAATTATTTGATAGTGCTGTGAAAGCGTTAAATAAGAATCTAGATGAAGTAGCGAAGACGTTAAAGTAGATATTTCCTTTATAATTTGTGGTGTTTGGTTGTTTGTTTGTGTTTTAAACAGCGATAGTTTTTTAAGTGATATTAGTGTGAATTTTTTACGGGGAGATGCCGGAGTGGTCAAACGGGCGACGTTAAGGCCGTCGTAGCTTACGCTTACAGGGGTTCGAGTCCTCTTCTCCCCATAGGGAAAAGATAAATCAAAAGCTTTATAAAAGCAGTTTAGTAGTAATTTTTATCCTGCGAGCT
>CAYOYC010000002.1:0-47975 GCA_964408125.1 Candidatus Woesearchaeota archaeon
GCACTGGGTCAATCATTAGCACGCCCCGGGCTTTAGCCCGCGGGTAGTTGACATTGAGCAATTGTTTAGATTTTTTGAGAAACTTGGGAGTACAAATCTATTAATTACAGAAACAAAGCAAATTCCAGAAATATTTTCGCAGACAGGAGTTGAAGAATTCTTGGCAGATGGTGTAATTGTATTTTATAATTTCAAAAGAGGAGATGTTAGAGAGAAAGGAATTGAGGTTTTGAAGATGAGGGGAGAGAATCATCAGAAGAAAATTGTTGCTTGTATTATTTCCGATGGCGGTATTACGGTTTATCCCAATCAAGAAGTTTTTAGTGAGATGTAATTAAAATTTTGTTAAATTAATTTCTAAATTTCTTTTTAATTCATTAATGAATCTTTGTTCATCTTCTTTTTTGATTAAGCATCCAGCTGCTTTTTGGTGGCCACCGACTTCGGCATCTAAATTAATTAAGGTGATTGTTTTTTCTAGCATTTCTTTAAGGTTTTTACCTTTTCTTCCGGCCATTCTAGCTGAAACCTTTATTTTATCTTGGTTGTAGGCCATTCCGATCAAAACGGTGCCTTCTTGGTAATCTAGTGAGGATGACATAATGGAAGTTATTGTTCCAATTATTGTATCTTTTATAGAGTCTTTCGCATTTAAAATCATAAAGCCATTGCCATTTATTCTTTCTATTTTATTTGCATTTTTTAGTGCGTCAATTAGTTCTTGTTTGTATTGGAGATATATCTCTTGAGCTTGTTCTTTTGCTTTTTCTAGTTGCAAACAAAAAGAGAGCGCAATGTCTGAGTTACCGAGTCTTGAACAAGCGTTAACCAAAACAGAAAGTTCTCTAACGTCTTCCTTTCTATTAAAAAATTTCATAAGGTAAATATTTCCTATTATCTCAGTTTTGTCTCCCTTTGAGGCCATTTTTACCGAGATGGAGGTAACTAATTTTGAGATTTCTTCTTCTGTCAACTCGTATAGCGTCTTTTCTCCTGAAATTTGATTCTCTCTTAATAGTTCTTGAACCCCAGCGGATGAGCCAGTTACTCCCGGGATAAAAAAGTTTGTGGAATATTCTAAGGACTTTCTTAATGGGCGGGTGGCGGAGAATATCAATAAAGATTTTTTAATTTCTAATCCTTCGGAATCTGTGAGTATTTGTTGATATGTTTTTGTGATGTGTGTTTCATGCCGATCTCCTATCATTCCCATTATTGCCAGGTGTGCTAAATCTTTATTTTTATCAGATAGTGCTTTAGAAAAAAGATAGCATAATCCTGCGCCGCATATTTCTTCCTCATCTGCAAATAGGTGGGGATTTATTATCTTTATTTTGTCGTTGAGTTTAGATTTGTCTAATTCGTGATGGTCCAGGATAAATATCGGATTTTCTAAATTTTGAAATGAATCTAGACTATTTGATGCTAGGTCTACAAAAAATAGGGTCTCGTTTTTATTTCTTTTTAACTCTTCTTTTAATATTTGTTTGTCAATTCCTTTTATTATTCTTAGGCTAAATTGTTTTTGTATTCTTTGAAAGGTTTTTATCATTATTGCGGCAGATGTTATACCGTCTGTATCATGATGTGAAATTAATCTTATTGGTTTTTTATCTGTTATTTCTAAGAATTCTTTTGTCAGGTTAGATATTGCATTAATCATATTATCACTCTTTTTTATTTGAACTATAAAAAATAAATTAAAGTGCTTTTTAAGGTTTGTTGTGCTAATTGAGAGTTAAATTAGTTTTTCTTTCGTTTTGAGAAATATTTTCGTAAAGCATTAAGTTTTGAGTTTGCTTTTTGAAATTTATGTTTTGCTTTCTTGTCTGTTACGTTGTTTTTTATATGTTCCTTTAACTTTTCTACTTTTACCTCAATGTTTTGAACTTCGAAGAATTCGTTTTTGTTTATTTCTTTCAAGTAAGCGGAGATTTTCTTGCCATATACCTTTGTTGTTGGCACCCCATATTGGTCTCTAAGTATCAATCCGATTTGAGCTGCTTGGTATTTTTCTGCAAGCGTAGCTATGATTTTTTTCAATTCTTCTTCGGATAATTTAAGCCAAACCGGTTTTGGATGTTTTTGGTCCAATGATTTTTTTGCCATAGCTGGAGGTGTTTTTCTTGCTTTTTAAAGGTTTTTATTAGGGATTTTGAAATATACAGTCGTTTACATATATGCTTAAATATGCCCAATTCTACTATTTTTTATGTCAAATTTAAATTGCCCCAAGTGCCATGGAACTGGTTACGTGAAAGAGAAGAATGGAACGGTACATACTTGCTTTGATTGTTTGACTTGTGGGGATATGGATCAGCACGATAAGAACGTTAGGGATTCGGGTATAAAGCTATAAATTTCTTGATAAACACAATCCTTAAAAATGACCAAATTTTGAGAATATTAACGGTTTAGTCTAGGGACTGGACCATGGAAACTTCGGTTTCCTAAAAGCCCTATAGTCTAGTGGTCAAGGATACAGGCCTTTGACGCCTGTGACCCCGGTTCGAATCCGGGTGGGGCTATATTTAAAAAGTTCTTTTTGTTAATTAATTTATGGACAATAGAGATGTGGCGGCAATAATAGCGGGGATTGTTTTTATTATAGGCGGTTTAACATTAGCTGTAGCATCTTTTTTTGTATGGCCTATTATTTTTTATGCAGTAATTTGTTTGGGTATTGGCGTTGCAATATTATTTCATTCTAGAAAAGCAGAGCAGATTGAACAGATACGATGGAAAGATATAAAAAGTAAGAAGGGTAAAAAATAATATGAAGAAAATAATTTCTACAACTACGGAAGAGGTTCCTGGGAAAAAAATTAAGGAGATATTGGGTATAGTTAGAGGGAATACAGTGAGGGCTAAAAATATTGGCAGAGATATTATGGCTAGTTTCAAAAATATTGTTGGTGGAGAAATAAAAAGTTATTCTGATTTGCTTGCTCAATCAAGAGATGAGGCATATAATAGAATGATGAATGAGGCGATTTCTATGAACGCAGATGCGGTTGTTGGAGTTAGATTTGTTACTTCAATGATTATGCAAGGAGCTTCTGAGATTTCTTGTTTCGGAACGGCTGTTAAGTTTTAATTAAATTTATAAAACTAGAGTATTTTTGTTATTTATGAAGTTTTTATTGACGTCTGCGGGGTTTACCAATAAGTCCATAGCTGATGCTTTGAAAAAGTTGGCTGGTGGGGAAATCAAAATAGCCTTTATCCCTACTGCTGCAAATGAAGAAGAAGATAAATCTTGGTTGCAGAAAGATTTGGACAATTGTAGAAAATTAGGTGAAGTGGATGTGGTGGATATTTCTGTATTGGAGAAAAGTATTTGGCTTGAGAAATTAAAGTGGGCGAGCGTGATTTTAGTAGGTGGCGGGGATACAACTTACCTAATGAAATGGGTTATTAAGTCCGGGCTTACGGAAGAGCTGCCTAAATTATTAAAAAAAAGAGTGTATGTGGGTATTAGCGCTGGGAGTATAATTCTTAGTAAGTCAATTCAAGCATCTTCTGAATATTTGTTTAGTTTATATGGTGATGAAGTGAAAAACCCTCCGAGCGGTTTAGGTTTAATTAATTTTGATATTAGACCACATCTTAATTCTTCGTGTTTTCCAAAGGTAAACGAAAAGTATTTGACGAAAGTTTTTAAAAATATAGATGAGGATTTGTATGCTATTGATGACAATTCTGCTGTTGTTTTTGACGATGGTAAAATAGAAGTTGTTTCCGAGGGAAAGTGGATTAAATACACAAAGGATTAATGCTTGTAACGACCTCTTCCTTCAACCTTTTTGAGTTGCTCTAGGACCCGAGGGGCTTCTTTGTAATTCTCTGAATATCCTTCTAAAAATTTTTCAAATAATTTTTCGTAGTTTTGAAAATGTTTAGCTTCTAGAGCTTGTTTGATTAAATGCAAGTCTACTGCTTTGTCTTCTATTCTTTTTGAGATAAACCCTAATCCAAAATCTATTATATAAACATCTTTGTCTTTTAAGATCGTGTTAGATGTTGTTAAATCTCCGTGAATTATATCTGCTTGGTGGAGTTTTGCGACTTCTTTTCCGAGTGTTTTTAGAACAATAAATTGCTTTTTCTCTTCGTAGGAGTTAAGTTTGTCAGATAGCTTATCTCCGTTAATATATTCTAGTTCTAATTCGAATTTCGTTTGATTGATAACTTTTGGAACGTTTATTATTTTTGATGCTTTTTCTAATATTTTTGCTTCTTTTTCCGTTCTTCTTTTTCTTATTCTTTCGTCTAGTTCTTTTAGACGGTAGCCCTTAGGAATACGATTTTTAGTTACAATATCTTTGTCTAGGGTTATTATTGCTTCTGCACCCCGTGCTAGTGTTTTTGTCATATAAATTTATTCTTTCATTAGTTTTAAATATTCTCTTTTATTTGATTTATTATGAAATTGAGGAATTATTTGGTATTTTTTATTTTTATATTTAGCATTAGTCTTGTTTTTGCGGCTGTTCCAAGTTATCAGGATAAGTATGTAAATGATTTTGCGGGAGTTTTTAGTAGCTTACAAGTTGGAGAGTTAAGGGGGTTGTTGTCTAGTGTTGATGCAGATACAACTGCAGAGTTTGTAGTGGTTACAGATAATGAATGCACTTCAAAAGGTGGGCCAAGCCAGTATGCAATAGATATTTTGAATACGTGGAAGGTTGGTAAGGCAGATAAGAATAATGGATTGGTTGCGTTGTATTGTAAGGCAGAAAATAAAATTTGGGTTAGTGTCGGATACGGGCTAGAGGGGATTTTACCAGATTCTAAAATTGGAAGAATGCTAGACGAGAGTTATATTCCATTAAGAGATTCTGGAAACGTTAGTGAGGGGATTATTTCTTTTATAAGAAGCGTTTCGGACGTCGCTGAGCAAAATAAGGAGGAAATTTTATCTGGGCAAGCGGGTGGGTCTAGTTCGAGTGGAAGTTTTGGAGGGGCGATATTTGTAATTGCTTTATTTATTTTATTTGCATTTTTCTTATATTCTGTTTCTAAAAGAAAGGGTAAAAAAGGTTTTGGAGATTTCTTGGCTTTCTTTTTTATTGATTTTGTCGTGAGGATGATATTATATTCTATACTTTTCGGTGGTAGAAATAGAAGTTCTGGTGGCGGATTCGGAGGAGGATTTGGTGGGGGAATGGGCGGCGGCGGAGGAGCTGGGCGTTAGGTTTTTAAATGAGGATTAACTGGTATTAATTATGGAAAAGAAAAAAGGGATGAAGACTTCAACTAAGGTGTGGATTGGCGTTGGTGTTGTAGTTTTACTTTTGGTTTTTTGGCTTGTGGGTTCTTATAATAATTTTATTTCTATGGATCAGAATATTAATGGTAAGTGGAGCGAGGTTGAAAATCAATATCAAAGACAGAACGATGTAATTGGTAGAATGATTGACACTGTCTCAAGTCAGGTTGGAGTTGAAACTAAGTTTGTTAAGGACGTAATTGCTGCAAGGACTGCTTGGGCAAGTTCTGCAGGAGCAAATCAACTTGTAAAAGATACAGCGGGTCAACAATTGAATAGCGGAATAAATGCCTTTGTTAATGCTGTTGCTGAAAATTATCCAACTCTACAGGCAAGTCAAGGCTATGCTGCCTTAAGAGATGAAATGGTTGGAACACAAAATAGAATTACTGTTGCTAGGGGAGAATATATTAAAGCTATACAATTATTCAATACGGGTATTATGAGATTCCCTGGGAATGTAGTTGCGGGAATGTTTGGATTTAATGCTAAAGATTATTATAAAGCAGCTGAAGGAAGTTTGGATACACCAGCTCTTGGAAACGGAATTTTACCTTAAAATAATAAAAGTTTTTATTTGATTCTCTACATCTTTATTTTGCCTTTAAATTGTTTGGCAAACTTAGCCATCATCTTTTTATCGATTTTTCCTTCTTGGAGTCCGGTCATTGAAGATTGAGATTTCATTAGTTCGTTAATCATTTTATATTGTTTCAATAGTTCTCTGATTTCGGATGTTGTTGTTCCGGATCCCCTTGAGACTCTTTGGATCCTAGTTGTTTGTTTGTCGAATAATTCGGGGTTTTCAACTTCCTCTTTTGTCATTGATTGAATAGCATACTTCCAGTGTTTCATTTTTTCTTCTTGTTTTTGCATAACATCTTTTGGAACTTTTGCTGCAGCATTTCCAAATCCAGGAATCATGCTCATTATTTTATCCATACTTCCCATTTGTCCCATTGATTCAAGTTGAGAATATAAATCGTGTAAATTGAATTTTCCTTCTTTTAATCTTGCTTCGATTTTTTCTTGCTGTTTATCATCCACCGCAGAACGAACTTTTTCTAATAATCCTTCTAGATCTCCCATTCCCAATAGTCTTGAGATGAAAGAAGTTGGATTAAATATTTCAAATTCGTGGATTTTTTCTCCAGTACCAATAAAGAAGACCGGAGCGTTTGTTTCGGCGCAAGCGGTTAAAGCGCCACCCGCTTTAGCTGTACCGTCCATTCTTGTTATAATTACTCCGTCTATAGAAAGTGCTTTTTGAAATTCTTGTGCTTGTGTTTTTGCAGTTTGTCCGATATCTGCAGGAAGAACTAAAATTCTGTGGGTTGGTTTTATTTTTTTCTCGATTGATTTTATTTCAGAAACTAAATCCTCGTTTAATCCATCTCTGCCTGCCGTATCTATTAGAACTAAATCATAGTCTTTTAAGTCTTCTTCATATTGTTTTATTATCTTTGCGGGATCTTTTTCTTTTTCATCTATGAAAGCTTTAACCTTTGCTTTTTCACACATGTCTTGTAATTGTTTCATAGCTGCAGGTCTTTGGGTGTCTAAACCTAAAGCGCAGACTTTTCTCCCTCGTTTAGCGTAATAGAATGCTAATTTGGCTATACTTGTGGTTTTTCCGGATCCGTAGAGACCAAGTAATAATATTTTTTCTTTTTTTTCTAATTTTAGCTCTTTTCCTTTGCCAATTAGAATTGCGATTTGGTCGTGAATTAATTTTATTAGTTGTTCTTTTTTGTCAATTCCCTTGATGCTTTCATCAATTGCAATTTCTCTGATTTTTTGACTTAGTTTAAAGACGAGTTCTACATTAACGTCTGCTTCGATAAGTGCCCTTTGCAAATCCTTTATGACTACGTCTATGAGTTTCTTGTCTACAAAAATGGCGTTCGTTATCTTTTTTATTCCGCCTGTGAGTGCTTCTGATACTTTTTCTAACATAGAATTAGCAGCAAAATGAGGATTAATAAGTTTTGGGTTTTCGGTTGTTCATTATGCTACTTATAAGTAGTCACAAATAGAAAAGTTTAAATAGTTATATTGACCTTTTTGTGTATGTCTAATAAAAAAGAAATTATTGAATATTTAGAGAATTTTTCTAGAGCTAAACCTAGTGCCGTTGTGAATCGGCTTTCTAGGGGTTCAAAATTAATGAAAGGTCTCAATCTTGGATATGAAATCGATAATATAAATGTGGATGAAAGATTGGGTGTTTTTCCCATAGGGGCTATCCCGTATAGAGTTATACATAATGCGTTGCGATCTAACAGTTTTGAAATAATGGCCCTTTTCAAGGGATCTGAATTTATTCCTTTTTCTAAAGTTATGAAGGCGGGAGTTGGTCAATGTTTTGAGAAATCCATTCTGGTGCAGTTGGCAGCACAGCGGGCGGAGAGTTCTTATTTAATTAGTGGCGCTCTTGAATTGGATAATGAGCGGGGCGCTGACTTTCATGCTTTTAATTTAGTTGTTCGTGGAGATGGGGTTTATTTAGTGGATGTTGAGAATCCAATTAGTAAAGACAAGGAAGGGAATGTTTTGAGTCCATATGTCGTGCCCGTAAAAGAAATAACTGCAATAGGAAATATTTCTGTTCCAGAGGAATATCGTGCGGGAAGAACCTATTCGTTGGATTAATTATAACCCTAATCTTTTAATCATTTTATCTTTATCAAAAACTTCTAGGTCGTCGTATAGTTGACCGGTTCCTAGGAAATATATTGGTTTTTTAGTAATGTAAGATACAGAAAGTGCTGTTCCGCCTTTTTCGTCTATATCGGCCTTACTTAAGATTATACCATCGATTGAAATGTGTTGATTGAAAGAACGAGCTTGTTCGGTTGCATCGTTTCCAGTTATAGATTCTCCTAGAAATATTTTTTTATCTGGATTACAAACTTTGATTATTTTTTCCATTTCTTTCATTAGGCTTTCTTTTGTGTTCATTCTTCCGGCGGTGTCTATGAGAACTACATCGATTGCGTGTTTCTTTGCATAAATTATTGCCTCGAAGCCCACGGATGCTGGATCTGAGTTATAATCTTTCTTAATTATTGGAACATTTAATTTATTAGCATGAATTTCAAGTTGTTCAATTGCGGCTGCTCTAAATGTGTCTCCTGCTGCTAAACAAACAGAGAGTTTTTCTTTTTTTAATAAGTGAGCAACTTTTGCTATTGAAGTTGTTTTTCCAGAGCCATTTATTCCCACGAAAGCGATTACATATGGTTTTTTATTTTTCAAGCTTTCCCTTATTTCTTTTATCAAGTTTGGAGGATTGATTAGAATTTCTTCTAGTGCTTCTTTTAGTTTTGTTTCAATACTTACTTCAGATAAATTTTTACCAACTAAATCGTGTTTTAATTTCCCTCTTATGAATTCAACTACTTCGTAGGCGACGTTATTCTGGAGCATTATCATTTCTAGTTCTGTGAAAAGTTCGTCGAATCTTTCTTCTGTAACTTTTTTCTTAAATTTGTCGAAGAAAGAGTGTTGTTCCGTAGGTTCCTCTTTGGGTATTTCGTTTTTCTCTTCTGCGTGGGAGAATAATTTTTTGAAAAATCCCTTCTTATTGGGATTATCTTGCAAAGCTTCTATTCGAGCCTCGGGAGACTCTATTGGTTGTTCTTTTTTTATTTCTTCTACTATTTTTTCAGATAATTCTCTTTCTTTTTTGTCTTGCTTGGGTGTTCTTTTCTTTTTTTCTGTTTTTGGGGTTTTAGTAGGAGTTTTGCTCCTTGGCTTTATTTTGGTTTGTTTTGGTTTTACGGGTGGAGTTTTCCCAATGGGATGATCTTGTGAGGCCTCTGAAAATTCTTCCTTTAGCTTTTCTTTCCAGCTGTGTAGTTTTTCTTTAAGGAATTTGAACATGGTTTATTTATGGTAGCTATGTTTTTAATTCTATTCTCTTTAGGTTTTTTAGTTTTTTAGCTAATTCTGGATTCCAAATATATCCCACTGTATCATTTCTATCTAGTGCTATTTTATTTATACTTTGTAAATAGTCTATTATAACCATGTATGTTTGCCACATTACCTTTTTGGGAAGTTTTTGCCATAATTCTCTGATGTTGTATTCTCCAGAGTTGTCATCTATGAATTTTTCTACCATGAGAACAGTTCCCAGGGTAGGGCTTCTCGCGAAAGGATTTTTTTCTATTTCTTGTTCCATATTTTTATGTATATCAATTGATATATAAAGCTTTCGATTGTATTTTTGAATATGTTATTTGTTTGTGGGCGTGGGAGAAAATGAGTGGAAAATAATTTTTCCCATGAGAATCTTTTAAGGTTAGGGTTTCAGAAATAGGTTTTTTATTTTGACTAATGTGGTGATAATGTAAATGTGGCGAGAAGACTTTGTGTTTTTGAGAGTTTGTTTTTAGTGTGCCACCGTTTTTTGCTTCTTTTCCACAAGTTCTGCGATTTTGGCAAGGAAAAATATTTCTATTTAATTACATTCCAGATTTCCATAAATGCTCCTTTTAAAGAACTCGCAATATCTTCATCCTTTATTGCAATAGCCAGATTCTTACCTCGGTGAATGTAAATTATTGTTAAATCTCCTATTAGATCTATGTCGGAAAGAGAACCATTAGGTTCATATTTAATTTGTGAATTTTCGAAGAATACTTTTTCCCCTCTGGCAGAATCATCAAATATCTTTTTTATTTTGAATTTTTTTCTTTTTTTAAATAGATTATAAGTGAAATAATCAATAATCTTTTTATCATATGTTTCAATTCTATCTATTCCCCAACAAAAAAGCTCTGTTCCTTTTGGAAATTCAAGTTCTTTTTCGAATGCAATTTTTATCCCCTCAATTCCTTCATAAATTTCGACAATTGTCCCTTTTTTATCATTTACCTCCTTATTTACCAAAGGAATGATAGAGTTTATATCCAATTTTAGTAAATCTAATTGGTGTTTTTTATTTTCAATATAACTAGAAATTTTCTCTAAAGGAAGAGCCTTGTAATGCTTGACGTTATTTTTAGTAACAAAAGAAACCAACCCCTTCATTATCAATGAATCTAAAATCTCATAGATTCTACCTGAGCCCACATCAGAATCTTTTATCAGAGGTCCAGTTTTAGATTCTCCGATTTTAAGAAGACCAATAAAAACCTTAGTTTCATTCTGCGTAAGCCCAATTTTTCTAAGTTTATTTTCAAGTTCGTTTAACATAACATCCTCATAATTTTTTACTATTTAAACCTTTTTATTGCCCCTACCAATAATGGGGGATATATCTAAATAGTGTGTTTTTTGTTAGATAATTAAGCAATTGAAAGATTGCTTAAGAGAAAACAAAATGGAAATGAAAAAACAAGATATGTTTGAAAAAGAAAGAAGACTAGTTGAAACCAGCTTTTTCTTTAATGAATTAAAAGGAGGTGTAAATAAAAATGGGATTAATAAATAAGCTTACAAAAATATTGGCTCCAATAGCTTTAGCAACAGCTCTTTTGACGGGGGTTTTTGGAAGAAAAGGAGAAACAGGGTATACAACTAGAGAAATTGAATTAGACCAAGTGTTTCAAAACAGATACGGAATTACATTGGTTTATACAGATGAAAATCGAGTTGTTCAAAATCAAAGAGTACTTCCAAATTTTGCAGACAATTGTAATCATGCGTGGAAAGGATTTTGCAGATATCCAAACATGGATATAGAAGGCTTTGAAACATTCAATTCAAGAGTGAAAAGTGGGTATAAAATTATTCGAGACGATAGTAGGGCGGAGGGAATAATAGCGAGAGTATTAGAATTTGAAGATGGACATAATTTCTATGAAATTCGTCTACCTACAAGAGATAAACTAACTCCTGGTTTTGAAGGACTTGGAAGAGCGCAAGGAAAAATTTATGAAAACCTTAACGAGTTAGAATAAATTACTCAGAAATGACAGGATCATTGCCTCATAAATTTTTGGTATTGGCTAAAACTTTTTTATAAAAGAGGTATTTTTTTAGAAGCAATACCCTTTTTTATAGATACTTTTTAAAATATTGTTTCTCTTGATTTATTTAGGTGAATATCTCAGAACTGTTTCTGAGAAAAAGTAGGGGTTGATTCATCTGTTTTATTTAGATTTATTATTTAAATATGTTTTGTTTCTATTCTGGAGAGAACATAAATTCTTTTAAAGCTAAGTGTTTCCTTTTTGGTATGATTACGTATAATGATCTTTATGAGGCGTTGAGAAAGGAGAGATATAGTGATGATTTGCAGTTGCTTAAGAAGGGTTTCTTATTAGAGGTTTCGGAGTACTTTTCAGAGAAAAAGAAGTTTTCGGATAAGGAAGATGATATGTTTTCTGATATTGTTATAAAAAATAAGAAGAAGCTGGAAAATGCTATGGCATTGTTTAAGGAGCTTTTGTTAAGAAGAAGGAAGAAAATATTGAATCTATCTTTCGTTGCTTCTGAGACGGGGATTAGTAAGAAGGATTTTGAAAATTTATTAGATTTTGAGAAGGAGTTATTTGAAGATATTGTGAAAAGCTTAGAGAAGGCAGATAAGAATTTGGGTGAGTCTATGTCTGGAGATAGAACAGAATCTAGGTTTAAACTTGTTAAATTTACTAATAGGGTTGAAGAATTTTTAAATATGGAAGGTGATGCTGTTGGTCCCTTTAATAAGGGAGAGGTGGCAAATTTAGATAAAGAAATAGTTGAAATATTGGTTCAGGACAAAAAAATAGAGATTTTGGAAGAATAATAAGTTTTAAATAGTTCCATTCATTTTTGTTAAGATGAAGGTGATTGGATTTATATTGGTTGCGTTAGGAATTTTACTTGGCGCATGTTCTAAAATAATTCCCTTGCAAAATTTTGCTGTTAAAATTGGATTTTCTTCTATAGTTTTGAGTGCGTGGGGAATATATATAGCCGGAGGATTGGTCGTTATTGGTTTACTGGTTTTGATTCTAGTTAAGGATACGAATGGGACGAAAGAGGTTCCAATTTACCAAGGCGATAAAGTTGTTGGATATAGAAGGCACTGAGGCTATTTTAGGGTTTTTATTAATTTGTTAATTGGAGTATCTAAAAGGATTAATAAAAGAGTTATGCCTACGAGGATATATTTTGATTCGTTGGTTTCAAATGAGAAAGTGGTGGAATCTTTAAATGTGATGAATACTTGTATTATTAGGAAAATGGCTAGTAGTGACTTTCTTCCGACCGCAGACATATGATTCTTATGGGCTATTATTAATATAATTAATAGTGGAATTATAAAAAATAGTATAAGCGCTATAGTTTTGAATGGTAGTATATATGTGTATATAATCCAGCTTTCTTTCATAAAAAATACGGACATAAAAGATATACACACGCTTATGAGTGCGTTTATTTTTTTATTGTCTTTAAATAAGTTGACATAAGTAAGTAGGGAATAAACCACAATGAAAATAAGAATTAGAACCAGTATTAGGATTAGGTCTTGGTTAGCTATGTATTTTTCTGTTATGCCTGTTAGGAAATTGTCAAACATGTGTTTTAGAGGATAGGGTCTTTTTTATAGGTTTTGTTTTAACTTAAAAATGAAATGGAGAAATATTTATAAAGGTATAAGTTGTTTGTTTTTCATGGATAAAAAGTTTGGTGTATTGTTAGTTGTTCTTTTGGTTGTATCCTTGTTCGTAATAAGTATACAGAGTGCTAGTGCAGCAGAGTTTAAGGATACAAAGGTTGGAAAACTTCTTTTAAATGTTTTTTGGGCGGAAAGTGATGGCGGGGATTTAACAAGTGACGATATGAATACATTGGGGGTTATTACAAGATGGATGATGTTGCTCCTTGTTATCTTGCTAATATATTCTGGTATGAGTGTGGCTAAGTTCCCACAGAATTCGGGATTGAGATTTTTACTTTCCTTAATTATTGGGTTTTTGGCGGTTGTAATGATTAATAATTCTGAATTTATTACATTACTTCAGTCGTATAAGGCGCTGGGATTAACTATTTCTATTTTGTTGCCTATGATTGCTCTTGCATTTATTACCTATTCTGTTTCGATATCGATGAATAGTTTTGGTATTTTATTACAGAGATTGGCATGGCTGATTTATTCTATATTTTTGTTTATTAAAATTGGTGGAATGTTGTTATTGAAGATGTGGAGTTCATATGTCATTTTCCCTTCTGTAGATAATGTACCAACGTGGATGTATAGAGTGGTTCCCTTTATTTTTGGAAAGGAATATGGTGATATGGGGGATATAGTTTCTAGCATGGATACTATAGTAATGGTTATGCTATTGGTTGTTACTGTCGCAGTATTTATGTGGTTTGTAATTATGAATGAAAAGACGGTTAGGTGGATTGCAAATGCTACGCAGGTTTCTGATTTAGATAGATATAAAGACAAAGTAGAAAGGTCTTCTGGTAAGGTAAACGTTGACGCAGAGGCAACGAAGAAATAAGGATAGGATTATAAATATTGTTTTTCTATTTTTTATATGGTGTTAAACAAAAGAAAGAGTGCGATTTATTTTGTATTGGCCTTGTTTTTTATTTTCCAAATTATTAGTCTAATAGGTTTTTCTAATGCGGAGGAAGCAGTGATAAGTTTTACATTTAACGCTGGAGATGTTATAATATACGATAGTCATGCTTATAAATTTTTGAAAAATACTGGAGATATTAAGGGTATAGATAAAAAGAGTGTGCTCAATGAATACATTCTAAAATTGGGTGAAGATTCAGAGAATTTTAATAAAACATTTATTAGGCTTAATAGATCGGAGGAGTGTGTTGCATTGAGGGAGAATTATGTGGATAATAATGAAATTACATATAAACCTGGAGATAATCCTTGGCTGAGTAAGGATTTCTGGGAAGCGTTTTTTTATGTAGACCCGTGTTCTTTGGATATGTTTCAAGACAGTGTGGGTAGGGGTTGGAATTTTACAAAGAACCAAACAAGTATCAAGATAGGTTGGATGTTTGGAACAAATACTTTTTCTGGCGAGAGTAAATTATTCCCAATGCCCTTAGCTTTTTTCCCGTTTAGAATATGGTCCGTTTATCCATTAAAAAGAATTATTGAGGAGGGGGATGGATTTGACTTGGGAGATTTTGCTTTTATCCTTGTATTGGCCTTTGTTTTTGTTATATCGAATTTAATTGTTGGGTTCTTTATTCAAAAATTGACAAGGTCCCACTGGGGTTATTTAAAAAAAATAATTGTAGGGGCAGTAGCAATCGCATTTATTCCTGGATTTTTTATGACTAGAAATAGCTTGTTTGCATTTATGTGTTTAATATTTTTTACTATAATGCTTTGGATTAGGATGGATTATTTGATGAAAAAGAAATATAGTAGGGGTTTTTCTTTTAATCTATTGAATTTATATGGGTCGTTGTTTCCGGCCAGGGTTCCGGCCGCGAGAAGTTTAACATTTTCCCTGATGGATAATTTTGAGAGTCGACTCTACTCTGTTGAATTTATTCTTTTCCTTCTTTATCCATTTTTAGGCTCCGTTCCTGTAATAAATGTTATACTATCATTTTTAACTTTAGAAGTTTTATTTGCACCGTTATTCTGGAGGGCGTTACTTTGTACGTTTGTTTTGTTTATGCTAGTACAGTTTTGGCCGATGATATCTAGATATAATAAGAAGAGAAGGTTGTACAAAAAGGCTATGGAAAAGGTAGCCGGAGAAGAAGTTCTGAAGGAAATGGGTCGTGCTTAAATATTTAAACGTTAATTCTATTGAATTAGTATGAGTTGGTGGGAATCATTTATTAATTTCTCTGGGAAGGAGGTTATTGATAGTGGTAGTTATATTTTTGGGATAGTTATATTAATCGCAATTTTTGCGTTGTTGTTTTTTTTATCGAAGAAGAGTAAAATTAGCAAGGGTTTTTTGTCGGCTGTGATTATTATTTTGGTTGCATTTTCCATTTATTGGGGCATGCTTGGAATAAAAAGTTGTGTTATCACATCTGATCAGTTGGCGAAGGCCGCCAATGGTACGGGGTTTATGAATAGCACTCTTTGGCCAGCTTGGAACTGGATGAGGGGCAACGTTTTGGGTTGTGGCAAGGAATTGGGATGGGGCGGCAGGCTTTTGCGTGATGTTGGCAAGGTGTTAGGATTTGAACAGACCATGGGAGATTTCTTCTTAGATTTTCTAACTGGATTTGTCGCGGGAATATTTTTGTGGTTAATTTATATTTTAGCTTTCGAGTCTGAAAAAATAGGACAACTTTTTAGAACAAAAATGAAAAATAATTTGTATATTCCCGGAAAAGAAAACATGGGTAAACTTAAATCAAGTTGGCTATCTATTATTGCTAGTGGGATTATTCCATGGAAGGCGATTGTTATTGGTGCATTTTATGCAGTGCTTTTACAAATACCTTTCTTAAAAACTGCTATTGAGTTTATCACGTTTAGTAAGTTTTTAGGTGTAGAGATAGGTATTCCGGTTTTAATTAGAGCAATAATAATTGCATTTTATTTTGGATTATTGCCTACAGCAATTGAATCGTATAGCAGATATAAGATTAGAAAGGAATTATATACTAAATTACTGGAAGTAAAGGCTGGAGTTAAGGCTGCAAGAACGCTTGGGAGTCAATAATGAAAAAATTATTGTTTCTTTTCTTATTGTTTTTTTTATCTTTTGTAGTTGTTTCGGCAGAATTGAGTAAAACTGAAATAGATGTGATAAATAGTAATTATTCTGCTGGGAAAAATGATGTTAGTTTTTTGGGAAGATATTATTTGGCTCTCAAACAGAGCGATATTTCTGTTTGGGGAATTTTAAGTTTTGAAAGAAGTTCTTGGAATGAGTTAGAAGATGTTTCTAAATTTATATCTGGAGATTTGCTGGGGTTTGATGGTTATCAAAAATTTAATAATTCTGAATATGGTTTAATTGTGGGATTTTTTGCAGGATTAATTTTATGGATTTTTTGTAAATTTAGAAATCTTTATTTAGTGTTATGCTCTTTTGTTAATCAAAAACAATATAAGTCGTATGATCCGGAAAAGGACTTGAAATTAAGGACGAGTGTAGAGTGGATTAATTTTATGGCGGGAAGATTTTGGAAGGTTTTTTTAGTAGCAATCGTATTTTTTGTTTTAATGTATATTCCTATTTTAAACAGAATTGTTCAGATATTAAGTTTTCAATTTCTAGACATTAGTATTCTGGCTCATTCACTTATTCTTTGTATATTAATTGGGATTTTACCCCAGCTAATACAAAATTATTCTAATTATAGAATAAAAATACATCTCGAGAAAAGGCTTTTAGATATGAAGGCTGGTGCAAGAAAGCAAGAAATTGAAGGGCAAGTTGTTAGAAGAAGATAGTTTAGGAAGCACCTGGTCGGTGCATTCGTGCTAATAGTATTCTGATTAGTAGACTTTCGGGGTCCTCGTTTTGACGGTCGTTATTAAGTGTTCTTAATAATTGTGTTGCTTGTATATATTTTGCTAAATCTTCTATTCCCGCGCCAGGTGCAAGTCCCAATTGTATATTTCCATTTTCATCTGTTTGAACTCCGAACTTCGGAGCACTTTGTTTTTGTTTCTTTGCAAATAAGTCGTATGCTTCGTTTATTAATCCGTTTTGTATGGAGTAAGCAAATAGTGTGTTAGCATCAGTAATTCCTGCCGTTTTAAGTTGTGCAGCTGTAGCTTCATATTTTTTCATTCTTTTTGTATCAGCTAGGCCATTTGCGAGTCTTCCTATTGGGCTTGGGTGAGTTTGCGCATAAGCTTGTGCTGCATTTCTATAGTCGTTTATGTCATTAGCTACCGGCTTCGTGTCGATTCCAAGCCTATATTTTGCTCTTTCAAGTAAATTTCTTGAATGCCTTACTAGTTTAATCTGGTATGGGTTTAGTTTCTTTATTTTTTTATTGAAAATATCTTCTTCTCTTTTAAATTTCCTTCTTTCCTTCTTTCTTAAGCCATCCAATGTTTGTTCAGCTTGTGTTGCTTGTGCTTTTCTTGCTTCTCTTGGATCTATAATTCTACTAGGATCGTCAATCTCCTTTCCTTCGTTTACTTTCGAGTAGAAATTATCTAGCATTTGATGATATTCCTGGCAGGATGTATAAGCATCGATCCCTTTTGATGTAGCTGCTATGGCTAGTTTTGCTCCTTCTCTAATTCCTCTTCCGACGTATTTAACTCCGCTCCATAAGTAGCTTAATCCAGTTTCAGCTGCTGCTTTAGTGTGAGCGTATAATGGTTTTGATAAAAGCGTACCGCCTGCTAAAGCACCGACTGGTCCGCCTAGTAAATATCCCGTTGTGGCACCCAGAACTCCAGTAGCACCAACATATTTCTCGAGGCTATTTTTTAATTCTGTTCTTCTTGCATCCTTTTCTGCCCTCATGTCATTGGCTAAAGCCATAAGAGATGCTGCCCTTGGGCTCATGTATGAATATGTGTTTGTCATGTTTTTTGTTGTAAAAAGAGTTTTGGTGTTTTATTTTCCTGGCTCTTTTTGTATGATTATTCTAAGTGGAGGGGGTATTTAAATCTTTTGTTTTTGTTACTACTACATAGTTTACATAAAGTGTTTAATTAAATGCTGTTCTGGATAGATTTAAAAGTTTTCAATTTGTCTATATTTTATGAAAAGAGTAATGAAGTTATTTTTTATGTTATTGCTAGTGATTAATATATTTTCATTTGTTATAGGGGTTAGCGCTAGTATTGATTCCCAGGTGGAGGATGTTGCCAATACTGCAGACAAGAGTATTCAGGAAGTAGATAGATTTCTTAGTAGTAGTGAGGCGAGAAGTGAATATTTAAAACAAGAATGGCTTAAAATTACACAGTCTCAACCGTTTGGTAAATATATTTTACCAGTTCATAATTATCTAATTTTACATAAGCAGGTTTTTGGATATCTTTTGGGAATAAATTATCAGTTCTCTTGGAAGTTTTTTTTAGCCTTTATATTTTGGGTCGTTCTTGTAGTGTTTTGCTTTAGAATAATTAGGGGGCTTGTTATGTTTATAATGGCTTCAATTATATTAGTAAAAAGGTCTGAACGCGATTTTGGGGAACTTATTAGAAGGCCAGGTGTGATGATGTGTATAAATTTGATTTTATTTTTGGCTATAGTTTTGTTGATTTCTGTGGTAAGGGTACCATTGGGGCTAGCAATCGTGGTTTATGGCATATTTTCTAATGAAACTAGTTTGATTATGAGAATAATATATGTGGCGGTTATAATTGGAGGAGTGTATTTGTTAAATATGATTTATAAGGAAATGGTTTACTTTTCTAAGATATATAAAGATGCGAGGAAACAAAAGACGATAAGTGATACGGTAAAGAGGATAGAGGATGAGTTGGAGGATTTTAAATCGGGGAAGAAAAAAATTATTGCACAAGATTCTATGGAGATGGCAGGTGCCAAATCTTTTTCAGAAGAAGAACAACAGCAAGCTGACGAAGAAGAGGCATTGGCTCAAGCCAGAGAAGACGTTGATGGAATTACAGACGAAGAGTAGTTCTAAATTTTAATTCTTAAGAAAGCCTGCAGAGGGATTCAAACCCCCGACCCTCAGTTTCTTTGCTTTGGGGTTATGGTTTGTTACGTTTTTGCATATCGGGCCTAAGCAATAATATTATTTAGAATAAGCTATAACCTCCGCCTGAGTTTTTATTTATTAAAAAAATCTATTGCATGTTTTAGGGTAATATAAGCCATGGATAAATCATCCTCTTTTAGAATAAAAATATTTTGCTTAAATGTGGTGGCTAACTCGACAATATTTATTTTTTTGTCTGATAAAAGAGAAAGAAGATGCGCAAGAAATCCTATAGTATTTTTAGAATAATCGTTTAAATCTTGAGATTCTCTTAAAGAAAGTATTGCAAGATTTTCTTGGGTTTCAATAATACTTTTCTTTATACTTTCAAATTTTTTAAAATTCTTTTTATCACATATTATAGTTATTTCTGAAGTGCCCTGGATAGTAAACATTATGTCTCCCATGTCCCACCTGATCTCTCTAGAAATCTCATTTATCCTTTTTACGACATTTTTTGTTCTTTCTAAAGTAATATCAACAATATTTGTTTTCATAATTAGTTCAGCATCTCTCAATATTTCTTCAAAAGAAATAGACTGTTTTTCATTCTTCACCTCATCATATAGTCTTTGTAAAGAAATAAGAACTGAAGAAAAATTTGCCTTTTTATTCTTGGCTTTTATCTTAGGTAATATCTGCCTTGTTAACTCGGAATAATTGATTATTCCCCTCTTTAAGCTTTCAGCTAAAAACAAGCTAGAGTTTATTTCTTCTTTTACAAGTTGTGCTGTTGCTTCTGGTTTGTCCATTTTGATGTATAGTATTAGACATAAAGTATAATAAAAGAGAGTTTATATATTTTACTAAGGTAATATGGAATTAAAAAATAAAAACAGTTTGAAAGAGAAATACTTTGCTTTAGAAATTCAACTAAATTTTAATGGAGGTGAAATATGGCACAAGGATCAGTAGCACCTGAGGGTAAACACGGCGGGGTTGGATCAATAAGCAAGCTAGAAGAAAAAATTCTCGGGATATCGATGGGAATAGGGATAGCTCTTTCTGGTAGTGTATTAACTTATCTAGGGGTAAACAACTTTACAGAAAAGTTAGCAAATAATGCATCCTATCAAGAAATAACTAGCTCAGCACTCGGAATCGGGTTTGGAGGGGCAATTATTGCTGCAGGAATAGGTTTTGCAGCATGTGCGTTAAAAGAGCAATACAAAAAATAAATTTTTTAAAAGAGGTGATTTTATTTTTTCTTTCTGTTCTTCATCCAGAAAAATCCAGCAACTACACCAATCAAAATAAGAACTCCCCCAATCCACGAAGAAGCCGTATTTGATAAATTTGAAATTGCGTTTCCAGTAAGATTAGTTTGGAGGAGAAATAAACCCGAAACTAATCCTAATATGGAGATTAAATGCATTGGTTTTAAAACTTTTTCCAATCCCCCTAGAACGCTCATTTGTAGTCTTCTTCCAAAACTCATCTTTTCCCTTAATTCTTTTATTCTGTCTAAAAGATAATCTTCAGAATATCTTCTATCTTCCCAAGATTTTCCAGATCCAATTACTAATATTTTTTTATATCTATCGATCGTAACTTTTCTAAGTTTATCGATTTTTACTTCAGAATCAATTCCTTCTAAATCCATATCTAAGTACAGTCTCATTTCATATAAACATTTAATAGCTTCACTCATTTTATTTTCTTCTATGAGCTTATCTGTTTTAACTAGCATTCTATTAAAGTAAGCATCATCTCCATAAGGTTTTTTAGGGAAGTGTGTTTTTATTAGGACATCACTTCCAGATTCAAACCAATTACCATCGTTATAACGAGATTCATTAACTTCAATAGGTAGGTTATACTTTTTTGATATTGTATCTCTATAATATTTAATTTTTGCCTCTTTTTTATCTTTAGGTGTATTTGTGGGAATTCTAATTACTACTTTTGCAATACTATCGGGTGTTGCGTGATTCACATATCCTATTCCCTCTCCTCCACTTGGGCGAGTTTTTGAGTTGAATAGTTTCCCATTGTTGGGCACAAAGCAAATGCTATATTTATCTCCAGAAGTTATATCTTTTTTGCTTTTAACTCCCCAATGTGCTCGAATGGAATCTAGTTCAAGGAGGATATTGTCTCCATATAGTGGGCGTCCGTGAAAACTTCCATAAAAGCCCGTATCTAGAATATTTATCAGGCTATCGTATGAGTCTGGCATTATATGGCTCCTTCCTGCTGTGTGAGCCCCTGAACTAATTGCATGATTTGCAACCAATGGTTGAAAAACCATATAGTTTTCTTTCCTTTTTACCTGGGCATATTTACTACGCCAAAGTCTTGATTGGTCCCCAAATCTAATTTCGTTATTAGGATCGTCACCGGTATATTCAATAGTAAGTATTTCGTCATGAGGGTCTTTTGATTTTGAAAAATAATCTTTTAAACTCATTCCGTTAAATTGCAATTTGTCTGTCCCATAAACCTCTCTAAGATTTCTATTTACTTCGTCTTCAGTTAAATTTCCTAGTTCGCTAATGGGAATTCGGTAAACAAATCCTTTTGAACCTCTTTTTAATCCCGTAACTTTTCTTCTTATTGGCATGAAACTAAATCTTTTTCAAACTATAAAAAACTTCCCAAAAACAATTCTCTTGATTTTTTAAGTCGATAAATCTTAAAATAGTGATGATAAAATATAAGAAAGCCTGCAGAGGGATTCAAACCCCCGACCCTCAGTTTCTTTGTCTGTTTATAACATTAATACAAAACTGATGCTCTATCAACTGAGCTATGCAGGCGTAAAAATAAGAGATTTAGATGGTTTTTAAGTATTTTGTATTTATTTCCAAAAGCTTTTTTCAACAGTCTCTTTCTTCAGTTCTACTGGGTAGATTAATTCTGCGAGTTCGTCTGGAGAAAACCATAGTTGAATTTCTCTCTTGGCATCTTTTTCGGATTCGGAAGCATGGACTACTGTTTCGAGCACTTCTGTTTTAGAGTTGATTCTTCCATATTTTCCCCTAATTGAAGAAGGATCTGCATCTTCTGGGTTTGTGCTTCCAATTATTTCTCTTATTTTTTCGATTATGTTTTCTCCATGATATACTAAAGCCATTACTCTATTTGTGTGATATTCTCCTTGGATATATTTTATTATACTATTATACAGAGTGGTGCCTTTTTCTTCCCCAAGCCTTGTTATAAGTTTACCTTTTAATTCAGAATAGTGTTCTTCTGCGAGTTCTCTTTTTACAGAAACTATTTTAGATCCGATAATTTTTCCCCTTGCTCTAGAAAGTTCAGAGATAATATCCCCAGTTAATGATTTGATAAGTCCGTCGGGTTTAATTAGTATTAGACATTGCTGTATTGCCATTTTATTCTTTTTTAACTTTTTTTTCAGAAACTTTTTCTTCTTCTGAAGCGACCTCTTTTTCTTCTTCAGTTTCTTTATCAGTAGAGTTTGATTCTTCTTTTGCTTTCTTTTCTTTTTCTGCTAGGTCTAATTCTTCTGCTTGTGTTAGTTCCACTACTTCTTCTTTGACTTCTGGAACTTTTATTGTTAAATCTGCCTTTAAGATATCCTTTGTTTCTAATACTCTTATTTCACAAAGAGAAAGGGGATAAACTTTCTTTAATCTTGGGTACATTTCCTTTTGCATCTCTCCAAATATGATAGATTCTGCCAATTCTAGGTATGTTTTTGTTTTTGTATATTCTAGTATGAATTCTTTTGCTGTTTTTCTAAGGCTATTTCTGATAGCTCTTGATACTTTCTTTCGTGTTATTAAGAAGGGTTTTATTGTTACTGGTACGTCTTTACATGAGCTAGTAAATGAGTCCTCTACATAATTTACTCTTTTTCTCATCATTCTTTGAACATAACTTCTCATTAAAGTCAAGCTTTTTGGGTGAGCAACTAGCTTTTTATCCTTGTAAATTATTTGAAAGACTACCTCTAATCCTCGGCCTTTAAGTTTTCTTGAAAGGTCAAGCTTTATTGTTTTATTTTCTAAAGTTTCTGGCGTTCCTAAAGCGGGTAGTGTCTCATTTACGATTGGTAATTCTATATCTATAAATTTCTTTTTTGTTGCCATTTTATTCTTGTAGCATCTTGCTTGCTCTTATTCCTGCTTTTCTGTCTTTGCCTTTATTGCAAGTTAAGCAGATATATAGAAGCTTCGCCTTTTTAGTTGTTTTAGTTTTCATTTTGAACTTAGTGACTGCTGGTTTAGAACCCCATTTACCCTTATTGCCAATTCCTCTTCCTTTTCCTCTAAGTTTTGCTCTCATAATACCGCCTCTTTTTAACGCGCCTCTTTTATTTCCAGAGCTAACTATCTTTATTTTTTGTTCAGTAGTTTTATTGCAATATGGGCAATATCTATTTGTTTTTTTTGGAATCTTCATAATATGAGAGTTACTAGATGGGTTTATAAAGTTTCGTGTGTCTATAGTTGCGCAGTGACCGTGGGATAATTGCGGCTTTCGCCGCACGATAAGTAGTCAAATTTACTTCGTAAATTTGTTAATTAAGATGGTAAGAATAAAGTTTAGAGTTGGGCAACAGAGAAAGTTTTTAGACTTAGTTATTTCTAATTCTAGTTCGCCTTCGCTGAGAGGATTAAAACAGTTTGGACTAAAAATAAACTATGAGACCCTTAAGAGCTACTACAATGAGAATAGAACGTTGCCAGAAGATTTTTTTAATGATCTTCTTATTTTGGCAAGGGTAGATAAAAAATCTTTGAAATTTAGTTACTTAAAAGAGCACTGGGGGCAAGTTAAAGGCGGGAAGCGCTGATTTCATTATTTCATTGAGAATCTTTCTGGATTTATTCCTTGCGTTATGTGAACAATACCACCAGTCACTTGATATGTTTTTTTAGTAGCCGGCAGGAGTCTCCCTTTTGGAAATATTAATATTTGATCCCATTGAGACATCTCTGTTTTTCCAGATTCCCTATATTCTTGAAATTGATTCATCCAATCCCAATCAACTATGAACAATTCTCTGTTTGTCGCCATTCTTTCTAGCGATTTTATGTGAGTAGAATTTTTTATAGACGCTATCTCTCGATCAAGTGTGTATGTACCCAGAGCCCAATATGCTTCTTTTAAATTTCCATAGTCTTTTTGATGGCCTAAAACCCTCCAAGATAAGTTGGTATATCTTTCTGAGTGAGCCAATTTGAACTTAACTTCAACAACTTTTTGGTCGTCAATTAGATCTGGGCCATTAGATGGATTTACGCTCATGCCCAATGCTTGTGCTGCCCAGCGTTCGTTATTGAAATGCATAAGGGAGTTGAAAGTTCTTCGGTCCATTATGGGGTGTCTTGAGACGTATTTAAAAGAATTTATGTTCTAGGGTTTTTAATCAATAAGCTTATAAAATAAAAGCTCCGTGAATAATTATTGATTCCATAGTATAATGGCAGAACAAAACCTTGACGTGGTTTAGACCCAGGTTCAATTCCTGGTGGAATCATTATTAGACGTCACAAATATATTTATATATCTAGTTTTTCTTGTTTTCTTAATGGGAGTGATGAACAAAAGAGGTCAGGTAACTATATTCATAATTTTAGCAATAGTTTTAGTTGTGGGTATTATTTTGTATTTTGTTTTTAATGGAGGTTCTTCGTCTGTAATCTCAAAGGATCTACAATCTGGGGAGGATGCTTATAAGTCGTGTATAACCGAACGGGTTAAGCTTGGAATTAGTTTGCTTGGGCAACAGGGCGGATATATATATTTAGATGAGTTGGAATTTTATTCTGGAAGCCTGTATATGCCATCGTCTTCTCAGTTGGATTTTTATGGGAATGCGGTTCCATATTGGATGTTTGTTTCTGGAAATAATATTTTGAGAGAGCAGAAGCCCACAAAACAAAGTATGACTACAGAGTTAAGAAGATTCATATCAGAAGGTATTAATTCTTGTAATTTTGATAACTTAAATAGCGAGGGAATTTATGTTGATGTTTACGACGGAAATATAGAGGTGGATATAAGAGATACATCAGTGGAAGTTACGCTAAATAATCCAATTTATATTTCATTTGAGGATCAATCGGCTACAATTAGTAATCATAAAATATCTATAAATTCAAAATTGGGTAAATTTTATAATTTAGCTACTGTGGTTTATAATAAAGAAAAAGAAGATGCATTTTTGGAAGAATATGGATTAGATGTAATGCAACTGTATGCACCAGTTACTGGAGTTGAATTTACGTGTACTCCTATGTTTTTTAATGATGCTCAGGTCAAGAAAAATATTAGCCAGGGTTTGGAAGATAATATTGCATCTCTGAAAGTTTCTGGAAACTATTATGATTTAAATGATCCGCAACATTCTTATTTTGTCGTCGATGTTGGAGAAAACGTGGACGAAAATGTTAATTTTGTTTATTCTAAAAATTGGCCAACTGGAATAGAAATGTTTGGAGATAGACTTGTTCAACCAATAGGAAATCAGCAGGGGCTTGGGATGTTTGGATTGTGTTTTGTTCCGTATCATTTTGTTTATAATATTAATTTCCCCGTTTTAATCCAGTTTTATGACAATGGTGAACTTTTCCAATTTGGAGTCGTTGCTGTTATAAAGAATAGTCAGTCTAGAGAGGCGTTGTTGGCTGATGAAGAAACCCTTTCTGGCGAGCAGATATGTGAAAATTCTAATGCAAATATAGATGTTTCTGTGTATGATTTAGATTTAAATCCAATTGTGGCAAATTTAAGATTTAGTTGTCTTGGCCAATCTTGCGAATTAGGCAATTCTGTAAGTGGTTCTGGAAATTTCGATGTGCCAATGTGCGTCAATGGTGTTTTAGATGCTTATGTAGATGGATATGCACCAGCTTCTGTTAGTGTGTCTACGAATAGAGAGACGAGTGCTAATATATTAATGAAGAAAATTTATGATGTGAATGTTTCGGTGGGCAATCAGGATAAAATGAGTATTGTTTTTAGTTCTTCAGACTATAGTTCTGTATTAAATTATCCAGATGAAAAATCTGTTAAATTAGTAGAGGGTGGGTATAATATAACGGCATTTGTTTACAAAAATACGTCGATTAATTTTGCTGGATTAAAAGATAGAAAGTGTTTGGATGTTCCATCTAGTAGTATTGGTGGAGTATTTGGGGCAACAGAGCAAAGGTGTTATGATATTGATATACCAGCTCAGGAAATTGATTCGGCATTAGTTGGAGGAGGGAAGGCCTTTGATTATTTTACAGAGGAACAATTTTTAGATTCTCAATATTTGAAAATATCTGTCCCTATGTTTGGTGTTCCACAAAAAATAGAAGATTTACAAAACAATTATTTAGAATGGGAGGTTTCAAGGATTGACTTGACTTTTGAATGATGGCGTTAAAAATATACATTTGCATTGCGTTAATGTTTTTATTAGCAGGGGTAGGGGCTGCAGCATTTACCAATCCTGCTGCTACAACTGTGAGTTCTTCTGGTCCAGGTTATCAATTTACGAATCCTAGTATATCTAGTATGTATTCTTCTTCGGATATATCTACATATTGGCCGGCACTTGCACAGCAAATGGAAAGTGGACAATGCGAGGGGAATACTGATTTCTTGGTTATGATTCCACCTGGAGGATGTAGTCCGGCAGTTGTGAGAAGCGATTTATTGGAAGAGCAAAATGTTCCAGTGTTTTGTCAGCTTGAATCTGTCAAAGTTAATCCGTTAATAAAAGTTTCGTCTATAAAATCAATTTCATTTAAGGGTGCGTATCCTGGAGAGATTTCAGGAGTTAGTTTTTATCCTTCTCGAGCAGCTCTAAAAAGCTATACAACTTTATTAGGGAGTCCAATTGTAAACAATATTGGTTATGTTGTTATCGTTTTGAAAAAACAGAATAATGAAAGTTCTATGGCAAAAAATGTTTCTGGAAGTTTAACTGCTACAATGTATTATGATGCAGAAAAGGCTTTTGGCGTCGGTGCTTCGGAGTTTTATTTGCAAACTATGAATGAAAATGATTGGCAAACCGATTGGGCTCAACAAACTTTCTGGGGAGGAAGAGGTGTTATGAAGTTGGTAGATATACAAAGAGATGAGGTGACTGTAGAAGTTCTAACTAATAACCAAGATGTTATTAGAAGTGTTAAATTAAAGGTTGGTGAGACAAGCAGCGAGTTTTATTTCCCGGGATTTTATTGTCAGGCTGGGATGAAGTTGAAACTAAATTCTATTGTTTCTCCGGAAGATTCTGTTTTGTTGAATATAGATGGCACAACGATGGATGCAAGAGTTGGAACGAAATTAATAAATGGTAGGTGTACTGTTAAATCTCTTGATGTTTTTGCGGGAGAAACTGGCACTGTAAAGATAATTTGCGATGGGAAGGCATTCGATTTGAGTTTGTTAAATAATTATAGAGCGAATTTTACAGTTGGGGATAAAAATTCAATTCGTGATTTGGGAGATGTTGTTAATTCTTCTACTGATAATAATTTGTATTTGGCTTATACTGGATACGTAAGTGGAGCGGAGTATGCGGGTATGAGTGTTGGTACAGAATTTGTTGTTTTGATAAAAGATAAAACAGCGCCAGATAAAACTGTTTACTCTCAAATTGCTACTAAGATAGAAAATACATTCAATGGACTGGCTGCGGGCATGAGTATGGATGCGCTTAAGGTAGCGATAAGAGTTGGTAAATATACAAATGATGATTTGATTATTTTAAATAGAACAGAGAGTCTTCCTGATATTAATTTTAATGGGTTTGTGGATAAAGACAGCAATCCAATTAGTGGTGTTGCAAGTTCTGTAGAGAATAATGATGCGAGCGAGTATTTTGAAGCAGGAGATGAGGCTATACAAGAATTATTAAAACAATATCCAACTACTACGCCAACTACAACAACCGTATCTACGCAACAGTCTTTCGGAGAGCAAGGACTTTTAGAAGAAATAGATTTGATTAGGGCATCTGAAGGGAAATTAGATTACAGCGGTAAAAAAATAGAATTAATGAATAGATTTTTAGAACTTTATCCAGAGTCTCCGAATGCTAATGGTGTAAGATCTGATTTATCGATGGCACAGAGAACAGATTCAACTAATGCGTATAGAACTATTTATGTAAACAATGAATATCATTCTATCGGGGTTGTTAAGTTTAAGCCAACAGATTCTACGGGTAAGGGTGTTGAATTGTTGGTGGATGGAAAAGTTGTGAAAGATGATGAAAGTGGGAGTTCTGTCTTTAAAGTGGGGCAAAGTGTTAATTTATCTAAAATTGCAGGAAATTATCCAGGTAGAAAGGATTATTTGATTATAAAAGATATAAAGGTTGATAGGATTATCGTTGATGCTTATAATGATACAGAATTAAAATATAAAGATCAGGATATTATGTTTGGGGAGAATTCAGATGGTACTCAGAAATATAAGGAGTTTAGCTTTGATAAAATTAAATATAAAGTTGTATTAAATGATTTAAATGTCAAAAAGGTTGCGTATGTTAGTTTGGTTTCTAATTTGAAAACGAGTTCAGAAGCGAATTTTACTTATAATATAGGAATTGAAAAAAGAGCTATACAGTTGAATCCAGAAAAAGCAATGGATAGAGCTAGTGAATTGAATAAAACAATACAAAGATGGGAAGAAAAAAATGCGAAGATTGGATCTTTGGTGGAAAAATGGAAGGGTGTTTGTTTAGCTACGGGGTTGGCCCTACAGGTTAAGAATTTTGTAAGTGGTTTATCTGGTGAAAGTTTTGCAAGACAGAATGTTATGATGGTATATAGATCAAAGTGTGAGAATAGTGCAATAAATCCTAAGACTGGCGAATCCTATAATAAGGCTAGTAGTGATGTTTGTTATAATTCCTTATCTGATGAGATTGCAAAAGATGTCGATGCTTACTCTGTGGCAGTTGAGAGCGTAAATGACGAAATAGAAACTTATGGTGGTAAGTTGGATAGTTGGAAGTCGAGTGGATCATGTTCTATAGTGATAGATGGATGTAAAGAAAATGTTCAGGCGAAAGATTTGAATTCGTGGGCAGATGTTAGACAGTGCTTGTTAAATAAAAAAATACAGGTATCTAGTGCAACTCAAGATTTGAAAAATGATGTAAAAACTAGAACGGAAGGACAATTGAGAGCAGCTTGCGAAAATAAACAGCAATCTCAAGCGTTGGTAGATATAGCGGATCAGTTGCCTGAAGGATTTAAAGAGAGCGCAATTGTTTTACAGGATAATGTGAGGAAAGATTATAGTTTGGAGAAATATCAAACTGTTGCGGCTACTAATCTCAAGGGGAAGATAATGAATATATCTCCAAATGAAGGGTTTGTACAATTAAGTGCATTGTTGGATTCTAATAAAGATAAGAACGTTGGGGTTGCTACAACTATGGTTGGGGCTGATTATAAGTTGATTGTTATTACAAATTTAGCTGGAACACCAGTTCCGAGTGTATATAACATTTCTAGTCCAAGTGGTTCCAATTATCAAATTACAGGATTAGATAATGATTTACTTAGGAAAATTAGTGTTTCACAGATTGCAGGTAAAAAGTGCGCATATAAATATACAAATCCGACGGTGAGATATTATGATAGCGAACCGA
The DNA here is from genome assembly GCA_964408125.1 of Candidatus Woesearchaeota archaeon. Classification (GTDB taxonomy): domain Archaea; phylum Nanobdellota; class Nanobdellia; order Pacearchaeales; family GW2011-AR1; genus CABMGO01. Next base: position 29,442 of record CAYOYC010000002.1, read on the forward strand.
ATAAAGGGATGCCGGCAATTACTCCGATTGATTTGAATACAGGATGGTATGTGTATATTCCGCAAACTCAGGGTGGAGTTTTATCCAGTGGTGTTCAGGGATATCAATCATCTGGAGCGGTGCAATTTTATTATTTATGTAATGTTGGGAGCAATGGTAGAGAGGATATGAAGGGTAATGATGATATTTGCCAGAGTTTCAATATTAATAATTATAATAATGTGGATGCATTTAGTGGTTGTTCAATGACGAGGTCAGAAATACAATCAATGGCTAAGAAAGCAGAAGATGTTATTAAGCGTGTGGCTAGTCAATATAAAGATGGGGTTAGCAGTGTAAATATACAGGGAGTTGGGGATAATATTAATGTAGGAGCGGGGATGTCGGGAGATGGAGATTTATACCAGTGTCAGGATTTTATGAGTCCGGAAGATTGTAGAATTATGTATAATGTTTGTGATCCGGTTATATGTCCGCCATCGAGATGTAATTTTGGTGGGAAGATACCAGTTGCAAATGTAATTCAATCTGGAATAATTGGAAGTTTGGTTTTATGTCTTCCTAATTCTATTTTACTCAAGGGAGATGTTTTAATCCCAGTTTGCTTAACGGGAATACATGCAGGCATTGAGGGATATGTTTCTATTTTGAAAGCACAGCAGGCTTGTTTAACTGAATATGCAAAAACAGGAAAACACGTGGGTATATGTGATGAGATGACTGCAGTTTACAAATGTGAATTTTTCTGGAGACAGGCTTCGCCGTTGATACAAAATATAATTCCAAAATTATTTGAGTTTGCTTATACGGGAGGCTATAATAAACAATCAGGTGGTGGAGAATATGCTATTTTCCAAAGATCTTGGGACAATATGCAGAAGAGTATTGATTATTTTAAGAATACATATGCATCGACTTCTTTCACTGCCTTGAAATTTGGAAATGTTCAAGAAGTGGGTTCGTCATTTTGTAAGAATTTTATTGGGACATCTTTACCTACGTCTGCTAATGCTTTGGATGCTATGTTAAAACCAGAATCTCCTTCGCAGTTTTATGGAAAGTTTTCAGAAATACCGTTGACGGATGCGACTGTTCCGGCTAGTTCGCAATATAAGGTTTATTATCATATTTATGCAGGAACAGATCAGGGTGTGAGATATACTGTTTATTTGAAGAATCCACCAGCTACTAGTTATTATCAAACTGCGCAGACTGTTGTGGTAAAACAGGGATACATTGCGCTTGGTGAGCAGGCAGATGAGGCTATTGATTTTAGCGCGCCTGCAGGATATAAGGAATTGTGTATAATAATAAATAATCAAGAAGAGTGTGGGTTCCAATCCATTTCTACTGAATTTACTATTAATTTAGTTCATGATATGTATGCTAAAGAACAGGGTAATACTGAAAATATAGAAACTGAAAAAGAATGTATACAGGGCAGCCCGTCTGTTTTGGCGTTGGCAAATACAAATTTGGAAGCGGGTGCGGATGAAGCGATTAATCCAGATATTTCCTTGAGAGGAATAAATAGAGTGTGTGCGACTCAAAATCCTGGGCAGGGAACGAATAGTGTTAATTGGAAGTCGGTGGGCTTTTGTGGAGACCAGAAACTAACTTGTTGGCTGGACTTGAGTTCGGTAAATAATGACGCGATGAATGTTTTGAAAAAAGTTGGAACGATTGCGAATACTCGGGAAGTTTTAAGCGGGAGTGACCCGAATGTGCAATATAAAGACGATTTATATAATAGTGCGGTGAAGATTGAAGAGCTGAAGGGTGATATAAAGAAATTAAAGGAAGTAAGGAAAACGGAAGACAATAATATTGATAAGAGTGTTGATCCATTATTGGTAAAGATCGAAGATGTAATGAAATATGCCTATTCGGATGCGAATAAAGCAGAGCTTTTATTATTGAAATATAGAATGTATGAGGTTGCGACTAGGGTGATGTTGGGGATAAAATTAGAAAATAGTGCTCCTCTTAAGGCTGTTACGGCTACCGCGGATGCCTCAACTAATACTCCTGTCGTAGTCGCTCAGACTATTAAAAAAATAACAAGAATAACATTTAATGATAATTATGTTATAGAGGATATAACGTCCTCTTCATCGCTTTTAAATAAACCAGATTTGCCGGTCGGTGAACCCATTAAAATGGGAATTGAGAATGATTGTGCCTCACTTAGTGTTTACAGACAAAGACTGAGTGGCGTACTTTGGGGTCTTTTTGATTCTAGTTTAACAAGTGATGTTGATGGAGAGTATTTGGTTGGGGACAGTTTCTCTGATGGAGATGAGATTGTATTAAGGGTGAAGTGTCTTGATTCTGAGGATAAACCACAGCAGTCTTTGCATATTACCGTTAGTTTTACAAAAGTATTATTAGGAACGGTTGATTCTTAAATAATTATTCTACAAGTGGGACAAGGGCATCGAAATCTACTGAGCCAAATATTAATCTTTCTGCGGGTGTAGTATTTGTTATTGCTGGTGTTGGCGTGTATGGTATTTTAACTAGTTTTCCTTCAACGGGTCTTGAGATATTTCCTCTTATAGAAAATTTCTCTCTTGCATTCCCTTGTGAATCGAATGTTGTTGTTCTTTGTGCCCCTTCAGTTGGGTCAACTAGCATAAAATTTGTAGAGCCAACACTATTTGTTCCAGAATAAACAGAATCTAATGTAGGGATAACCAAGTAATTATGAGAGCCAATTCTGCTGAAGTTTACAGTGCTAATATCTTCTCTTGAAGGAGATACTGTTACGACAGAAGAATTTTTACCTGTTTGTGTTGTATATGGCCTAAATGAATTGGTGTTGCTTCCTATTGTTATTCTAGTAGTTTTAACGGCGCCAGTATTTACTGAAGTTACTCCCGGTGATGTAGCGATCACGTTAACTGGGAAATACATTTTTCCATTTCCAGTCGATGTCACTTCTCCATTTTCTTGGTCAAATTCAGAGTTTGCTAGTTCGCAGAGATAAACGCCCATTGTACTTGTTCTTGGAAGTATTTCATCGCCAACCTTTGCAGTCATTCCAGCTGGTATTGATTTAACAAAATAAGGTGTTCTTTCTTGGATGCCATTCGCTTTTTTTGTAAGCGGGCTTAGAACTGGAACATTATATCCCCTTGTTTGTGCGGCATAATCTGAGCCAGACTTAACATTAGATACATCTACTCTGTCAGTATTAAAAGATGTACATCCGACCAAAAATGATAAAAGTCCTCCAGCGATTGCATTTCGTGATATATTTCTCATAAGTTTGTTACCAAAAAGACATTTATAAATCTTTTGGTTTTGTTACTATTAAGTAATTAATACAAAATGAAGAGGTGTTTTTTATTCGCAAAATAATTAATGGGGAGAAGAGGACTCGAACCCCTGTAAGCGTAAGCTACGACGGCCTAAACGTCGCCCGTTTGACCACTCCGGCATCTCCCCATGATAGAATTAGGGGTTTTGACTAGTATAAAAAGATTTGTTTTAGGGAAATTATTGTATAACCCTTAGGGGATTGCCGATAGAAATTTCTATTTTGTCGTTTTTAGACATTGAGTATGTTCGAATTGAGTCAATTGCGACTATTGCGTGGTTTATCTTAGAGACTATTGTTAATTTTTCATTAGGGTTTATTTTTCCTTTTTTTATTTTTGATTTGTGAATTTTTCTTTTATATAATTCTCTTATTCTAAATCTTAATTGTTTTTTTTCTCGACCAAATGAAAATCCACCCATAGAGTGATACCATGCAGTAGAACCTGTCCCGGTAGAGATTACTATCCCAGAACTTTTCTGAGGTTCTGTTTTATTTTTATAATTTATTTCGTAGTTGGTTGTGTGGTGAGGGTTTATATTTCCGAAGAAAGTTTCATTTAGGGCGTTTTCTGTTTCTATTTTTTTATTCTTTTGATGTATTATTATTTTCTCTCGTGTGTAGTCTCTTATTTTTACCTTGTTTTCGAGTATTTGTCTTATCTTTTTATTTAGTTGAGAATATTTAATCGTGGTGAGTGCGCCTTCGCTTCTATTTGTATCAGAATTTACTCCTAAAATGGGGGTATTTTCTATAAAATGAGCTGCTGATAAAAATGTTCCATCTCCACCGATCGAAATTACTAGATCAACTTCTTTAAGGTGATTTTTAGAAATTATGTTTTTCCAGACTTTAGTTATTTTTATATTTGGGAAATCTTTTTTTATAGGACTTTCATTAAATAGTTTATCTCTATGAACAATTAAAATTCTCATGATTATTTAGCTCTTCTTTTTCTCTCTCTTCTTCTCTTCTTTTAGTGCGTCTTTTTCTGTTTCTTTAAGTTTTATTTTTTCTTCTAATCTTAGTCTATCCAGAAGCTCCTTGTATCTGTTTCTTATTGTTACTTCTGTAATACCAGCAACATCTGCTACTTCTCTTTGAGTCTTTTTTTCGTCGTTAAGTAGAGCTGAAACATATAGAGCGGCAGCGGCAATTCCGGCAGGACCTCTTCCGGAAGTTAATTCAGATATTTCTGCTCTTTTTAGTATATCTAAAGCTCCGTTTTGTGATTTTGGAGAGAGATGTAGAGTTGAACCAAATCTTGAGATATAGTCTTTTGGAGAAGAAGGAGTTACTTTGATTCCTATTCTTCTTATTATAAATCTGTATGTTCTTCCAATTTCTTTTCTTTCTACTTCAGATGCAATTGAAATTTCATCTAGCGTTCTTGGGATGTTATAGGAACGACAAGAGGCGTATATACATGCAGCTATTACAGATTCCATTGATCTTCCTCTTACTAATCCTCTTTGGAGAACGTAATTGTAAACTCTTGCAGCTTCTTCTTTTACTACGGATGGTAATTCTAGGAAAGAAGCGACTCTTCTTAGTTCGGCCATTGCTAATCTTAGGTTTCTTTCGATTGATGTAGAGACTCTTTCTTGCCATTTCTTTAATCTTAGATATTTCCTAGTTTGGTTTGCGGAATCTAGTTTGTATATATCTGAGATTTCACCTACGTTAGTAGTTAATCCTTTATCGAATTTTTGCATAGAAATTGGAGCGCCGCCTCTTGACTTCTTTTCTGATTTATCGAAAGCTCTTAGTTCGTGTGTTGTGTCAACCATCTTTTCTTCGACTAATAAACCACAATCACCGCAGATAACTTCGCTTCTTGCTTCGTCGTAAATTAGATGAGAACTGCCACATTCGGGACACTTTTTAGATTGAACCATTTTTAAGAGTTAGTGATAAGGTTTTTAAACGGTATGGGTTTTTAAACCTTTCGGTTTTTATCGAGGAGAAAAATTATTGATTTTGTATGATATAGAAATCTTTAAATAGTAATGTATACAAAATATACGATATATATAAAGCAGATAATGTATACAAATGAGTAAAAAAGAAGTAAAAGGGAAATCAACCACCCTTAGATTGGACGAGAGTACCAAAGAGAGATTGGAAAATCTTGATTTTGTAAAAAAGCATAGTTTTGACGAGATTATTTTAGAATTAATTAAATTTTATGAGTTGAAAAAATGACAAAAGAAGGAATAATTAAGATTATTGAATCAGGCGAGAAAGAAGTATTGTTATTGCAATTAATGAGAGTTATACAGAGAGATTGTTTTGAGGGGAATAAGATGTCGATGGAAGAGTATGAAGAAGCGATGATACAATACGAATCTAGATTAAGTAAGGTAATACAGGAGAAAATTAAGACAGAAACTCAGATAGCTAATATAAATAAACTAAGTGGAAAGAAGAGTGCATTAAAACAAGAAAAAGACAGGTTAATTACTTTAGTTAAGCAAACACAGGATGATTATATGAATAAGGGGAAGTTGGATACTAGAGTTTATGAAAATATGTTGAGAACATATGCAACGAGATTGAGTAAGATACAGGAAGAGTTAGTGTATATGGAAGCGGAAGAGGAGTTGAAGAAAGTTACTGGCTTTTGGAGAAAATGGTTTTAAGAGTATGATTTATTCAACCAAGATGCCTTGCACCGTTCCTTCTTGAGAGGGTCTATTTGTTATTTTTGCTTTTCCTAGTTCGGTATCGACGATAGCACCCTTAACTAAAATATTTTGTCTAGCTAAGAAACGATTAGATGGTGTTTCAAGTACGTTTTTGATTGTTACTTTTTTTCCTTTTCCGTTTTTAATTATGTTAATTGTATTTTGAGAAAGAGATACTGTTTTTAACGTTCCGCCAAGTCCTCTTAATATCTTTGTTTTCTTTTCTCCAAGCTTAACTTTTCTTACGTGTCCTGGTAAAGAATGCTTTTGTTTCTTGCATTGCTTGTGATACTTTCCACCAGATATTTTTCTTCCTGCCATGATATACTGTCTGAAAAATCTATTTATAAAGGTTTTGGGTAGAGGAATTTCTTCATCATAAATATGTTTAAAAAGCATCAAATCGAGTTGTTTTTATGGTAAATGGAATCGAGAGACCTCTGGACTTGTTAAATCAAGCTAAAGGTAAGGAGATAATAGTGCAGCTTAAGAGCGGCAAACAACTTGTCGGAACACTCTTAGCATTTGACATCCACATTAATGTGGTTCTTGACAATGCGAAAGAGATGGAAAACGGCCAGATAGTAAAGAGCTATGGTTTAGCTTTCTTAAGAGGCGACACAATTGTGTTTATATCTCCATCAAATTTGAAGTAAGCATTTAGCTGATTTAGTTTTTGCTACAGCACGGAATTTTTCTTGTGCGATTACTTAAGTTAGTCGGGACTTTGTTTTTTGGTATCTTGTATGTTCTTATGGTTTGTGTATAGTTAAGTGAACAAATGCTTTTAAAGATAGAAATGATTATTTCTTTATGGTTGGAAGAATCGTAGACGAAAGGCCTGAGAAAAAAACTTACACTAGCTTAGATGACTGGGAAAATCAACATCCGGATTGTTTGCCTCTTGTAAAGGCCTTAGTTGTAGCTGATATCGAATTGAACGGGAGTCATGTTGATTATTCATCCCCTGTAGCGGGAGAATATACTTGGGGCGATTATACTGAAATTAAATTTTGGGATTCTCCTGTGGTGTTCGCAGGAGAACATGCACAGTCCCATCCTGTGCGAAGTGTGAGGGAGTATTTTTTATCTGATTTGGCGAAAAAATGGCCTCGAGATTCAGACAAGGTTATTTGATCGAAGTTGTTGGTTTAAGAGATGACTCAGGAAGAGACATAAGTAGTGCGATGCCAGATGAAAAATATCCTAAAGGTGTTTATTCTGGAGAGATGGAAAGAAGGGTAGGGTTTAAGAGATTGCGACAAGATAAGTCTGATTTTTTAAGAAGGGTAGATGCTGCGCACAGAGGTACAAGAGAAAGTAATTTAATTTTTATAGGTGCTTGTTAAATAGAAACTTTATCTAAGTCTTCTGCGACTTTTACGTCTTTGAAAACTTTTTTAGCTTCTTCTAATATATATTTTGGATTTTCATATCTTTGTGAGAGATGCATTAAAATTAATTTCTTAGATTTAGATTTTTTTGCGAGTTGTGCAGCTTGAGCGCCTGTCATGTGTTTATATTCTTCTGCCTGTTCTTTTTCCTCTTGACAATATGTAGATTCGCAAATTAAAAGATCTGAATTTTTCGCTAAATCAATAGATTGTGGATTTTCTTGAGTGTCCATAACGTAGGTTACTTTCTTTTGGTTTTCTGTGTAGATTAATTTTTTACCGTCTATTCTTTTATCATTAAAAGTTATTGTTTTTCCTCTAGCTAGTTCTCCAATTAGAGGAGAATTTTCTGGAAGTTTTAATTTTTTTAATTTTTTCTTATCTATTCTAGACTTTTCTTTTATTGTAAAAGAGTATGCTAGGCATGGAGCATCGTGATTCATTTGCATACAATCAACTTTGAATTCTTTTTCGTCTAAAATTGTTCCATCGTTGCATTCTTTAATTTCCATCTGGTAAGAAGATCCCTTCTTTATGAACAATCTTTCATATAATTCCATAAATTGTTTTGTTCCTCGTGGTCCGTAAATGCATAATTTGCCTGAATAATTATTTAGTGCGAGGGTTTGAAGAATTCCTGGAATTCCAAATACGTGGTCGCCGTGCCAGTGTGATAAAAATATTCTGGTTAGTTTGCATGGGTTAAGATTTGCATATCTAAATTGTCTTTGAGTTCCCTCTCCGCAATCAAATAGTAAATTTTCATCTTTATATTGCATTAAAACTGCTGGGTGGTTTCTTCTTTTTGTAGGCACGGCTGATCCAGTTCCTAAAAATGTGAGGTTTATTTTTTCTGCCATGTAATATATACTGGAGTATATAGTTTATAAATTATTGGAGTAGGAAGTTATTAATCCAATTCTAGATGCTTCAATCTTGGATCCTCTGCAACTAAAATTTAAGAACGAAAGATTTATAAAGTAAGAATTTCTTACCTGTTTATGAAATTTGAAGTTACAAGTATGAGTAGCAAGGGGCAAATAGTAATTCCTATAGATATTCGTGTAGAACTTAATTTAGTTGAAGGCGAAGTTTTGGGCATATCTTCTCAAGATGGATTAATTGTTTTAAAGAAAATTGAAAATGAAATGTCAAGAGACGAAATAGGCACTTTAAAAGAGATAAAAGAAGCATGGCAAGAGATTGGAAACGGCAAATCTAAAAAACTAAGTAGTGAAGGATTCTTGAAAGAAATCTCTGCATGGTAGAGATAGTTTATACTGAAAAATTTGAAAAAGAGTTTAAGAAAACAGATAAATCTGTTAAAGATATTGCTGTAAAACAAATTCAGAAGATTATCCAAAATCCAGAAATAGGAAAACCCTTGAAATATAATTTAAAGAGTGAAAGAACAGTCTATGTTAGACCATATAGAATCATTTATTCATTTTTTGAGAATACTCTTTATTTTTTAAGGTTTGAGCATAGAAAAGAAGTATATGAATAATCTTCGTAAAAGTGTTCCCATCTCAGACGCTGTTCAGTTGGATTCTCTGCAGGCTTAAATTTTTGGCTTAGCTTGAGGGCTTTTACTAAGAAATAATTTCAATTCTTATTTCTACTAAGCTTCCATGAGGTAATTGTTCTTGCAAAAGTGTTGGGATTATGATAACGGTTTGTTTGCCATGTTTGGCAATTTTCTTTGTTATTGTGAATTGTTTGTTCATTTTATTCGAAGGTTTTTAATATAGAAGTGAAAGCACACGAGAAGAAGTCTAATTCTGTTTATGGATTTTATATCTGTAACAAGAAGGTTATAGAAGAGTTTGGGAAGTTTGGATTTACTAATAATAAAACATATACGGTAAGAATACCAGAGGAGATCGTAAAGAGTGATAATGAAAAAATATGGAGTGCTTTTATTAGGGGATTTGCAGATTGCGATGGTTGTTTTTCAAATGAGTGTTATGCTAAATAGATTGGATATAAAACATACAATAAATATATCAGCGAATAATGGTGTTAATGAGGCGCCTAGATATAGAATTATGGTTCGAGGGCCAGAAAGAGTAGAGGAATTTATTAATAAGGTTGGGTTTCATAATCCTGTTCAAATTACTAGGTATTTAGTTTGGAAGAAATTTGGATTTTGTCCGCCAAAGATAGGTATTGAAAAAAGAAAATTAATTCTTAATGGAAAGTTAGATCCAAAATATTTCTATAGAAGTTAAACGCCCGAGCGAGGATTTGAACCCCGGACCTACGCATTAGAAGTGCATCGCTCTATCCAGGCTGAGCTACCCGGGCATAAAAATACTATCAAAAAATCGTATTTAAAATTATGCTTTTGGGATAAATCGGGTTCTCTATATTCAATAGGGGGTAAATATTTAAAGGAAACATAATTTAGAATAGTATGAAGTTGGGAAACTTGATTGAGTCACAGCAATTAACTCCCGATATTTTATTTTCTTTGTTTAAAAGTGCTGACGAAATACGAGCAAATCCGAAGCTTTTTTCTGATGTTTTAAAAGGAAAGGTTGTTGCGACTTTGTTTTATGAGCCAAGCACAAGAACAAGGTTAAGTTTTGAATCTGCAACTGAAAAACTTGGAGGAAGCATTATTAGTACTGAAAATGCAAAAGAGTTTTCTTCTTCTATAAAAGGAGAGAGTATGGAGGATACTGCGCGAATTGTTGCGGCGTATGCAGACTGTATAGTTATGAGGCATTATGAAGAGGGTTCTGCGAAGAAAGCGGGCGGTGTTATCAATATTCCCATGATAAATGCGGGAGATGGGAAGGGTCAACATCCTACGCAGGCTTTATTGGATTTGTATACGGTGTATAGAGAAATAGGGAGAGTTGATAATTTTAAGATTGCTTTTGTTGGAGATCTTGCTTCGGGGAGGACGGTGCGTTCTTTATGTTATTTAATTGGAAAGTTTTCTAATATTGAAGTTGTTTTTGTCTCGCCTGAAAATTTGAAAATGAAAGATGATATAAAAGAGTATTTGGAGAGACATAATGTTAATTTTCGTGAAGAACAGGAATTAAGCAAGCTTTTGCCAGAGATGGATGTGATTTATATGACCAGAATTCAAAAAGAAAGGATTTCGGTCGAGGATTATGAAAAAGCGAAAGGCAGATTTGTGATTAATAAAGATAATCTTAATTTGGTAAAGAAAGAGGCAATTATTATGCATCCACTGCCGCACGTTGAGGAAATTGATTTGTCCTTAGATATAGAACAAAATGATAAAAGAGTTGCATATTTTAGGCAGGCAGAGAATGGATTATTTATTAGGATGGCTTTATTAAAAATGTTATTAGAATAGTTTAAAAAGAAAAGTTATTTTACTTTTTTATGAGTTTCGTAGGTGATTTGTTTAAGTTTGTACTTGTTTTAGTTTTATTGGCAGCTGCAGCTTATGGTGGATATTTTTATGGGCAGATGGCCTTGCAGGAATCGTTATTTGAAGTTAATGTTCCAATTAATCAGACTTTTGATTTTGAATTAAACCAGGTCGTAGATATTCCTATTAAAACAGTGTTTGATTTTCCGTTTAGTGATTCTTTCCTAATTAGCGAAAATGTACCAATTAATACTTTTATAGACTTAGATGAGATGATACGAATTCCATTGAATTTACCAACTGGCAATATAACTATAGATGTTCCTATCAAAAAAAGAATTCCTATAAATACGTCGATAAATGTATATAAATTAATAAATATTAGTAAAAATATTAGTTTGAATGTTGACAAGCAAATATCTTTTAATGTAAGGAAAAATATTTCCGTTCCTGTTAATATGGAAGTTTTAACAAAAGTCCCAGTCCCGGATTGGATGAGAAAAGAATAAGCAGGTAGCAGGAATTGCACCTGCGCATAAACGGGTTGCAGCCGTTTGCCTTACTGCTTGGCTATACCTGCATGAAAATCTCAAGAATAATGCGTTTTTAAAGATTTGTTGGGGTTAATTTATAGTTTTGTATAAAAAAATTTATAAAGATTAAAGATGTCTGTTTTTAATGAGTAAATTTCGAGGAGGGCTGGTTGGGGCTATAGCTGCGGGTCTTCTATCTTTATCTGCGAATGTTTTGGGTGCGAATAATTATGTTTGGACAGATCCCTGGAGGGTTAAGGTTAGTTGTGATTTAAAATCTGCAGAGGGTGATGTATTAACAAATGCGGTTGATGTTTCTATGGAACAGGGGATAGATAATATTGCAGTTAGTGTGCTACCCAGAGATATGGGCGAGAATTCTTCATGTATTCAATTAGATGGTAGGCGTAGTTCTGTTACTATTGCCCATCCTGGTTTAAATCTTGGAGATGGAGGACTTGTTGAATATAAAAGAACTGAAGATAGAACTAAATATGTTGTTAAGGGGAAGGGCACGACAAATTTCTTGTCTGAAGAATTGGTTTCTCCAAAAAGATTGGAGGATATTCTTCCTGGATTTGGCGAGATTGCTCGTCGAGAAAGACCGGAAGAGCAATTTTCTATTTCACGTGTAGAGACTTCTTTTAAAAATGAAGGAGTGGGTATGAATATTAAGGAAGAAAGTATAGATCAAATTCGTGGTACAGTGCGTGGCATTGCCGAACAGCTTGATGTTTTGAGGGTAGAACTTAATGTTGTTAACTCACCTGTCCAAAGGAGCAAGTGGTCTGGCGATTCATCTTTTTTTATAGCTGATGATGGGAATATTTATTGTTCTTATGATGGTAAAAATTATAGTATTGGTGGTGGTGAAGTTCAGGATAGGCTTAAAAATATTCCTCTCAGAAAAAAAATAGAAGATAGTAATAGGGAAAGATTGGGCTGGTATAGACATTATCAATTTGTTTTTAGTACAGATTCTGGTTCTATTGCAAGAGAGCCATTGGTGGGTGTTTTAGCTAAGCCGTCTTTTTTAATTGGGGGCAAAGAATATACTACACCAGAAATATTATTTAGAATGCAGTTGGATAAAAAGGCTACAGTTTCTGAGTATAAGGATGACAATGTTGCATTTATTAGACACCCCAATACTGAGGTGCTTGATTTTGTTGGCAGAGAGTTTGTGTGGGGCAACCCGAAGGGATATCCTCATTCTATCCCCGTAGAAAGATCTTGTATTAATGGGGAGTGGGTTAGATATTGGAATGTATTAATGGATGGTGTTAAAGACAGGGGAGTGAGGGGGATAGAGTATGTTAATTTTGGGCAACTAGAAGGAATAATTGAACAAAAGAATCTCGTGGTTCTTAGGGATTTAACTAATGGGAGGAGAGCACTTTATGTTAGGGAGGGGGAAACTATTAATGATAGCTGGGGCACTATTAAGCCAGGAGAGGGGATATTAGATATTCCGCCTGAATTTATTGGTTCGGTTTCTGATGTTGTTAGGTTTAATCAGCTTTCACCATTAGTTGTAAGATCAAAGTCATCCGTTGGAGCAGTTCTAAGTAGAAATATGCGTCCAGGGAACGATATTCCCGAATTTTGGATAGCTTCGGATGTGAAATATGAAGCGGCTGCTGAGAGAAGGAAAGATGAAAACTTGGGGGAGATACCTGTTAGACAGTTAGCTTTAGGCATAATGATGAATGGATATAGGGCTAGTCCGGCAGATTTTTGGTTTTTTATGGACGATGATTATTATAAAGCGACTAAGGGGAGGGGCTTTGAGGTACAAAATATATCTTACCCCATATTTCATACATACATGGAAACGCAAGTTTCGAACTATCAGAATAAACAATTGCTTTCTCCTAGAAAAACAAATATTCCTGGAATTTATTCAATTCCCTTTAAGGATGATGGTTCGTTTCATGATGTGGAGATAATAGGTTCAAAATCTTCAAATGGTATGTTGGTTGGTGGTAAGGATACACCATTAGGGCTTAGTGAAGTTATATCATATTGCGTTTGGCCAAAATTATTGCCTAGTGCGGCTGCTGAGGAGCTTCTTGGAAAGTAGTTTCTAAAACTTTATAAATTGAGGTTTGATTGAATAACTATGGTTGAGAAGAAGGAAGCGAAGATAACTGTTGAAGAGTTGGCTAATTTTTGTAAAGCTGAAGGATTTGTTTTTAGGTCGAGTGATATTTATGGTGGGTTTTCTGGTTTTTGGGATTTTGGTCCGTTGGGAGTTGAATTGTTTAATAACATAAAAAAAGACTGGTGGAATTATTTTGTACATCAAAAAGAGAATATGGTTGGGATTGAGGCTTCTATAATTTCTAATCCAAAAACATGGGTTGCCTCTGGACATGTTGCTAATTTTAATGATGTTGCGGTTTATTGTCCTAAGTGTAAATTATCAACAAAAATTGATAAGTCCGAAGTTGGGAAAGTTAAGTGTGAGAAGTGCGGAGGAGAATACGATGTTAAAGGGGAGTTTAGTTTGATGTTTAAAACGAAAGTTGGAGCGATGGACGCTGTCGATGCTTATTTGAGAGGAGAAACTGCGCAGGGAATGTTTTTAGATTTTAAGAATGTTCAGCAAACTTCAAGAATGAACTTGCCGTTTGGTATTGCTCAAATTGGAAGATGTTTTAGAAATGAAATTGCACCAAGAGATTTTTTATTTAGGAGTAGAGAGTTTCATATTGGGGAGTTTGAATTTTTTATAAATCCAGAAGAAAAAAAATGTGATTTATTGGAGAAAAAACAATTAGATGTTAAAGTGCGATTGCTTGATGAAGAAACTCAAAAGGCTGGGAAGAGTACTTTAAGGGAAACAACTATCGGTGATATGTTAAAGAAGGGTAAACTGGAAGAATGGCATGCATATTGGTTGGCAGAACAAGTTTTATGGTTTAAGCAAATAGGATTAAAAGAAATTAAGATAAGAGAGCATACCAAAGACGAATTATCACATTATTCTTCCGCTACTTTTGATATAGATTATGAATATCCATTTGGATCTAAAGAGGTTGCTGGAAATGCGAATAGGGGACAATATGATTTAACTCAACATTCTAAAGCAAGTGGAGAAAAAATGGAAGTATTTGATGAGAAATATAAGAATAAAGTAATTCCTAGGGTTATTGAACCTACATTCGGTATGGAAAGAGTTTTCTTGGCGTTACTTACAAAAGTATATTATTTTGATGAGAAAAGAAAGAATGTTGTTTTGAAATTACCCGCTAAGTTATCTCCTGTTAAGGCAGCTGTTTTTCCAATAATAAAAGATGAAAAGTATGAGAAGATTGCTAAAGAAATTGTTTTTGATTTGAGGAAAGAGTGGAATGTAACCTATGATAAATCTGGTTCGATTGGAAGAAGGTATTCTAGAAATGACGAGATTGGGACGGTGATGTGTATTACGGTTGATGAAGATAGCCCGAAAGATAAATCCTGTACTATTCGTGATAGAGATACTACAAAACAGGTTCGTGTCAAGATTTCTGAGTTGAGAGATGTTGTCAGAAAAGTTGTTGAAGGAGAAGATGTTTTGAAATTTGGAAAACTTGTCGAGACGAGAGTGAAGGAAGATTAAAATGAGTATAATTAATGAACTTGCTGAAAGAGGACTTATTAATAGAGAAGATGTCCCAAGGGGATCAAGCGATACTCCGTGGACCAGATTGCATGCTGAATTGTGTGATCCGTATAGTCAGTTATCTCAAGATGTACATTATACATTAGGGCAACAGGCTAGAAATTATTCTGCTGTTTCACAAAGAGTGGTTGGAAGTTAATTTTCTTTTGTATTAATTGTTCTAATGTCTATCTTCTTATTCGAGTCTGTTTTTATTAGAAAATAGTCGCTGGTTATTATTTTATTTTTGTTTTTGTCTAGATTGGTTAAAATTATTTTTTCTTTTGTCTTTGCGTTTACAAATATTAGCAAGAAGGAGTGGATTATTTTTTGCTGTTTTGTTTTTACTTGTTCTAGAGATATTGAATTTATTTTTTCTAGTTTTACGTTTATACCATATTTTTCTTTCATTATTCTAGTTACTGCATTTTCTATGGATTCTCCAACAAGGATTCTACCCCCGGGCATACTTAGTAAGTTTTTGAAGGGTCTTTTTTTTCGTGTTATTAAAAAACATTCTTCTGAATTTCCAATATGTATTAGCACTGCGGGCAATGTAGAGTCTTTTTCTGAAAGGAATGGGATTATTCTTTGGGATGTATCAGATAGCAAATAGTGTTTTCCCTCTTTTTTCAATATACCCCCTTTAGTCAATTTTTTTAAGTGATATGTTAGTTTGTTTGACCTTACGTTTAGTGCCTTCTCCATATCGGAGAATTTAAGTTTTTCTTCATATTGGAATAATTTTAAAATGTCCATTTTAGTCAAATTTTTTGAGGGAGCGTTTATATATAAATACTTCTGAATGAGATGATGAAAAAATTAACAGACTTATTTAAGAAATTTAGGAAGAAGGAGAAACTTAAAGAGAAAGTAGGGGTGCGGGAAAAGGTTTCACAAAGTGATGAACTCTCTCAGTTTTTAGTAAGTCAGGAGGGGCCCAGTGGTTGGACTTACTCTAAATTAGACAAGGACGGACTTAGGTTTAGATATGACCACCCAGGGATTTGGGTCATGAATAACCAAGATTTACATCGTTCTCTTGAGAGAATAAGGCAATATGGGATGGAAGGAAAATCTTGTTATAATTGTTTCATGAATCCGAAAGGTTTTTGTGGAGACTGCTATTTTGGATATCTGGAGGCTGCAGACCAGGATTTTGCATGTAGTTTAGATAATACTGTTGAATTATTAACAAAAAGAAGACCACATGAAGAAGAAACTGAGGCGGTAAAATTTGAAATTGCTCAGCAGTATCATGAACAATTACATATAAGGCATTCCTTATCTATGCCCATATATTCAGAATCGTTGACTATCTTAAAAGATATTTTATATAAATTATGGAAAACTGGATATGTATGATCAAAATAAGGCACACTATATTGTTGTAACGGGAATAATTGTTAGAAATGGGAAGTTTCTGATTACTAAAAGAGCGGATTGGGAAAAGGCATTCCCCGGGAGATGGACAGTCCCTGGTGGGAAACTAGAGGAATCAGATTATACCTCTAGAGATAAAGATACGGAACATCATTGGTATAATGTTTTAGAAGATGTCTTAAAACGAGAATTAAAAGAAGAAGTTAATTTGGAAATTAAAAATATTGGTTATGTTACTAGTTTAGTTTATATTAGACCCGATGGGATTCCGTGCTTGATAGCGAGTTTATTCGCGGAGCCCAAAGATGAGAGCGTAGATATAAAACTTTGTGATGCTCTTTCTGAATTTGTTTGGGTTGATTTGGAGGAAGCAAAAAAATATGATTTGATTGAGGGAATTTATGATGAGTTGACTATACTGGATGGATTTCTTAAGTCTGGAAAACATATGGATTGGAAAGGGCCTAGTAGAACATTTTAAAAATCCAATTTGCTTATGTCTGTTATGAATCCGGTTTGGCTATATTCATTAGTTAGTGTATTTATTGTTAGTTTAATAGCGCTTGTTGGGTTGGTTACTTTATCTATTAGTTCTGAAAAATTGAAGAAGGTTTTAATTTATTTGATTAGTTTTTCTGCGGGTGCTTTATTTGGAGATGCGTTTTTGCACTTATTGCCCGAAATTGCCGAAAATGGAATTTCGATAGGAGTTTCGCTTTCTATTATTTTTGGAATTATTTTGTTTTTTTCTTTGGAAAAAGTTATTCACTGGAGACATTGTCATATGCCAATAACAAAGACACATGTTCACCCGTTTGCATATATGAATTTATTTGGAGACGCGTTGCATAATTTTATTGATGGTCTAATTATTGCTGCAAGTTATATTGTAAGTGTTCCTGCAGGAATTGCTACAACAATTGCAGTTTTATTACATGAAATTCCCCAAGAAATAGGAGATTTTGGAGTTTTGATTTATGCAGGATTTTCTAAAGGAAGAGCAATACTTCTAAATTTTGTTACGGCATTGACAGCCTTCTTTGGTGTAGTCGTTGCTCTTTTGTTGAGTAATTGGTTTGCTGGAGTAGAACAATATTTTGTGGCTTTAGCTATCGGAGGATTTTTGTATATAGCGGGAAGCGATTTAATTCCTGAGTTGCATAAAGAGACAAGGATGAAGGTGTCGTTGTTACAGTTATTAACCTTTATTTTGGGTGTTTTGGTTATGATGAGCTTACTTTTGTTGGAATGATAAGATTATTAAACGAGTTAAGATTATTATCTTTGAGGTGATATGGGAATAACTATTAGTTTTGTATCTGTTAAAGGAGGCGTTGGTAAGACAATGTTAGCTCTTGAAACTGCTTCTGCTTTAGCGAATGATTTTGGGAAGAAAGTTTTACTTGTGGATGCAAATTTTTCTGCACCAAATATAGGTTTGCATTTGGATATGAAAGATGGTTTGACTTTACATGATGTTTTGGGAGATAAGGAGGGATTACATGCTGCAATTTATGAGTCTTTTGGGATGGATGTTGTTCCATCTTCTTTACATTTTAAAGATGAAATTGACCCATATAAGTTAAAAAAAGTTTTAGAAAAACATAGAGCGAGATATGATTTTATTATTATTGATTCTTCGCCCCATTATTCTGAGATGTTGCCAGCGATTGCGGCTGCTGATAAAATTTTTGTTGTTACAACTCCAGATAGAGTTACTTTGCAAACTTCTCTTAAAGCGGCAATATTGGCTAAGAAAAATAATGCGAATGTTGAGGGGGTTATAATAAATCGTATAAAAGATTCACTTTATGAAGCGGATTTGAAAGATGTTGAGTATATTATAGAATTACCAGTTGTTGCGAGGATAAAGGATCATAAAAAAATGTTAGAGGCAAATCATTTTATGGTTCCAATTACTCTTTATGATAGTTTAAATGAAATTTCTAGAGAAATAAAAAGATTAGCTGGCGTATTGGCAGGAGAGAAAGAGAAGAGAGGGTTCTTTATTAGGATATTTGGTAAACGTTTTAAAAAAGAAAGTGTAAATAGAGAGTGTTTGAGGCAGAAACTTTACGAATCTCCGTTGGTTTGATAAAATTTAAATAGTCTCTTGCCTCGGGACTATTATGTTTAAGTTAAGTAAAAGAGGTATTTCGGATGTTGTGACAACTGTTTTAATTATTGCTCTAACTATTGTTGCTATTTCGG
>CAYOYC010000003.1:0-41158 GCA_964408125.1 Candidatus Woesearchaeota archaeon
CCTTGTTGTGGGAAAACTACGTTGTTGAATAATTTAGCTGCGCGATCTTATCAAGTCGTTCCAGAAGCTGCTAGGATGGTTATTGAAGAGGAACAAAGAAGAGGGTCTAGTTGTTTGCCTTGGAACAATCTTTATGAATTTCAAGAGAAGACTGCTGAAAGAATTTTGGATTTAGAACATTCGTTTGAGGATTCATTATTATTTTGTGATCGAGGTATTGTGGATGGGCATGGTTATGCAATGAATGGAGAAGTTAGCACTCCGGAGATAATATCTGACTTGGGAATAAAGAGATACGATTTGATTTTTATTTTAGAACCTGTTCCTGTTTATCAAAAGGATGAATCGAGAAAAGAGAGTCTTGCAGAGGGGAGAAAAATACATCAAGCAATTTGGAATGCTTACAAAGAATTTGGGTATAATCCTATTTCAGTTCCAGTAATGGGTATTCAAGAAAGGGCAGATTATTTTGTTAAACTAATGGGTGGGCTGATATGAGTGATTTAATGAGTGAAGTTGCATATGATATAAGATATTATGAGTCGTTATGCAGCGAATATCATGAAAAAGTTAGGTATAGTTCTAATGGAAATCCAGATTGTTATGGTGCTCATGCTAGAAAATTAGAAAAGAGAGCTGAAAGAGAAGAAGCAGAAAAAAACGGAAAAAAAGTTCCGATAGAAACAGAGGTAAAGTTAAGAGTTAATGAAGATGTTATTTGTCGCTTGGAGAAGGAACTTGGGAACTCGTGGGATGAAGATAAATGGGAAAGACAGGAAAATATTATTTACAGAACGGGCGATAGATTTATTAGGTTTAAACAAGAAGCGGGAGAAGTTACTTTAACTATTAAAGGTAAAAGAGCTTCAAATTCAAAATATAATGAAAGGCCTGAAGTGGAATGCCCGCTTCCAAAAGATTTTTTCCAAAAGGTTTTAGGAAGTGGTTGTGCTGGTGCGGTTGTTTATGAAAAGCAAAGAGCTTCATATGAAAATTTAGGGTGTGAAATTTGTCTTGATAGGTTGGGAGAACAGTATTTTGTAGAAATTGAAGGAACAAAAGAGAAAATACAAAAAAATATTCGCGAGCTTCGTCTTACTGGATTTTCTTTAGAAACAAGAGATTATGCGCAGATTGTTTCAGGAAAAAAATAGGTTAAATATGATAAAAAGGATTTTAATTGAGGGTCCAGATTGTTCTGGAAAAAGCACTGCATTAGATAGAATAAAAAATGCATTGGGTTGGGATGCGAAATCATTACATCACCGTGATGGCGATCAATTTCAAAGATATATAAAAGAATATTGTTCTGCTGAAAATATTGTTTTTGATAGAGGTCATTTTTCAGAAGCCGTTTATGGGCAGATGTGGAGAGGGGGAAACCCTTTTTCTAGTCAAGAATTTGATTTTTTAAATTTTTATCTAAGGAGAGAAGGGATTATTATTTTTGCTTTACCTCCTGAAGAGACTTTGGTAAGTCGCTATCGTTCAAGAAATTTTTCACAGCAAATAAAAGAAAGCGAACTTGCATTAGCTCGTGATTTATTTCTAGAAAAATCTAAAAATGTTCCTCATATATTTTACACTTCTTCATCGTTTAATGAACTAGATGGCTTGGTTAAAAATGTTCTAAGGAGGGTTAATGGTTAAACTATATGTTCTTCCCGTTGAATCTGCATGTAATGCTATTTGTCCTTACTGTGTGAATCAATTTCGTAATCTTGGAGATTCTTTTTTGTCTGTTAAGGGATTGGAAAGATGTTTGAAAGATATCGATTCTCTAGAGAGTATAGAAATTAGCGGGGGTGGAGAACCTACCTTACATCCACAAATAGAAAAAATTATATGCTTGTGTGCAAGCAAAGCAAGAACGCAGATGTATACTAATGGTTCGATTGTTAGTTCTTTATCTGATGATGTGTTGAGAAAACTTAATCCTATTTGTATTTCTAGGGCTCATTATGATTCTAAAAAAAATAAAGAGATTATGGGAGTTAATTATTCTGATGAAATTTTTTCAAGAGGATTGAATATTAAAATTTCTGCAGTCTTGTTTGCAGATGGAGTTAACTTACCTGAAGAGGCAGAGCAATATATTTTCTGGGCAAAGGGGAAGGCTAAAAAAGTTGTTTTTAGGCCATTATTTGAGGATGTAAATTATTCTACAGATGTTAAATCTAAGTTTGTTTCTCTTGATTCTTTTTCAAAATATTTTGGATTTAGTATACAGCAAGGTAAAAATGTTCAAATGGATTTGGATGGTGTGGATGTAGAGTTTGAAGTTAGATCATGTAGTTGTGAAAATACAAATCCTATTTTGCATGCAAATGGAAAATTAAATCATACTTGGGATTAAAATGATATTAACAGGTGAAGAAATTAAAAAACAAGTAGGTCTCGGGAGAATACATATTTCTCCATTTATTGAAGAAAATCTAAATCCTAATAGTTATAATTTTCGGCTTGGAAATAAATTAAAAGTTTATAAAAGTGATTGTTTAGATTCTGCGATTGAAAATGATTTTGATGAAATAACTATTCCCGAAGAAGGTTATTTTTTAGAGCCAAATAAACTTTATTTGGGACATACTATTGAGGAAATGGGTTCAGATTTTTATGCTCCTACAATACAGGCAAGGAGCTCTGTGGGGAGATTAGGGCTATTTATCTACCTTAATTCAGGGTTAGGGGATATTGGTTTTAAAAAACAGTGGACTCTCGAATTACAGTCTATTCATAAACTAAAGGTTTATCCAGGTATGAAAGTTGGGCAGATGTTATTTTGGCAACCTGTTGGAGATATAATTTTGTATAATGGAAAATATAAAAATTCTATTGGACCTCAAACAAGCCAGATATGGAAAGATTTTAAAAAATAATTATTTTTTAGCTTCCATAAATAAAAAGGAGAAGGTCATTTAAATTAAAGATTTAAGATTATGGAAAAATAAATGTAAGATGTTTAGTTTTAATTGAGCGGTTATGAGAATAATTTATAAAGATAGCTTACTATGATCTTTGATGAAGACTTTTAAGATTATAGATTTATCTACGGAGATTTCTTCAAATATGATCTCAATTCCTAAAAAAGAACATATAAAAACAAGATTAGATGAAGTTTCCACCTTAAAGAGAGATAAGATTAAAAGAACAATGTTGCATTGCAGTTGTCATTGTGGGACTCATATGGATGCGCCAAGCCATATTATTCCTTCAAAAATATCTATAGATAAGGTGGATTACAATAACTTTATTGGTTCTGCAATTAAAATAAAAATTTTGGCTAAATCTGGTCAAGAAATTAAAATTAATGATTTGAAATTACCAGATAAAAAATATAATTTTCTGATACTTGAAACTGGTTGGTGCCAACATTGGGGTCTAAATGATTATTATCTTAATTATCCTTATTTATCTGAAAGTTCAATTAAATTTATTTGTACTCTTCCTATAATAGGTCTAATTATAGATCTTCCAAGTTTAGATAGGTTCGGGGATGATTCTTTCAAAAATCATAAGTTGATTTTTAGAAAAAATCTGATGGTGGTTGAATCGGCGATTAATTTGAATAAGCTTCCAAGTAATAGCTTATTTCAAGTTTATACCTTTCCATTAAAACTAGTGGGTGCTGAAGCTTCTCCTTGCAGGGTCATCGCAGCTATATGAGAATAGTGTAATTTTGTAGTAGTTACAAAATAGTAACATTTAAATACTCTGAGAATTAAGTAGATTTATGTTAGATCTGAAAAAAATATGTGAGAATCCTGATTACTATCAGGCTTTGCTTAGAAAACGTTCTGCAGATATAGATTTATCTTCATTGGTTTCAGTATATCATGAAAATATTTATGTTAAAACACATTTAGATGGATTACGTAGTCAAAGAAACGAAGTTTCTAAAAAAATTGCGGCAATCCGTAGAGCAGGAGATAAGGATGTTTCTCTTGAAGAGTCTGCAGTTGGTTTAAAAAAAGAAATCTCTAATCTTGAGGAAAAGCAAAAAGTTCTCGATGTAAACCTGAGGGCGCTTGCAGTAGTTCTTCCTAATATCCCGCATGATTCTGTTCCGGTTTCATACAATGAGGGTGATAAAGTTATACTCAGATCAAGCGGTCGTGAAAGAGAAGCAGATTTTGAATTGAGAGATCATTTGAGTCTTTGTACTGAGTTAGGTATGCTCGATTTTAAAACAGGATCTAAGATTGCAGGATCGCAATTTCCCTTATATCGTGGTAAAGGGGCTATCTTAGAGCGTGCAATATTAAATTTTCTTGTAGATAAAGTTACTTCAAAGGGTTATCAGTTGATAATTCCTCCGCTTATGGTAAATGAGCGGTCGGCATTTACTGCTGGCGGTTTGCCAAAATTTAAAGATCAGTTATATCATTGTGATAAAGATGATCTTTTTATGATACCTACATCAGAAGTGCCTCTGGCTGGCCTTCATTTAGATGACCTATTGTCTGCTGATGATTTACCAGAATATTATACTGCATGTACTGCAAACTTTAGAAGAGAAGCAGGAGCATATGGTTCAAAAGAGAGAGGTCTTATTAGGGTCCATCAGTTTAATAAGGTTGAAATGTTTAAATATGTGCGACCAGAATCATCATATGAAGAATTTGATAAACTTGTGAGTGATGCAGAAAGTTTAGTTCAGGATTTTGAATTGCCTTGCAGAGTGGCTCTTCTTCCAACCTCGGATATGGCTCAGCAAGCAGCCAAGACTATAGATATAGAAATTCATATCCCTTCTCAAAAAAGATATTATGAAACTTCTTCATGTAGCAATTGTGAAGATTATCAGGCAAGAAGGGGAAATATGCGTTTCAAGGACGAAACTGGCAAAATAAGATACATGCACACTATTAATGGGTCTGGCTTAGCAACGTCTAGACTTTTTGCTTCAATAGTGGAGAATAATCAGACTAAAGAAGGCGGAATAACAATTCCAAAAGTATTGGTAAAGTATACTGGTTTTGATTATATAGCTTCAAGATAGTTTTCTAAGATATTTAAAAGAGTTTAAAAAGGAAAAAATTATATAGTTATATGAATAATGAAGTAATTTTGTGTGGACTTATTGGTGATCCTGTCGAGCACAGCGTATCGCCATTATTATTTAAATATTATGCTAAATCGGCGGGGTTGAATAATTACTATCATTTTAAATTCAAAGTTGACAAGAGGGTCAAAGATGAACTAAAAAGGACAGTGGAAGGTATAAAAGCCTTTTCTATGCGAGGTTATAATATAACTCTTCCATATAAAATAAAGATTATGAAATATGTCGATATTCTTGATAAACAAGCAGAAAGAATAGGTGCTGTTAATGTAATCTTAAATAAAAATAGAAAAATATTAGGGTATAATACAGATGGTGTTGGATTTATTCGATCTTTGGAAACTTCAGTAAGAAACGTCCTAAGTACTGATAAAGTGGTTATTTTTGGTGCAGGAGGTGCGTCAAGAGCGATTTGTTCTGAGTTATATGCTAGAACAAAAAATTTAGTGATAATTAATCGGGATTTAAAAGAAGGACTTGTTTTAAAGAATAGACTTGAGTTGTGGGGTGGCAAAGGAGTAAAACTTCTTATCTTTAATGATGTTAATCTGAAGAGAGAGATGTTAGATGCAAATATTATTTGTAATACTACTCCTGTGGGGATGTTTCCCTCTAATGAAGAATGTTTAATATCTGATGAAACTTTCAAATATTTAAGTAACAATAGAAAATCATGGAAAAATATAATCTTTTGTGATGCAATATTTAATCCTTATAAAACTAAATTTCTAGTACAAGCTGAAAAATTAGGAGCTACGTCCCTCAGCGGAGTTGGTATGATGGTCTTCCAAGCAGTAGAGGCATTTAATATTTGGACAGGTAAGCGAGTGAATACAAAAACTATAAAGCAGGCTTACAAGTTAGTTAACTTGGCTTTGAAAAATGCAAACAAAAAAAGAACGGGATAACTTCTTATCAATAGGTTATTCTAATAATAAGAGAAAAGTTGCGGATTATTTAAAAAAACAAATGGCTTTAGAGGTAAACTGATGCATGATATAGAAAATGAGGGCGCATTTGCAGGCACAATATTTTTCAAGAACAAAATATTAACAACAGTCGGGGGTAAGTATGTGCTGTTTTCTTGATAATATAGAGGTATTTATAACCCTAATTTGGAATAAAGGAGTAATAACAATAGAGGGGATTGTGCTTAACAAAATTGATATCTTGAAAACAGTTGATAAATGCATAATTTCAAAAGAAGAAACTAAAATATTAGACTGCTATGGTAATAGTCATATAACTTTGATAGGCGAAGTATCTAAAGATCCTTTAGGATATAAAAATGAAATAATTGATTCAAGAAAAGTGTTAAAAACCCCTGAGTTCATAGAACAATTATATAAATATTCTAATTTTATCAAATGAAAATATTAGGTATAAACATTGGAGAGACTCGAGAGGGTATTCATCTGCAGGACGGAGGAGCTGCATTAGTAGTAGATGGTAAAATTAGTGTCGCCATAGCTGAAGAAAGAATTACAAGAAAGAAGTATGATGGTGGTTTTATTAATTCTGTAAAATATTGTTTGAATAGTTCTGGATTAAAACTTAAAGATATAGATTTTTTTGTTTTTAGTAATTGCTGTGACTTGTCCTTAGATTATAAATTTTTGAATAAAGTGCTCAAAAAGAATAAATTATTTATCCCCTTAAATAAGATTATTATAAATCCTTCCCATCATATGGCTCATGCTTGTAGTACTTTCTTTGCTTCGCCTTTTGATAAGGCTCTATTGGTGGTCGTTGATAATGAGGGAAATATTTTGAAGAAAAAATATAAGTCTTATTGGAAAAATTCTTTGGAAAGAACTTCTGTTTATATAGCAGAAGGAAATAAAGTAGAGTTATTATTTAGGATGCACGATGGTTTTAATGAACTTGGAATAGGGGCAGCATATAATTATTTTACTAAATGGTTGGGATTCAGGTCTTATCAAGATGCAAGCAAAACCATGGGTCTTGCCTCTTATGGTGGGTCGAGATTTAAATTTGTAAAAATTTTTGATAAAGAAGGTAAGTGTTTGTTGAAGAGTATTCATAATGACAAAGCTAGATCAGTTAGAGAGTTAATATTTGACCAATCAGGAATGGATATAGGTTTAAGGTGTGAATCTGTAGAGGATCCTAGTGCTCTTCAGAAAGACATAGCTTATCTTACTCAGACAGAGACAGAAAAGGCAGTTATAAGTATAATTCAGAAGGCTATTGCAAAGACGGGTATAAAAAATATTTGTTTAGCGGGCGGTGTTGCATTAAATTGCGTGATGAACTATAAAATTATTGATCAACTCGGGGTAAATCTTTTTGTACAACCTGCTGCAGGAGATACAGGCCAATGTTTGGGTGATGCTTTTTATGGATATTACATATCTAAAAACGGAAAAAATAGATTTCCCTATTTGAATAGTTATTTAGGTAAGTCTTATTCTTTTGATGATATAAGCTCTGCTTTAAAAAAATATTCGGCAAAAATAACTTACGTTAAACAAAACAATTTATCTAAAAAAGTAGCTCAACTTTTATCTGAGGGTAACGTTATTGGTTGGTTTAGCGGTAAAAGTGAATTTGGACCCAGAGCACTTGGAAATAGAAGTATTTTGGCAGATCCGCGAAATGCTTCGATGAAGGATACTCTGAATTTAAAAGTCAAGTTTAGAGAACCCTTTAGGCCTTACGCCCCCATTGTTCTGGAAGAGGAATACGGATCTTATTTTGATTTAGATCTACCAAGTCCATTTATGTTATTGGCTCCTTCTGTTCTGGCAAAAATGAGGGATAAGATTCCGGCAGTAACTCATGTTGACGGAACGTCCAGAGTACAAACTATAAATTCTACTCAAAATAAAAAAATTTATTCGCTCATAAAAGAATTTAAGAAATTAACAAGTGTTCCAGTTATTCTTAACACCTCATTTAATATTGCCGGAGAACCAATTGTAGAGACACCCGATGACGCAATCAGATGTTTTTTAAATACGAATATTGACTATTTAATAGTGGAGGACTATATTATCCAAAAATGCAAGAAATAAAACTTTCTAAATTTGCAAATTTTATCAAGGTGGGCAATTCGTTTTGTTTATATCACTCCTTATTATTTAATACTATTTTTATTAATCCTGCTATCTATAGAGCAATTAAGAAAGATATACGGAGTTTTACTATAGCTTATCCTAAACTATTTGATATTTTAAAAACAAATAAGTTGCTAGTTCTTCCGGAAGAGGATCAAAATGTTTTAAATTCGCTTAGAGAGATAAAAAATATTCCGGAATATTCTTTATTGAGGATATTAATGACTGATGTATGTAACTTATCTTGTAAGTATTGTAAGGTCGATCGTAATATAAAAAATAAATTAACTGCCGATCTTAAAAAAGAAGATTTAATTTTGGCCCTTAAGCAATTCCAAAAAGTATCTAACTCGGACGTTAAGCTAGTTTCGATAACTGGCGGTGAACCCCTAGTTTATTTTGATAAAGTTAAGGAAATTATAGAGTCCTGTTCAAAATATTTAACTAATTATTGGATAATCTTGTTTACTAATGCTACCCTTATGACTCCCCAGTTGGCTAAATACTTTAAAAAAAATTCAATAGGGGTAGTCGTATCATTGGATGGGCCAAAGTCGGAGCATGATATTGCCAGGGTGGATTTGGCAGGTAAGGGTTCTTATGATAGGGTAATTAAGGGATTTAAAATTTTAAAAAAAGAGGGTTGTAATGTAGGTATATCTTGTGTTGTGGGAAAACATAACTGTGATAATCTTGTAAATGATATTAAATTTATTATAAACAAACTCAAGCCAGATAGTTTGGGTCTTAATCCATTAAAATATCCTTCACCCAAGGATAAAAACTTTTTTCTACTTACTAAGCCGGAGGAATACGCAATTAAGACTTATGAAATTTTTGAATATATACGAAAAAAAGGCATATTCTTGGAGCAAATAAATAGGAGATTGACTCCCTTTGTTGAAAAAAAGTTTAAATTTTATGAATGCGGAGGGTGTAGTGGTAAAAATATAAATTTAGATGCTAGGGGCAATATCGGTTCGTGTAAATCTTATTTAGTTATGGAAAAGTTATGTCAGCATGTTAGTGAACCCATTAGGGGGAGTAAATATTTTAATAAGCTAATGAAACGTTCTCCAATTTATACCGATAGTTGTATTTCTTGTTCTGCAATAGGTATTTGCGGCGGAGGATGTTCTTATGAAGCTTTTGTAGATAAGGGAGATCAGTTTAGGTATTCTAATCGAACTTGCAAGTTTTCGAAAACTTTTCTTGATTTATTATTAAACGACTTATATCGTTTGAATAAAAAGAGTATTGACACCAGTTTAACAAATAACGGATATTATTACATTACGGATGAAGATCGTTATAAAATTTATGGTAATGTTAAAATAACTCCCGGAACACTAAAATACTCTGTAGGACATTCTTAACAATGGTTCGGAATATTAGTAAACAACTCATTTCTCTGACTAAAGAGGCTTTTTTTGATTATGTCTTGCCTGCAATTAAAGACAAGTATTCTGCTTCCCTTGATAAATTTTTTGTAAATATAACTTCTTCAGTCGCATATGGCGTGGCAGATAAACATTCAGACATTGATGTTTTTATACTTTTTAGGGAGCACAAAGATTATTTAAAATTTCATGAAAAATTTGATAAAATAATCAAGGCGATAAAGTTTCCAGAAAAATTTGAAGGTATGTGCGATAAGGGTATGCGTTTTGAATTTGAAAGTCTTAAGAAATCTGATGTTTTAGATTTTTATCGTACTCAGTCTTATGAAACTTGGATGAATCAGACAGAATGGCTTCTTTGTTGGCTTGTCAATTCAGTAACTATCTATGATCCCAAAGATTATATTACCTCTTTTAAGAAAAAAATTAAGTTTTTTGATGGCGATGTTCTCAAATCAAAGGTCAATATGTCATTTATATTATTATTAAAATATCAAAAAATTCTTTCGAAAATTGACCCTCTTAATGAACATTACCTAGCAGATTTTTATTTTTTTAAGGTAGCTAAACAATTAATGAACTTGGCATATTGGTCTGCTAAGAAATATACTCCTCACACAAAATGGCAATATTTCATGTTACAGTTTATTGGTTCGTATGGGCCGGCGTTATACTATGATTTGGATTTAATTTTAGCTACAGATAATCCCAATAGATTAAAAATAATTGGGAAATGGACTGCCCAGTTTGGAAGATATTGGTTTAATCATAAAATTTTGGATAAGGAGATCTATAATTTTTATATTAATGAATACAAATTTAATACGGAAAATTCTAGCAACAAAAATATTATTTTATTTAAAAATTATGGGGAAGTCATTAAAAACAAGGGTAATATTTTTTCTTCGTTAAATTCGCTAGGTAAGTTTAGTAACTTTTTCTTAAATGAAGAAACCAATATTGTTTATTTGGGAAAATATGATTATGATGCCATAATGCGAATACAAGATAAATATGTTGGTTTGGATACTGGTAAGATATCTTCAAAAATACAAACTAAAAGAATAAACTATTTGCATTTTATAATTTGGAGAAAGATTCGAGTAATAAATGGTGCATTGAAAAGAAATAATCGTTTTAATCAGGCGTGGTATGCTAATCAAGCGGTGGAACATATCATTGAAATGAGTTTTAGATTAAAAAAACAAAAATTGCCTTTAGAATTTATTCAATTATCTTCGTTAAAATCTTCGGGTTATTTTCCTCAAATTTATCCTCTTTTGATTAAAAGTTTTAAACTAGATACTCCTAATAAAATTGAAATACTTTGGAAATGTTTTTTTATACTTCAAAAATATATTAAGAAAAATAAAATATTATCTCAATTTCAAATAGGTAATCCCCTAGAGATTCAATTTGATATAGAATATTGGAAATATGAGAATTTAAGGCTTTAATTTTTTATATCTTTTTTTCTTTTTGAGCTTTTATTTCTTTAAAACCCGTATATTTCCATAGTGCTTTTGGGATTTTTAAGCTGCCATCTTTTTGTTGATGATTTTCTATAAATGCTATTAACGCTCTTGGCGAAGCCAGTACTGTGTTATTTAGAGTATGTGCGTAATAATTGCCCTTTGGAGAAGTAATTTTTATATTTAATCTTCTAGCTTGAGCTTCTTCCATGTTGGTCAGGGAACAAATTTCAAAGTATTTCTTTTGTCTTGGGCTCCAAGCTTCAAGGTCGCAAGATTTTGCTTTTAGATCTGCCAAGTCTCCGGAACAGCATTCTAAAACTCTTATAGGTATTTCTAGTGCCTTAAAAACTTCAATACCGTACTCTAACATTTTATCATACCACTTGTATGAATCTTCGGGTTCGCATATTACTATCATCTCTTGTTTTTCGAATTGGTGTCTTCTATAAAATCCTTTTTCCTCTAGTCCGTGGCTGCCTATTTCTTTTCTGAAGCAAGGAGAATAACTTGTGAGGTTTATTGGCAGTTCCTTTTTATTTAAGGTTTTATCTATAAATCTTCCAATCATTGAATGTTCTGAAGTTCCAATCATGTAAAGATCTTCGCCTTCAATCTTGTACATCATATTATTTATATCCATGCATGCCATAACTCCTTCCACTACTTTTTTTCTTATCATAAAGGGAGGAATTACATATTCAAATCCCTGTTCTATCATATAATCTCTGGCGAATGCTAACATTGCAGAATGTAGAATTGCTATTTTACCTCTAATAAAATAAAATCCATTTCCGGATGTTTCTCTTGCAGATTCAAAGTCTGCCCCATTAAGTTTTTCTACAATATCGGCATGATTTAGGATTTCATATTCTGGAACTTTAGGCTCTCCTATTTTTCTTAATTCTACATTTTCTGAGGAATCTTTACCTATGGGTACTGAAGAATGTATAATATTTGGAATCTGGTACATGATTTTTTTTATCTCTTCACCAAGTGAATTTTCTTTTTCTTCTAATTTTACTATTTCTTCAGGGATTTTCTTTGCTTCTTCTATAAGTTGTTTTGCAGTTTTTTCATCTTTATTTTTTTTAGCTTTATTAATTTCTTCTGAAACTTTATTTCTTTGAGATCTCAGTTTATCTGCTTCTCCCCTTGCAGTTCTCCATTCCCTATCTAATTCAATTACTTTGTCAACCAAAGGTAATTTTGCATTTTGGAATTTCTTTTTTATGTTTTCTCTAACTAAGTCTGGATTTTCTCTTAATATTTTAATGTCTATCATATTGTTTTGATTGAAAAACATTATTTAAACTTTATTGTGGTTATGTTTTTACATAAGCTCTTGTTTTAAAAATTAATTCCATCGTGAAAAATTTTGTATCTACTCTTCGTGGACGAAAAGTTTGGGAAAGCTTTAAAAGCAGTTCATAACTCTAAAATATAGGTTGCAATATATATATTCAAATGGTAACAATAAACGATAACTTTGATTTGTTTTTCAGGAGAAAGCCGGCGATGATGCTTCTTGCTCTGAAAAGAATGAATAAAGCAAAATATGGTTCTGTTTTAGCAAAAGAAGTTGATTGCACATATTCTCATGCTGTTAAAATATTGCAGATTCTAGAAGAGCTTGGTCTTGTTGGGTTTGAGAAGAAAGGTAGAATCAAAATAATAAAGTTAACCAAAAGAGGATTACAGATTGCGGAGAATATAGAAGCTATAAAAGAGATTATTGACGCTAGTTAGTTTTCGAATATTTTTAGGAATATAAATAATTTTAAGGGTTTTTTGTTGTAGTTTTAAAGAATAAAAATGACCTCGAAGGGATTTGAACCCTCGACACCCACGTTAAGAGCGTGGTACTCTAACCGGGCTGAGCTACGAGGCCATTTAAGTTATGGGCAAAGAGTGATTTAAAAAAGTTTGTAATTTCTAAATTGGAGATTTCTGTATGGAATAAAATCAAGAAGTTGGTTTTTAGATGAAATTTATGCCAAAACTACTTTAAAATAACAAAAACAAAACATTTAAAAAGCAACTTTTTTTAATGTTTTCATCTAAACTACTGATAGTCTTTAGTATGCACATTCTCCAGCCAAAACACACGAAATTAAAACAAGAGGAAGTAAATAAATTACTTGTAAAGTATAATATTTCCTTGGCTCAATTACCTAAAATTTCTAAAGAAGATCCAGCTATTTTTGAATTAAATGTCCAACTTGGTGACGTAATCAAAATTGATAGAAAAGTTGCAGAAGGGAGTGAAGAATATTTTCGTGTTGTTGTTTAATTTTTAAAAATGGTTGCCCAAAAGTCTGTTACGGTTGATAGAAAGCATGTTCTTGTTAAGGAATTCTTAAGAAATCACTCTATAGTTGAATCAAACATTACTTCGTTTAATGATTTTATTGAAAATAGAATGCAAGAAATGGTTTCAGAATTGAATGAGAGTTTGCCAAAAGAAGATTTTGAAATAAAAATGGGCAAAATTACCGTTGGTAAACCAGATATCGTTGAAGCAGATGGTTCTATTAAATTAATTACACCAGCCGAAGCAAGATTAAGAGGACTAACTTATTCTGCGCCAATAAAGATCGAATTAACTATAAGATATGAAGGACAGATAGAAGCAGCAGAAGTTCAACTTGGCAGAATACCAATTATTGTAAAAAGTAAAGCTTGCAATCTTTATGGATTAAGTAAAGATGAGCTTATAGAGAAATATATTGATCCGGCAGATTCTGGCGGATATTTTATTGTAAATGGGAATGAAAGAATTTTGGTTATGGCTGAAGATTTGGCATCTAATCAATCATTTTTGGAAAATCAAAAAGTAAAAGGATTTGTTTTAAGGTTATTTTCGCAAAGAGGAGCATATAAAATACCAGTATCTATTAATGAAAGCAAAGAAGGAATATTAGAGATTTCTTTTTCAAGGTTTAGAAAAATTCCAGTAATGATTTTATTGAAGGCCCTTGGGATGGTTTCCGAAGCTGAGATATCCAAGATGATTGGGAAGCAAACAGATGGGTTACTTGTAAATTTATATGAATATGCATCACTTGCTGATGCCGAAGAAGCATTGATGAAAATAGCAGAGCTAACCTCATTACAGGGTACTAAGAAAGAAGTGTTGGATAGAACAAAGCAGAGGATAGATTCTTATTTATTACCACATGTTGGATTGGATAAAAATGCAAGACTGGAAAAAGCAAAAACTCTTTGTAAATTGATAAAGCAATTTTATATCTCTAAAGAACATCCAGATGATTCTTTAACAGATAAAGACCATTATGCAAATAAGAGAGTTAGACTTTCTGGTGACTTGCTTTCCGATTTGTTTAGGGTTAATTTAAATATATTATTGAGAGAAGTACAGCATTCATTGCAGAAGACAGTAAAGAGAAGAAAATTCTATTCCATAAAAACAATTGCTAAATCAACTTTATTTTCTCATAGAATTGAATCCGCCATTGCTACTGGTTCGTGGATTGGTGAAAGGACTGGAGTAACTCAGAATATGAAAAAGGATAATTTTTTATCCGTTATGTCACAATTACAGAAAGTTGTTTCTACATTACCTGGAGAACAGGAAAATTTTGCAGCTAGAACTGTACATCCAACTCATTATGGAAGATTCTGTCCAGTAGAAACACCAGAAGGTACTGAAATTGGTTTAAGAAAGAATTTGGCCATGTTAGCTAGAGTTTCTACTAGATGTATGGTCC
This sequence comes from Candidatus Woesearchaeota archaeon, assembly GCA_964408125.1. Taxonomy (GTDB): domain Archaea; phylum Nanobdellota; class Nanobdellia; order Pacearchaeales; family GW2011-AR1; genus CABMGO01. The sequence continues at coordinate 14,749 of CAYOYC010000003.1, forward strand.
CAGAGGATAAAATTATAAAGGTTTTAGTTGAGGAAAAAATGTCGAGAGAAGGAAACGATGGAATAGATGTTTTCTTGAATGGGAGATATGTTGGAGTTGTTCAAAATGGAAGAGAATTTTTCTTAAGTGCTAGAGAAAGAAGAAGAAAAGGAAATTTACCAATTGATTTAAGTATAAAATATGATTCATTTTTAGGAGCGGTATTCTTATCTACAGAAGTCGGAAGGGTTTTGAGACCACTGATTATTGCAGACAAGGGTGTTTCTAGATTAAAAGAAGAGCATTTGAATTTAGTTGAGCAGGGATCTTTGACTTGGAATAATTTAGTTGAACAGGGAATTATAGAATATCTTGATGCTTCTGAAGAAGATAATAATTATGTTTCTTTATATAAGGAAGAGCTAACAGAGGATCATGATTATTTAGAAGTTGATCCTATTGCGTGTCTTGGGGTTATTACATCCATTGTTCCGTATGCAAATCATGATCAGGCGCCTAGATTATTAAGGGGTAGTAAGACTCAGACACAGTCTCTGGGAATATATGCAGCTAATTATCACGTAAGAATAGATACGAATGTTTCTATTTTACATTATCCGCAAAAACCATTAGCGAGAAGCTTTACTTATGATACGTTGAATGTTTATCCAGCTGGACAAAATGTTATTGTTGCGGTTTTGCCTTACGATGGTTATAATATTGAAGATGCGGTTGTTTTAAACCAGGGTTCTATAGATAGAGGATTGGCTAGAAGTTCGTACTTTAGACCGTATACTTCCGTTGAATTAAATTATGCGGGAAGATTAAAGGATGAAATATGTATTCCGGAAAAAGATGTTTCTGGATATAGAATGGAACAATCATATAAATATTTAGAGGATGACGGAATAGCTTATCCTGAAGCAGATATGAAAGAGGGAGATGCAGTTATTGGAAAGATTTCTCCTCCTAAGTTCTTATCTGAAGCAAGAGAAATTTCTATACAAACTAAGAAAGAAAATTCAACTGTGGTTAGGCAAGAAGAAACAGGGATAGTAGATGGAGTATTTATTACATTGGACGGAGATGGAAATAAGTTGGTTCAAGTTAGAATGAGAGATTTAAGAAAGCCAGAAGTTGGAGATAAGTTTGCAACACCACACGGACAGAAGGGAATCGTTGGTTTTATTGCACCAGAACTAGATGTTCCATTTACTGCTAGGGGAGTAAGGCCAGATTTGATTTTCAATCCACATGGTATCCCATCTCGTATGACTGTCGGTTATTTATTGGAAATGATGGCTGGAAAAGTTGCAGCATTATCTGGTGTTGTTAGAGATGCTTCTGCATTTGCAGGAGAAGAACTTTTAAGCTTAGAGGAAAATTTGAAGAAGTTAGGATTTAGATATGACGGCAAAGAGGCATTATATCATGGGGTTACGGGACAGAAGTTGCCAGTTAAGATATTCGTTGGTAATATGTATTATTTGAAATTAGGACGTATGGTAAAGAATTTATTACATGCGAGAGCATCTGGTAAGATTGCATTATTAACAAGACAGCCGATTGAAGGAAGATCAAGGGGTGGTGGTTTAAGACTTGGAGAGATGGAGCAGCAAGCATTAGTCGCACATGGAGCGTCTTTATTATTGAAAGAGAGATATGACTCCGATAAAGTTATATTACACATTTGTGAAAGATGTGGAGCGCTTGCTACAGATGATAAGATAAGAGACAAACAAATTTGTTCATTGTGCCAATCCAATAAAATAGAGCCAGTTGAACTTTCATATGCTTTCAAATTATTGTTAGAAGAATTACAAGGTATGCATTTATTAACTAAATTTGAATTGAAAAATAAATACGATCAATAAAAATGGAAAAGCCAGTAAAAAAACAAATAAGAGCAATAAAATTTAGTTTATGCTCGCCAGAACAGATTAAAAAAATGGCTGTTGCTAAAATTGTTACACCAGAATTGTATGATGTAGATGGTTATCCAGTAGATGGCGGTTTGATGGATTTGAGACTTGGCGCTATAGATCCGGGAGTAAGGTGTAGAACTTGTGGGGGCCATCTAAAAGAATGTTTAGGTCATCCCGGTATGATTGAATTAGCTAGGCCGATTTTGCATATAAAGTATATTCAAATTTGTGAATTGGTTATGAGAACAACTTGTGAAGCTTGTGGAAAATTACTTTTGACTCAAGAAGATTCTCAAAAAGATTTGAAGACGAGATTGAAGAAAGCCAAAGAAGCAAAGAAATGTCCGCATTGTGGAATTGTTCAAGAGAAACCAAAATTTGAAAAACCATCTCAATTTCATGTTGGAAAAAGAAGAATCTTTCCATCAGAGATTAGAGAAAGATTGGCAAAAATACCAGATGAGGAATTGAAATTAATTGGCATTAATCCAAAAACATTGAGGCCAGAATGGTCTGTGTTGACTTATTTATTAGTTCCGCCTGTAACTGTTAGACCTTCTATTACTTTAGAATCTGGTGAAAGATCTGAAGATGATTTAACGCATAAATTGTCAGACATTATAAGGGCAAATCAAAGACTTTGGGAAAATTTAAACGCAGGTGCTCCAGAGGTTATTATTGAGGATTTGTGGGACTTGTTGCAATATCATATTACAACATTCTTGGATAATTCAGTTGCTAAGATACCTCCTGCAAGACACAGAAGTGGTCAGCCGCTGAAAACAATTAATGAAAGAATCAAGGGTAAAGAAGGACGTATCAGAAAGAATTTGGCGGGTAAGAGAGTTAATTTCTCTGCGAGAACGGTTATTTCTCCAGATCCATATTTGAAGTTAAATGAAGTCGGGATTCCTTTTGAAGTTGCAACTATTTTAACTGTTGCTGAAAAAGTTAATACATTAAATATTGAAAGAATGAGGAAATTAGTTTTAGCTGAGGGGTATCCTGCTGCAAATTATATTATTAGACCAGATGGGAAGAGAAAAAGAATTTCTAAAGAGTTAAAAGAAGATTTGGCAAAAGAAATTGAGCCAGGATATACCGTTGAAAGACATTTAGTCGATGGTGATATAGTTTTGTTTAATAGACATCCTTCATTGCATAGAGCTTCTTTGATGGCGCATAATGTTAGAGTTTTGCCAAATAAAACATTTAAGATGCATCCGGCAGTTTGTTTCCCATATAATGCGGATTTTGATGGGGATGAAATGAACATACACGCTCCACAGACAGAGGAAGCTAGAGCGGAAGCAGAGTGTTTGTTAAATGTTCAACAAAATTTAATTTCTCCAAAGAATAATACAAACTTATTTGGGTGTACCGATGATGCTTTAACTGGAAATTATATTATGGCAGAGCAAGATATTGATAGAGATGAAGCTATGCAATTGGTTTATTCTGCTGGGTTAAAATTATTTAATTCTGCGAAGAAAGTTAGTGGAAGAGATTTATTCGAGAATGCCTTACCAGACGAATTGAGAAATTCTAGAATAAAATCGGAAGGATTTATTACAGAAGAAGGAGAAGATATCAAGAGATTAGATAAGGAGATTGGAAGAAAAAGAACTATAGAAGTTTTGAAAGATGTTTATACTTTAGGGATGACCTTCTTATCTAGAAATGGATTTACTATTTCTATTACCGATTTGGATGTTTCTGACGAAGTTAAAAAAGAAACACAAAGATTGATTGAAAATGCTAATAAAAAAACACAAGATATAATTGAAGCGTATTATAATAAAACTCTAGAAATACTTCCAGGAAAAACGGAAGAACAAACTAGGGAAATTAAGTTGTTACAGGTTTTGAATGGAGTTAGAACCGAAATTGGTAAATATGTAAAAGAGAAATTTCCTAAAGATAATTTAGTAAATAAAATGATTTCGGCTAAGGCAAGAGGTAGTATGTTGAATGTTACACAGATTGCTTGTTCTGTTGGTCAGCAGGTAATGAGAGGCCAGAGAATTAATTTTGGTTATACCGGAAGGTCTTTAAGTTGTTTCAAAAAGGGAGATTTAACTCCAGCTGCTGGCGGATTTATTAAAAATTCTTTCATAAATGGATTAAGACCTGATGAATTTTTCTTCGGCGGCATGACAGGAAGAGATGCTATGATGGATACTGCTCTGAGAACTCCTAAATCTGGTTATTTATATAGAAGATTAGTTTCTGCACTGCAAGACTTTATTGTTGAATATGATGGAACGGTTAGAGATGCCAACGAGGGAATTGTTCAATATGCTTTTGGTGGTGATGGATTAGATGTTTCTGGATTACATAAAAATCAGAAATTGGCTCCGGGAGAAGCTATTGGTATTGTTACTGCTCAATCATTTGGTGAATCTTCTACTCAGATGGTTCTTAATGTATTCCACTCTGCTGGAGTTGCTGAAATGCAGGTTACGCAGGGCCTTCCAAGATTGATCGAAATTTTAGATGCAAGAAAGAAGCCATCTACACCAGCTATGGAAATTTATTTGGATAAGGAACACAATAATGAAAAAGATTCTAAAATTATGGCTGAAAAAATTAAGGAAGTTAAATTAAGGGAAATAATTAGCGAGGTTAATGTTGATTTCGGAAGTAAAAAGATAGATGTTTTTATCGATAAAGAAGCATTAAAGAGAGTACATATGGGAGTAGAAAAGATTGTAGATGTTTTGAATGAAAAGGGAATGGGTGCGAAGAAAAAGGGAGAAGACGTAATAGTATTTGATCTTGGTGAGAGTGACTTTAAGTCTATATTTAGGTTTAAACAAAAGATAAAAGAGACTATCGTATCTGGAGTTAAGGCAATAGAGCAGGTTTTAGTCGTAAAGAGAGATGCGAATTATGTTATATTAACTGCTGGGACAAATTTAAAGGATATTTTACAATTTAAGGGAGTGAATATCGAAAAGATTTTCACAAATGATGTGCATGAAGTTTCTTCTCTACTTGGAATAGAATCGGCTAGACAATCAATTATAGATGAAATTAATAAGGTTTTGGTTTCACAGGGTTTAGATATCGATAAGAGACATTTAACACTTGTTGCTGATGCAATGACGTCTTCTGGAATTGTTAAGGGAGTTACAAGAGTGGGTATTATCTCAGATAAATCATCTGTACTCGCAAGAGCCTCTTTCGAAACCCCAGTTAAGCATTTTGTAAATGCGTCTAGAACGGGAAAGAAAGATAAAATGGCGTCCGTTATTGAAAATATTATATTAAATCAACCAGTTCCGGTCGGAACGGGGTTGCCGGGATTGCTTGTAAAAGTAACTGGTCCATTATCAAAAGAAGAAAAGGGGGCTAAGGGTAAAAAATGAGCTTAAGAGAATTAACAGATGCTAATAAAAAAGGAAATGTTAGTTTTGGAATCAAACAGATTTTAAGATTGGCTAAAACAAAGAAACTGAAGAAGAATGCTTCTATTTTTGTTACTAAGGATTGTAGAGTTGAAACTTTAAAAAAACTTGAAGACGCAGGAGTTGAATTTGAGGTTCTTAAAAATAAAGCAGATATTGCGAAAGAATTAGGAATTGAATTTGGTTCTGAGGTTTTTTTAATTAATTAATAATGGCGAAGACAATAGACATGCAGCTTATGAGGTATATCAATCTTTTTGAAAAGATTTCACGTGTTTCTACTACAGATTGTTTTATTTATAATAATACGATATTTTTTGCTGTTCCAAAAGCTTTGATGATGCAAGCAATTGGAAGAAATGGAGAGAATGTTAAAAGAATATCAGAAACTTTTAGCAAGAGAATAAAAGTTGTTTCAATGCCTAGTGATAAAGAAATTTTAGATGATAAAATGGGCGCATTAAAAAGATTTATTACGGAAGTTGTTTTGCCTGTCGAATTTACTGGACTTGATTTTAACGACGATGTTGTTGTTTTATCCGGGAGTAGAGAAAGCAAGGCAATTTTAATTGGAAGAGATAGATCGAGAGAAAAGGAACTAGCACACGTATTAGAAAAGATATTCGGAGTAAAGGCATTTAAGATTGTTTAAACATAATCTTTATAAATCGTTATTTCGAGGAGTTTGTATGGGATTGATGAACGCAAGAAAATTAAGGAAGGAGAGAAAGCAGCACCAGATGAATCATAAGAGATTCAGGAAGAAAAAACTTGGTATTACGTTGAAGTATGCAGTTATTGGAAGGTCTTCTCAAGCTAAAGGTATTGTCGTAAATAAATTTCAATTGGAAGCTAAACAGCCTAATTCTGCTATGAGAAAATGTTGCAAGGTTCAGTTGACAAAGACGGGTAAACCAATTGGTGCATTTATTCCAGGAAATTTAGCACAGAAATTTATTGATGAACATGATGAAGTCATGATTGAAAAGATTGGTGGTAAGATGGGTAAAACAAAAGGGGATTTGTCTGGTGTACGATTTCAAGTTATTAAAGTAAATGATCAACCTTTGAGTTTATTATGGAGAGGAAAGATCGAGAAGGGTAGAAGATAAAGATGGTAGCAATGAAAATATTTGGTCTTTGGGATATTTCAGAAGTTTCTGTTTCTGAGCCTGGTTTAAAGAAAGTTATAAATTTGGATGATAGATTACTTTTGAAATCACATGGTAGAATTAAGTATGATCAGGCTAAAACAAAGGTGAATGTTATTGAAAGAATTATAAATTTGCTACAGGTTCCAGGTAGTAGAGGAAAAAAACATAGAATAATTACAAATTGGATGACTGGGAAACAGCAAAAGGCGACTATGATTCTTATTGATGCCTTAAAAATTATTGAGAAACAAACAAAACAAAATCCTATTGCTGTTTTAGTAAAAGCAATTGAAAATGCAGCGCCAAGAGACGAAGTTACTGCTATAGAATATGGCGGAGCAAGATATCCACAAGCTGTTGACGTTTCTCCAAGAAGAAGATTGAATTTGACATTAAGATTTATTGTTAATGGAGCATATGATAAAGCATTCAATAAAAAAGCTACAATTACAGAATCATTAGCTAAAGAATTAATCGCTGCTTCAAACAATTCTGGTGATAGTTATGCTATCACAAAGAAGAACGATATAGAAAAACAGGCAGACGCTGCACGTTAAAAATGGCAACAGAAGAAAAGAATTTCGATAAAATAAAGAGAATTATAAAAAACCAAAAGAATATTAGAAACATCGCTACTTCTGCTCATATTCATCATGGCAAAACAGCTTTTACGGATAATTTGTTAGCAGCTGCTGGTAAAATGTCAAACAAGTCTGCTGGTGATTTAGAAGCGGGAATGGCGACATGGCAACATGCAGATGAGCAGGAAAGATTGATGACTGTTGATGCGGCGAATGTGTCGATGGTTCACTCGTTTAAAGATGAGGAATATTTAGTTAATTTAATCGATACTCCTGGGCATGTTGATTTCTCAGGTAACGTTACAAGAGCTATGAGAGCGATTGATGGAACGGTAGTGCTGGCTTGTGCGTCTGAGGGAATTATGCCCCAAACTGAAACGGTATTGAAACAGGCATTAAGAGAGAGAGTAAAACCGGTTTTGTTTATCAATAAGGTAGATAGATTAATCAAAGAATTGAAAGTTACTCCACAGCAAATGCAGGAAAAATTCAAAAAGATTATTGATGAATTTAATACTTTAATCGCAAATATTGCTGAGCCAGAATTTAAATCTAAGTGGCAAGTTAATGTAGCCGATGGATCTGTTGCATTTGGTTCTGCTAGAGATAATTGGGCTCTAACAGTTCCCTTTATGATAAAGAAAAAGATTACCTTTGCAGATATTTATAAAATTTATGATGAGTCTTTAACCGAAGAAGCAAGAAAAGATTGGGCTATTAAGAATGCTTCTTTATTTGAAGTAATGATGGATGTGGCGGTTACGCATTTACCTTCTCCTTTAGAAGCTCAAAAATATAGAATTGGCAGAATATGGAAGGGAGATCCTGAATCTGGATTTGGAAAGCAATTATTGGCTTGTGATGCAGGTGGCGAACCCTCATTCGTTATTACGAGAATTGTTATTGAGCCTAGATCCGGGAAGGAAATTTCTGCAGGGAGATGTTTTTCAGGAACTATAAAAGTTGGAGATGAATTGTGGTTGAATTTAGCTAAGAAGAAACAAAGAGTTCAGCAAGTTTTAGTTTATGACGGTATCAGACCAGAGCAGGTAGAGGAAGCTGGTGCTGGAAATGTTTTTGCTGTTGCAGGTATTGTTTCTGAAGTTGGAGAAACGTTAACAAAGGAACCGCAAACTCCATTTGAAGAAATTAAGCATATTTTTCAACCGGTTATTACAAAATCTATTAGCGTAGAAAAGTCTGTTGATTTGCCGAAGCTTGTAGAAGTTTTAAGAAAGGTTGCAAAAGAAGATCCATCTATTAAAATTGAAATTAATGAAGAGACTGGAGAAAATCTTATGTCCGGTATGGGGGAATTACATTTAGAGATTGTTGAGAATAGAATTAAAACAGAAAAGGGAGTAGAAATTAGGACATCTAATCCAATTGTTGTATATAGAGAAACTGTTTTGAAAAGTTCTGGCCCAACAGAAGGTAAGTCTCCAAATAGACATAATGCATTTTATTTACAAGTTGAACCTTTAGATGATACGTTATCTGCGGCAATAGAAAGAGGAGATGTTTCCGAAGGAAAAATAAAGAAAGATAAGAAAGATGAAGTTTTATTGAAATCATTACTTGCTGCCGGAGTTACGCATGATGAGACAAGACAGATCAGAGATATTTTTATGGGAAGCGTTTTTTTAGATAAAACAAAGGGCGAGGTTCATATTGGTGAAGTTATTGAATTAATATTGGATTCATTTGAAATGGTTATGAAAGCTGGACCATTATCTAGAGAGCCATGTCAAAAGTTGAAAGTTTCTTTGGTTGATATGAAATTGCACGAAGATGCTATCCATAGAGGTCCTGCACAGGTTTATCCGGCTATTAGAGAAGCTTTACAGGCGGCTTTTAAGAATGCCTCTCCTGTCTTATTTGAGCCAGTTCAGGTACATGTTATAGAAATTCCAACAGAGTTTATGGGAGAAGTTTCGAAATTAGTAGTTCAAAAGAGAGGGCAGATGATTGATGCTAGGCAAGAAGGAATTGTTTCGTTTATTAAGGCAAAATTACCTGTAGCTGAGATGATTGGGTGGAGTTCTGACTTAAGATCATGCACTGGAGGAAGAGGCGTTTCTTCGTTATTGGATCAAACTTTTGAAAGAATGCCAAACGAATTACAGCAAAAAGTAATTAGGCAGATTAGAGAAAGAAAGGGTCTTGCTGAGAATCAGTAAGTTTAATTTTTTTTTGGGAGTTTTTTTATTACAAATTAATTTTTAGTCTATAATCTTTGTTGCTGCCTTTTCGAGTCGATTCATTATCGCTGTTCCGAGTCCTTCCTTTTTTAATCCACGAATAATTATTGTTTTTACTTTTTCCTTGTCGGCTTTTCTAAATTCTTTGAAAAGATTTTTTGCTGTGTTTTTCGTGCCTTCTTTTTCCAGAATTATTTTTACTTTTCCATCTTTTTCGTATTGTTCTTTTATTTTTTTAAGGCTGATTTTTTTGTTTACTACAATTATCTTTGCTTCGGGGGAATAGTGTTTATATTTCATTCCCGGAGATTTTGTTTTTTTACATCTGTGTGACTTTTTTGTTATTTTAATTATTTTCTGTATTTCTTCTTCTGTTATTTTTCCGGGTCTTAGTATTCTTGGAATTTTAGTTGTTAGGTCAATTACAGTTGACTCTATTCCTATTTCTGTTTCCCCACCATCTATAATTAGAGGTATCTTTGTGTCTAGGTCTTCGTATACGTGTTTCGCGCTTGTTGGGCTCGGTTTGCCAGATGAGTTTGCAGAAGGGGCTGCAATTGGACAGCCCGATTCTTTTATGATTTTTAGTGCTATTTTATTTTTTGGCATTCTAATTGCTACACTGTTAAGCCCAGCCGTAACGATGTTCGGAACTATTTTTGATTTCTTTAAAATTATTGTTAATGGTCCTGGCCAGAATTTCCTTATTAGTTTTTCTGCTTTCGGGGGGATGGTTCTTACTAGTTCGGTTATCTGTTTTATATTGGATATGTGAACTATTAGGGGATTATCTTGAGGTCGGCCCTTCGCAATGAATATTTTCTTTACTGCATTTTTATCTAGTGCATTTGCTCCCAGTCCGTAAACTGTTTCCGTGGGGAATGCGACTAATTCACCCGTTTTTATGAGTTCTGCTGCTAGCTTTATTTTTTCTATTTCTGGTTTTTTAGAATCTATTTTTTCTATGTGGGTATTCATTATTCTCTAATTTCTTTTCTTAATTCTTCTACGCTTCCTATGTGTTTTTCGGTTGGTCTTCCTGGTTTTTCGAGTGGTCTGAGCATTTCTGGTGCGAAGTGTTTTGCGTAGGTTTGAATTATAAAACCTAAGGCTTGATTTTTGTTTCTCATTCCATTTTTGGCCTTGACTACGTTTACGATTCTGTTTTCTTTTTCGGATAGTTTTATTATGTTTTGTACCATATTAAGCTGTTTTCTCCCAAAATAAAGTATTTATTTTTCTTCTTGCGCTGCCTCTTCTCTTTTTTATAACTTTTACGAATTTAAAGCCGCTTTTTTCTAATACTCTTCCAGAAGCTGGATTGGATTTATCATTGTCTGCTACAATTCTTTTTAGTTTTAGTTTTTTGAATCCAAAATATAAGATTTTTTCAACTGCTAGACTAGTTATTCCCTTATTCCAATATTTTTTACCAAGAGCGAATCCTAGAGTAAATGTATGTTTATTTTGTGAAGGTTTTTCTAGACAAACTAATCCTACGAGTTCGTTGTCGTAAGCTATGACAAATTCATAATAGTTTCCCTTTTTATTTAAGTCAATTATTTTTTGTAAGTGGATTTTGGCGTCTTCCATAGATAGCGGGTATTTGAAGCCGTCTAGTTGTTTGGCAACTTCAATATCATCGAAGATTTTCTGGAATTCTTCTAGGTCTGAGATTTTTGGTTTTCTAAGTGAGACGTTCATTTAAACTCCTTCACTAATTTTAAATCAGAGATAGTAAATCCCCACTTCTTATATGCTTCTTGTGCAACTTTATTTTGAGGCATAACAAAAAGCGCGATGACTCCTTTACCAATTTTTCTTTCTTTAAACCATTTAATAAATTCGTCTTTTAATCTAGAAGACAAACCCCTACCTCTCATTTTAGGTATAATATAGATTTCATCAATTGTGCCATAGTTTTTGATAGCATACTTCTTACTTCTCTTAAAACTTCCCAAGATAAATCCCGTTATTTTATCTTTATCAACCAAGACCCTTAGAAGTTTATTCTGTTCTAAAACATAATCTCTGAGATCCTGCAGAATTCCCGTTTTTGTAATCATCCATCTGCTCCTATCTACATTAGTTAGTTTTTTCTCTTCTTTTTGATATTCTAGATACAGATTCACGAGTTGGGGTAAATCGCTTGCCGTCGCTTTTCTAATTTTTATCATTTGTACATCTCCTTTATTTTTATGTTAAATTTCTCTAATTTATCTGACAATTTTAATCCCGTCTCTTTTTCTAATTCTAAAACTATTTTATTGTTAATTGGTTCCATAAATTCGTGAAGAATCTTTGGGTTCTCAAATTTTTTCCCAGACAAATGATTGTGTAAAAGTTCATGGCAAAGAGTCACGATAGAATATCGATCATGAAATTTGTAGACTAGAGTTAATGGATCAGAAATGCTTATTTTATTTATAGGAGTCAAATAAATAGGAATAAAATCATATTTCCATTTTCCATCATGATTTTTTTCTATAATTTTTTTTATTTTTGATAAAATTTTTTTTATTTTTTCTTCAAAGGGTTTACTTTTTTCTACGAATTCTCTAAAATCTTCTATTTTTAATTCTGGTGCTAGCATCCTGGAATAAATCCAGCTATAACGAATTTGAGATTTTATCATTTTAATTCCTTCTCCCAGCTATCTTTTTTAAAATCTTTCTTCGTAATTCCTAGTTTTTTTAAATAATCATAAAAACTTTGTATATCGTCGGCAAAATCACTAATTACAGCATCATAAATGTGCGTCGATAAAGAGGGAAGCTTAAGTTTCTTTTTGTAAAAATGGTATTTTAATTTTAATATACGCATTCTTTTTTCTAAAGATGCCTTATTTAATTTTTCATATTTATCTTTTATTTTTTTGTTAACAATTAAAATATCTAATTTCCAAATAATTTTATCTTTATAGAATATATGGATAGATTTCCCCCCCAGAGATTTTCTATTTTCTACCCACTTTCTAACCATATTTTTATCTGAATCAAAATAATTATCCAAAATTTTTAATGTGTCTCCAGTCTTTTTCGTAATAATTATCAAGTCAATGTCTGGTTTAATGACCATGTGGTGTTTTACGCTTCCGGAGATAAATATTTCTCCAAATTCCGTTATTTTGTTTTTCAAATCTAATTCCTTAAGTAGGGCAATCGCTTCTTTCTCTCGTCTTTTTGAAAATTCTTTCACAATTTGCATATGTTTTAGGTTGGTCATTTTTATAACAATTTATAACAATCTGTTATATAAAAACCTTTGTACAGATAAGCTTTTAAACCGAAAATTGTTCAAAAACTTGGTCCGTATAGAAATGTACAGGGCTAAAATCTAACTAAACTTATTAAAAGAAAAAATGGCTAAAACAAAACCAATAATGAATGTCGTTTTCGTCGGACACGTAGACGCTGGTAAGTCCACAACTATCGGAAGATTGTTCTGGGAAACAGGCGGAGTTTCCGAACAGGAAATGGCAAAATTAAAGGAAGAAGCAGCTAAACACGGAAAAGCTGGTTTTGAATTTGCGTATGTCATGGACAATATTAAGGAAGAAAGAGAAAGAGGAGTAACTATCGACTTGTCTTACAAGAAGATTTTGACTCAAAACTTTGAAGTCACTGTTATTGACGCTCCAGGTCACAAAGACTTCGTCAAGAATATGATTACTGGTGCATCTCAAGCTGATGCAGCTTTCCTTGTTGTCGATGCAGCAAATGGAGTACAGCCTCAAACAAAAGAACACTTATGGTTGTTAAGAACTATGGGCGTTAAGAACATAGCTATCTGGATAAACAAGATGGATATGGTTCAATTTGCTGAAGACAAATATAATAAAGTCAAAGCAGATGTTGAGGCACTTTTGAAACAAGTTGGCTATAAATTAGAAACAACACCTTTCTTGGCTGGTGCTGGATTTTTGGGCGAAAACGTCTCAAAGAAATCCGACAAAATGGCCTGGTATAAGGGATTGACTATTTTAGAACAACTTGACAAATTTCCCGCTCCTGAAAAACCAACAACTTTACCACTTAGAATGCCAATCCAGGATGTATATGAAATCACTGGTATTGGAGTCGTGCCTGTAGGAAAAATCGAAACTGGTACAATGAAACCAGGTCAGAAGATTATAATCCTTCCAGGTAGAAGTGGAGTAGGCGTTCCAGGTGAAATCAAAACAATTGAAGCTCATCATGAACAATTACCGTTGGGAGAAGCTGGAGATAATGTTGGTGTAAATATTAGAGGCATTGGAAAGAAAGACGTTGCTAGAGGCGATGTTATTTGCTCTGCTGACTCACCTATCAAGATAGTGGAAGAATTTACTGCACAAGTTGCTGTAATTAATCATCCAACTGTTATTGCTAAGGGCTATACACCGGTGTTCCACATCCATACTGCTCAAATTCCTTGTCAATTTATAGAATTGGTAGGCAAATTAGATCCTAAAACGGGTCAAATTGCAGAACAGAATCCAGACTTTTTGAAAAATGGAGATGTAGCTATCGTAAAGTTGAAACCTATCGGTAATCTTGTATTAGAGACTGCTGAGGTTAATCCTTACATGGCTAGATTCGCTATCAGAGATGCTGGTGTTACAGTTGCTGCAGGTGTCTGCAAATCTATAGTTGAAAAGAAAAAGTAAGCATACTTTAATTAGCCGAACTTTGTTCGGCATTTTTATTTTTTTATCTCTTAATTTTAGAGATTGTTTAGAGGGGTGGTCGTAAAGAATCGCGTAAGAATTCTAGAAGAACAAATGGGAAAATTTTATATTCCAGAAGTAGTGAAGGTAAGAAAAATTCCAGTTGTAGTTTATCTTTGTGAGGGGGTAGAAAATACTTTGTGTATGGAAAGTGGAAAGTGGAAGGAACATACTGGAGATCGTCTTACTAAAACGGAGGTTAGAGAACACCTAGAGACTCTGTATATGATGAATAAGTTTCCATGGGGAAAATTTAATATAGATATTCTATGGAGAAAAGGAATTAGTTTTATGACAGACGTATGGACTTTTTCAAATTTAGATTCTTGGGGGTCGGGAGCTCTTTCGACTGGCATGACGTTTAGTGGATGTAGTAGAGATACTGCAGTTGGAACATCTGCAGAATATGGGCATGTTATGTTAGGAAGAGAGGCAGAGCATAGGCTTTTTGGTGGTCTTAATGGTGGTCCGATGAAGCTTGAGGAATATCTAGCAAGCCGTCCGCAATTACCTTCACAAATAACAAACAATCAAAGATATTTTATTTAATGTTTCAATAAATTTAAATAGTTAGTCGACTATGGTAGTTTATGACAGAAAAGAAGAAGTGTTCGCGTTGTGGCAAGCAAGTTGAGTTTTTGTGTGCTGCGTGTTGGAGATGTAAAGATTGTCCGGTGGATTGTAAAATTCACATGAAGAGGGTTATAGACGGTGTAATCGGTGAGTGTGATAGCAGTTGTCAGAAAAAGGTTTTTGGTAAATAATTATCTTAATTCTACTGATTTTGCATCAGCAAATTTTCCTATTCTTTTATAATATTCAGATAATTTATTCTTTATCATAGTTTTTTCGAGTTCATCTAATTTCATCCCTAAAAGATGTTCGTAAAACTTTACAGCATTTGTCATTCTCATTCTTCTTTCTAGGTCGTTTGCAACTGTAAAATAAGTATTTTTTTTTGCAAGGGCAATTTTTATTTGTTGATCTGGGTTTCCTTCTCTTGATGCTCTCGCAAAAGCATCGTCAGCACCGAGTATATTCCCTGCCTTTGCATAATATTCTGCGGCTTTAAGATAGCTCTCTATTTTTTCCCTAAATGTTATGTCATACCCAGCTTTTCCAGCCATTGCTTTTGCTGCTTTGTCAAACATTAATTTTTTTTCATATAAGAAAGCGAGTGTTCCTAGTGCAAATTTTTTTACATCCATATTAACATCAGAGCCTCTAAGGGCAGATTCTAAATATTCCATCTTGGTTAAATCTGTGTTTAGGGATTCAAATTTTGCTTTAACTTCTTGAAATAACCTCTCTTTTACCTGTACCATAATTTCTTTAGATGTGTTTTGTTTTTAAATATTGTTGTTATGAAAAGAAATTATTTTGTGCGTATTAGGTATGGTGTTACGTCGGATTCTAACAAGGATATGCGTCGTTGTATTGCAATTACACTTCTTCTGGCTTGTTCGCAACATCTTATCGTATCTGCTGACCATGCTTCATATCGTAAATCTGGCTTTCCCTCGTAGCTTGGATTTCGTTCTTGTGTTGGCATTAAATATTTAAAATATTTTAGTTTTTAAAGATAATTGTGATAGAATAGTAAATAAAAAAAAGATAGCCGACAAAAAGTCGGCTAAATGAAATTAAATTAAATTGAAACTAGTTCAATTCCGTTAGCGTTATCTATTCTTCCAAAGCTTTGAGCAGCGACGTATTTTGCGCCTAATTTCTGAGCGCCTTCAACTACGCCATTTGCAGCGAAGCTCGTTAGTAAAACCCAAACAGGTTCTTCTAATTTCAAATAGTCAAGCTTGGACATTGGGATATTTCTCAGAATCTCTAAAGATTCACCTAACACAAGAACGTTTTTTCCTCTTATTTCAGATGCGATTTCTCTTATTTTCTTTTTATCTTCTGTGCTTAGAGTTTTTTCGCTTTTTGTTTTTTCTTGAGCTGGTTCTTCTTTTTGAGATCTATAGTCATTTCTGTAACCATAGGATCTGCTATCTCTTTCATATCTTTTAGGTTCGTCAAATTTCTTGAAAAATTCTTCAGGAGCTACTTTTTTCCTTAGTGCTAGATGAAGATCTTTTCCCGCCAATTCTTCGACTTCTTTCCCATCAGGTGCTTGAGCAATATATGCTATTTTTGCATTTGCACAAACATTTGTTGCGATAAGTTTTCCGCCCCTATCGCCGTCTACAAAAAGAGTTAGTTCCTTTGTTTGTCCTAGTTTTGCTATTTCAGCTGGAAGTTTAGTACCGTTCATGCCAATAACATTTGTTATGTTATGTTTTAGCATATTTACAACATCAGCTCTACCTTCAACAACAATAACTTCATTTCCAGATAGATCTCCTGCCGATAACTGTTCGTCACCGTAAGTAGTTATCTTCATTGTTCTAGAAGATTCTCTTAATTCTTGTCCGATTTCTTGAGATTCAAGCTCGCTACCCTTTATTCCGGAAAGCAATTGTTTTGCTCTTTCCATAATATAGTCTCTCTTTCCGCCTCTAACATCTTCAATTTCTGTAATAGTAATCTTAGCGTCAGTTGGGCCAATTTTTTCAATTGTTTCAAGAGCTGCAGCAATAATAGTAGTTTCTGTCTTATCTAAAGCAGATGGGATTGTAATTTGTCCCTTTGTTTTTCCATTTTCTGTTGTTAGTTCAACATCGATTCTACCAATTTTGCCTTCTTTTTGTAGTTCCCTTAATTCAAGATCGCTTCCAAGTAAACCTTCAGTTTGCCCAAAAAGAGCTCCGATTACGTCGGGCTTTTCAAGTAAACCTTCAGATTCAAAGTCTGCGGATATTGTATATTTTATTGATACTGGACTTATTTTTGCCATTTTTTCCTCCGTGTATTTTAGTTGTCTTAGAAAAAGTGATTCTGCTAATAACAGTAATGAATATGAATTTTGGTTTTACCAAAACGTAATATTGATTGTGAGTAGTTAATAATCCTCAACGGACACTTTTCCTAATGAACTGACGAGCAAATATTGGTTTTTAAAGCTTGTGTTTTGATGTTGTCTAGAATGCAAAATAAAAATATTTATAAACATTGCAAAAAACTAAAAAACAGACTAAAAAGGTGTTAAAATGAATTTAGACGAAAGAGGCAGAAACCCAGAAGAGGAGAAATTAGATGAGTTCAGTGAGTCAGATTTAGATGACGATATTGAATTAGAATAATTTTTATTTCAAAATGGTAGAAAAAATGGAAAAAGATGAAGTAGAAGCAGAGCTGGTTGCGGAAGCAAAAGAAGACGCTAAGGCAAATGCGAAGAAGAAACTAGTGGAAAGTGTTGTCGAAGAAGAATTCGACGATGATGACGAGCTTGGAGAAGATGATATAGATGAAATAGAGGAAGAATAAAAGATAGACTTATAAATTTGTTTTTTCTTATATTATTATGAAGAGGATTGGAAAGAAGGGTTCGTCTCATTTAGAGATAATTATTGCATTTGTACTTTTTGTTGGATTTTCTCTATTCTTAATGATGTATTTACAGCCAACTCAGAAGAATACTCTTGAAGGATCTATTCTTTTTGGTTTAAAAAATGAGTTTTTTGATAATACCGTTAGTAACGTCACAATTGCGATGGTAAAGAAAGCGAATGCGACGGAAGGTACTGGCGATTGCTGGGAGGGAGATCTTTGTAGACCAAAAGAAATTACTAATACTAATGCGATAGGAGTTCCGATAGATGGGCAGGATGATTGTTATTATTATGTTTACGCTTCAGATGAATTTGAGGGTATTGATGGGCTATCCAAATGTGTTGAAAAAAATTATACGCTTGGGTATATTGAGGTCCAGATTGTCTATTCCAATAAATCTTTACAGGAAATAAGTAGAAGATATCATGAGGAATATGATGGATTAAAAATGACTCTTGGGGTGCCCCAGACAGTAGATTTTGCGATAACATCTAATAATTATTCTCTAAATAAACAGGTTCCGCAAGATGTAGAGGCGATTGCGGGTGTTTATAGAAAACCAGTACTATATGCAAACGGAAGTATTATTAATCAAGATTTTATTATTAAGATATGGTGATGAGATTTGGTCCTTCTGGCTTGGGCGGGAAAACGGAAGCAAGTGTGGTTCTAGAAAAATATCATAAATTAGGCTTGAAGGCTTGTGAAATTGCATTTACTTACGGCGTTTATCTTGATAAAAAAAGTGCAGAAGAAATTGGGAAAAAGGCTAAAGAGTTAGATATTAATCTAAGTATTCATGCTCCTTATTATATTAATTTAAATTCAGATGATAAAACAAAAATCGAAGCAAGTAAAAAAAGAATTTTAGACTGTTGTGAGATCGGGCATTACTTGTCTAGTGACAAGTACAAAACGCCAATTGTTTTTCATGCGGGATTTTATTCTAAGATGGAGCCCGAAGAAGCGTTTCAGAATATTAAAAAGGAAATTATCGAGTTGTTGGAAGAAATTAAAAAGAAAGAGTTTAATGTTGTTTTGTGTCCTGAGGTAATGGGGAAGAGAAACGTGTTTGGTTCGATTGAAGAAATTTCAAAACTTGTTAAAGAAACTGGGTGTGGTTTTTGTATTGATTTCGCGCATGTGCTTGCTAGGTATGATAAAAACAATTTTGAATTAGTTGAAGAGAGTTTTGGAAAGGCGGAATACTGGCATTGCCATTTTTCTGGAATTGTTTATGGAGATAAAGGCGAGAAAAACCATAGGCATACTGAAGAGAAGGAGTGGAAGGGTTTACTTAGTTTTTTGAAAACTCTAGATAAAAACATAACTATTATTTCAGAAGCGCCTGATCCGGTTGGAGATGCGACGGAAGGGATGGAATTGTGGGGAAAGACTAAATAGAACTTTTGGTCTGTCTTGTCTGTTTTTTGCCTGGTATACTCTTAGCTATTCTTTCCCTTTTGGAGAATTCTGTTTCGAACATTCTTTTCCTTTTCTCATCAATAAATTCTAGAATTGCTCTAGCTTTTGCTGGTTCGTCTCTAACCGTGTTAAGAACGTACATAATCTTTCTAATGATATCATCGTAGGTTTCTCGTTTGTGTTCTCTAAGTTTCTCAAGTCTTTCTTTTGTTTCTTTTTCTAATTTTAGTGTTGTGATGTTGTTCCTTGTCATTATGCGCATCTCCTTAGTAGTTCTTGGTATACTGGATAATCCTCAAATGTCCTTATTCCTAATGATTCAAGTTTTGGACTTATCTCTAATTCATATTCTTGCCTTATCTTTTCTAGTGACTTAAATGGTTCTCTTGTTCCCATTACAGCTCGTCTCATGTCCTTGTCATTTTCTAAAATTACAGAAGGAACATATACTTTCCTACATAGCATGAAACCGGTGGTTCTTCCGTGCCCATCCCAAACGATAAATTTCTCTCTATATGGGATTATTGTTATAGGGGGCTGTTCGTAGTGTAATCTTTTTTTTCTAAGTATTTCTGGAATCCTTCCAAGCCCCATTCCGTGGTCGTCTTCAATTGGGAGCAAATCGTCCCATGGAGTGTTTTGTCTTTTCATTTTTCGTTACTGGACCTTAGTCCTATATGGTACCTTATGGTATACCATTTATAAATATTTGTAATTCCATAGTTACAACAAAATGGTAAGATTTATAAAGGTCTTTTGGGTTTCTATTTTAACTAAATTAATATTAAACCAAAATGAACACAAAAACTTTAATGGTTGCTTTAATAGCAGTCTTAGGCGTATTTATGTTTGGTCTGACATCTGCTTTAGTGGATAATTCCTCAGTAATACTTAACGTTAATGGCGTTGATGTTGTTAATGGGCATGTTCCTATTGTTAATTTAGCTGGATTTGCTGGCGATATGATACCTGTAAGGGTAACATTCAAGGCAGACTTAGCTACTTTCAATGAAAGCGGTAGTGATGTTAAGATAAGAATTGAAGTCTATGGTGGAAGTGAGGAATACTCAGATTCTACTGGTAGATTTAATGTTGTTTCCGGAAGTGTTTATACAAAGTTGCTTAATGTGCAACTTCCAAAGAGCATGGACGAAACTACAGAAGATCTTATTTTAAAAGTAAGAGTCTATAGCCCAGACAACGAATACAATAAAGAATATACAATAGCTATGCAGAGAAATTCCTATCAATTAGGACTTTTATCTGTTGACTATGATTCAAGTGTTTCAGCTGGCGATGTAGTTCCAGTCTCTGTTGTTATCAAAAACAATGGATTCGAAAACTCTGATGATGGATTTGTTACAGTAACAATACCAGAATTAGGCGTTTCTGCAAAGGGTTACTTAGGTGATCTTGTTGCTGTAGAATCTTGCGAATATAATTGCGACGATACTGATGCTATACAGAAGATTGTTCAATTAAGAATACCTTCAGCAGCTAAAGATGGTACTTATGATATGGTTGTAAAAGTTTATGATGCTGATAGCACAACAACTCTTACAAGACAAATCAGAGTAAGCGCATCTAGTGACACTCAAGTTGTATCTGCTGTTAAGAGCCAAGATATTAGAGCTGGAGAAACAAAGACATTCGAGATGATTCTTGTTAACTCTGCTGATAAAGTAATGGTGTATAGTCTTAATGCGGTTTCTGGATCTGATTTGTCAGTTTCTGTACCCTCAGTAGTTACTGTTGATGCAGGATCAAGCAAAATAGTTCAAGTAACTGTAACAGCATCTAATGATGCCAAGAAAGGAGTATATCCATTTACAGTAGAAGCTAATGGGAAAACAATTGTTTTCAATGCAAATGTGACTGGTCAAACAGTTTCATATTCTGCTATTGCACTAACAGTTATTCTTGTAATAATCTTTGTTGCATTACTTGTTGTATTGGCTGTTCTTCTAACAAGAAAGAGCAAACCAACAGAAGAAGTAGAAACTAGCTACTATTAAACACAATTTAATTTTGGATTTTTATTTTTTAATCCATTTTTTTTAAAAAGAAAGAGGGGATAGACGAAGAAAATAGAGTCAGATTTTTAGTGATATTACCTTTGATAATCCTTCTTGCATAGATACACCATATAAAGTCGTTGCTTCGCTAATTAGAGCATCATTGTGGGTGATAATGATATATTGGCCGGCAAGCATATATCTTTTTATTAGAGCTGCTAAAAGTTCGGAATTGTGCTTGTCTAAAGCGGCATCTATTTCGTCAAATATATAGAAACAATATGGTTTATGTTCTTGGATTGCGAATATTAACGATAGCGCTACTAATGTTTTTTCTCCACCAGATAGAGAAGATATATCAAAATATTTTCCCTTGCCGACTTTAACTATGATACTTAGTCCACCAGCAAATGGGTCTTCTTTGTTTTCTATATCTAGGAATACCTCTCCCTTCTTACTTAATTGAGTAAAGTTTCTTGTGAATAAATTATTAAGAGCATCAAGAGTTGTCATGAAAGATTTTTTCTTTTTCTTATCTATTTCAGAGATTATTTTCATAATTTTTTCTTTTTCTTGCGAAATTGTGTTCATTTTTTCTGCAATTTGATCGCATGCACTCTTAACTTGCTCATAGATTTCAACTGCCTTTAGGTTTATGGTTCCTAATTGTCCCAATCTTATTTGAGATTCTTGTATTTTTTCTCTTGCCTGCTCTATTGTCATACTTACTTGTTCTGTTGTCTCAAAATCTTTAAATTCAAATTTGAGATTTTCAAGTTGTGCATGATGTTGCGCTCTTTGGATATTAATTGCTCCAGCTTTTTCTTCAAAATTTCTTATCTCATGTTGTATTCCCATAACGAATGTTTCAACAGCTTTTTGTTGATCTTGCAATTCGTTTCTATCTGTGTATAGTTTTTGGAATTTTTCGTATAGTTTTTCTTCCTCTAGCTCTTTTTTGTTGAGGATTTTATCGTTTTCTTGAAGTTTTTCTAATATTACATTGAGTTCTACTTGTGTTCCCTCTGAATCTCTTACTATTGTTTTAATTTCTGATTTTATTCTTTCCAATTCTCTTTGTTTTAGAGCCACGTTGGTATCGATATCTACATCCATAATGGAGAATTCTTGTATTTTTAATCTCGTTTCTTCATATCTTTCTTCGACATTCTTTAGTTCTTCAAATTTTAATTTTAATTCATTTATTCTTTTATTTAATTCTATTAGTGAATCTTCTGCTTCTTTTTTGTTAGTTATTATCCTCTTGATATTTTCTTTCTTTTCTTCTGCGTTTTTTATTTTCATAAGATCTATTTCCAATTCTCTCTGTTTTTGTTCTAATAGAGATGTTTTATCCATTATGGTGTTAGTTTCTTCGGATAGCTGTTTCTTTTTTTCTGTATTTTTTATAATTTCTTCGTCTGCGTTTTTTATTTTGCCATTGGAAGAGTCAATAACATAGCATCTGTGTTCTTCTGTTATTTTATTTCTACACATTGGACAGATGTCTAAACCTATTATATCTCCTTTTAGTTTTCTTTCTCTTGTTACGGCCTGTATCAATATAGCGTTTGTTTTTTCTAATTCTAATATTTCTTTTTCGATTGATGTTCTTTTTTCTTTTAAGTTTATTCTTTCAGATATTGTTTTGTCTTTTAGCGTCGTAAGCCCAGAGATGGATTTCTCATATTTTATTTCAGAAAATATTTGATTAAGGTTTCTTTCAATTATCTCTAATTCCTTATTATAACCTATAATTAGTCTATTTTTTTCTTCTTTTTTATTTTCAAGAGTAGAAAGTTCACTCTTTGTTATATAAAAAGTCCTTCTTTGCTTTTCTAAGATATCAAACTTTTCCTGGATTTCTTTTAATGCGCCTTGTTGTTTTTTTATTTCTGGGCTAGAATTATGCATTTTTTGGATTTCAATATCCAATTCTTTTAGTTTTTCTTTTAAATTTAATTCTTTTTCTTTGTTTTGTTCTATTCTGTTTTCAAAGTTTTCTTTTCTGGCTACGGTTCCGCCTAAAATCGATTTTAATTCAGAAATTTCTTTGTGTAATATTTCTTGCTCTTCCCCAGTAGATAGTTGAATGTTTTTATTTACTTCATTTATTTTTTCCTGTAAGGATCTAATATCTACTTCTTTACTTCTTGATTTTGCCTTTCTGTCATCGATTTCTTTTTTATTATTTTCTAGAGCTTTTTCTATTGACCAGATTTCTTTTTCTTTTTCTTTTATTGTTTTTGAAAGGACAGTTGCTTTACATTTCTTCATAAGTTGCTCTATTCTTTGATAGTTAAGCGCATCCTGCCTGTCTTTTTCTAAGTTTTTTAAATAGGCATTTTTTTCTCTTAGAATAGCAGAGACTTCTTTTAATTTTTCATCTGTTTTTTCCAATTCATGAAGAGATTTTACTTTTCGTGTTTCGTAAATTGAAATTCCAGCTACTTCCTCTATAACTCTTCTTCTTTCATCTGGACCCATTTTTACAAAGGAAGTTATGTCGCCTTGAAGTACAATGTTAAAACCATTTGGGTCGATACCAGCTTGTGCTATTAATTCAATTAATTCTTGTCTTGTTTTTGTTTCGTTGTTTATTTTATATATAGATAATCCATTTCGTCTAACTACTCTTTTAATGGAAACTTCGGTTGAGTTTATGCTGAAGGCTCCGTCTGCATTATCGAAAACTAATTCTACGTATGCTTCGGTTACTCCCTTATAATTTTTATTTCCGGAAAAAAGTAGATTTGCTGCTTTTGCGGCTCTGATAGATTTGATTGACATTCTTCCAAGAACAAAACAAAGTGCGTCTGCAATATTGGACTTTCCAGATCCATTTGGACCAACAATAATGTTCATTGCATTTTCAAAAGGAATTTCTGTCTTTCTTGCGAATGATTTGAACCCCTGTATCACCAGTTTTTTTATATGACCCATGGAATATCAACGAAAATGACTTTTTTAAAGATTGTTAGGGTAGGATTAGGAAAATTGTTTCTGTTTTGACTTTTTTTCTAGCTGTTTTACTGTGTCCCAAGAATGCCTTATTATATCCTTATATTTTTCATTTTTGTAATTATGTTTTATAAACTCAATAGTCTGTGGGTCTGAGGGGTATCCGGAACCAAATTTTACATCTAATTCTTTCCTTATTTGAGCCACTTCCTCTTCTCTTGTTTCTTTTGCTATAATTGATGCTGCAGATACAACTGGGTGATTAAAGTCTGCCTTGTGTTCTGCTGTTATTTTTATGTTATGATCTATAATTAAATTACTTAGGTAGGCAGACCATGCTTCGATATTTACGGATGGACAATCTACAATTGCTTCTATTTCCCCTTTTAGCCCGCTTGCAAGTCGATTTATTATCATTGCAGATTTAATTGCCTCTAAATTATTTAGATTGTCACAATCGTCTATTTCTTTTGGTGTCGACTTTTCGATGTGAAATTTATAGGAACGTTTTATTTTTCTAGCCAAACTTCTTCTGGTTGCGGGAGATAGTAATTTCGAGTCTTTTGCACCTAGTGTCCTTAGTTCTTCTTGTTTGTCTTTTTCAATTAAAACGCCAGCTAAGAACATGCTCCCCAAAACTGGGCCCCTTCCAGCATCATCGATACCGATTAAATAACTTTTATTTTCTTTTTCCATTTTTATTTACTTTAGTCCCTCGTGTCTATCAAAAGAATATCTTGAGGGTACTTTAAATTCCTTTGCAAATCAAATTTTTCTGCATAGATTTATTTTCTTCTGCTAGAATGAGGAGGAGAGGATTCGAACCCCTGAAGGCAGAAGCCAGCAGATTTTGAGTCTGCCCCGTTTGACCACTTCGGTACCTCCTCAGATTAAATTTAAATCAAAAAACTACTTATAAAACTATCGAAGCTTACGACTATCCTAAGAATTTTATATCTTTAATGTAGGTAAAAAAAGACCATACACCAGTTATTCCAGTGACTATTGAAAGGATTATTGAAAAGCTAAAGTAGTTTGAGTAAACACTCAAAATTAAAATTGGCATGGCAAACCCTTGTAAAAAGGTTGTTGTTCTTCCGCTCCATCTATGCACCAGGGGAGTTGTTTCTTTCTTCCTTAGAAAATTAATTATAAGAAAAGGGAGGCATAATATTTCTCGAGAGAGTATGATCAGCATTTGTGATACATGATATTCATCAAATATTCCTCTTAATGGAAAGAAAATTAATATACACAATCCAAATGATGTCCATAAGAATCTATCTGCAATCATGTCAAATTTTGCGCCAAAACTTGTGACCTTATCCCATCTTCTTGCGATTTGACCGTCTAGGAAATCAGTTAGTGCTGCAATAATGAAAACGAACAATAGACTACCAACAGAAAAGTCAAAAATAAACATGTAGATTAAAAAAACTGTTAAAATGACTCTTGAGAGTGTTAGAAGATTAGGAATATTTATTATGTCTTCTTTTAATTTTTTTGAACTCTTTTTGCTCATGAAATGAGAAGAAAAGTAAGCTTTAAAAGCCTGTCTAAATAGATTTGATTATAGCGAGGTGGAGCAGTCTGGTCAGCTCGCAAGGCCCATAACCTTGAGGTCGCGTGGTTCAAATCCCGCCCTCGCTATTATTTTGTTAACAGTCTAGGCGTAGCTTTTTATAGCCTATTCTCTTGTTTTTCTTATGAAAAATAAAAATGTAGGATATTTGATAATGGGTATTGCTGTTGTTATGGCAGTGATGATTTTATTATTTAATGGAGTAATTAAGGACAATATAGGCTTAACTTGTTCTCATGGGCCAACTTGTGAAATGTATAGTGATCTAAATGTTCAGACATGGATTAGTTTGATAGTTGTTGGAGTTGTTTTACTTATTGGATTATTTTTAATATTTGCGAAAGAGAATGAAAAAATAGTTTTGAAAACTAGAACGGTGGCTGAAAAAAGAAAGCCTGTTAATTTAATTGGATTAGATTCTAGGGAAAAAGAAGCAGTTAAAATTATTCAGGGGAGCGGAGGGATATTCCAGGCAGATTTAATGGAGAAGCTGGGTGTTGGGAAAGTCGGATTGACTCGATTGTTAGATAAACTAGAATCAAAGCAGATTGTTGAGAGAAAAAGAAGAGGAATGAATAATTTTGTGATTTTAAAGGGTTGAAACTAGTTTCGTCAAAGCCATTATAATAAAGGATTCTATTAATAAATTATGAAAATTAAATTTCAATTGGAGGTAAAATGAAGACTTTGATAATAGTGGGCATGGTGCTTGTCTTAATAGTAGGCGGGTTTTTTGCCGTGAATGCTTTGCAGACAGATGGGAATGCAATTGCCAATACTGGATGCGGAAAATGTAACGGAAGTTGTACTGCAGATAGTAATTGTGGTTTGGCAAGTTGTGGAGCTGTAAATGGCGGAGAATGTACTTGTGACAAATCTAGTTCGTGTGGTGGAAGTTGTCAGGTTGGGAGTGTAGACACTTGTGGTTCGTCAGGATGTGCTGCCGTGCAAGGAACTGGAAGTTGTGGTTGTGGTAAATAATTAGTTTATGGCAGCTTGTCTGCCTTTTTTATTTTTTTAAA
>CAYOYC010000004.1:0-40901 GCA_964408125.1 Candidatus Woesearchaeota archaeon
TTCTTCTAATGAGGTTTTTATAGAATATTGCATATTTTCTCTTAAGTCTAAGATTTTATTGCTTTGTTCTAAATTTTCAGTTATGTCTTTGTCAAAAATTTCTTTTAATTCTTCTTTGGTTAGAGAAATCTCTTTATCTTCTATCATTTTTTCAACTAGGGCAAAAGTACACCCTTGGTTTCTGGATTCAAATCCTTTTTTAGCAATTAGTGCCAAAAGAGAATGATAAAGACAATAAAAAGCAGCCGATGCGCTCCAATCAGAATAATTTAGTTTTGAAAATAAATCTATTGCATTAAAATTATGGATAGCTTTTTTTATGTGCCCAGCTATTTTTTCTTCTGAATGGGTTATTTTTCTTAGTCCCCTATGTCTTTCTCCGCATTCTCCTTCTTTTAAACAGTTTTTTAGTTTATTTTTTATATCCATTTTTTATAATTTCTATTAGTTTATCTTGTCCCCACAAAACAAATCCTTTCTGTAATATTTCAATTATTACTTTATCTTTTTTTAATATATTTTCTGTTAAGTCTTTTCCGGTTTGTAGGATATCTTGAATTTTAAGAGGCATTGCGGGATATATATATTTGACTTTTTCCTTGTATTTTTTGAAGTTCTCTTCTTTTAAAAGAAAAAATAAGTCTATATCTCCAGGGTTTAGCTTTTCAGTTATATAGGATCCGAAAATTATTCCTATTTCAGTTAGCTCTTGTAAGTCTTTTAGGTCGTCTAGTCGGTTCTTTATTTTAGAGCTCGGATTAGTTATTAGTGAAAGTTCGCATATGCTTTTTGTTTTAGGACTCGCAAATTCTAAGCTATAGGTGCTAATGTTTGCTATTTTTTTAAGAGTAATTATTCCCTCTTCTGATAATTTTCTAAGTATTTTTAGTGCACCATTAGGAGCAAGGCTACATTTTCTTGCAATTTCATTTATAGAATATTCTTCTCCGAATGAGAAAAGAAGGGTTCTAATTACTTTTTTTTCGTTTTCAGTTAGCATTTTGTATTATACACTATTATTATATATTTATACACTATAGGTATATAAAGGTTTTGATTTTAGAGATTAAATAAAAGTTTATAATATTTTTGGCAAATTAAAAGAAACTGATATTGGAATTTTAGACCAGTAACGTGGGAAGAAATATTAAAAGTTATTAGTCGTATATTAAAATTTTTTTAGTTCACGTATAAGTTTTTTTCTTTAACACAATTTTTCCATCTTTCACTTCTATGTCTAGCTCTTCTCCTTCTTTTATTCCTGCCTCTTTAACAATCATTGCGGGAACATTTACAACATATTTGTAGTAATCTTTCTTATTATAATTTCTTGAAAATCTTTTCTGTAGTTTCATATATATTTTAGTAAAAAAGACTATTTAAAAGTTTAGGCACCGAAAGATTTATAAACATTAGGCTCCTAAATGAATTATGAGGTGTAATTTTTTAGGGCTCGGCTGGAAAAGCAAGATAATTTTAAAGAGAGCAACAGCTTACGTATCAATAAACAAGCTAGTTGTGGATGGTTGTGATTTAGAAAAAGGCAAAGAAATTTATTCTTATCTTGCGGAAGATGATAAAAAAAGAAAAGTCGTTTTAACTTATTTAGATGGAAATAAAGCAAATAAATTTAAAGGAGGCGGGATTTGATATATTATGGTAGAAAGAGTGCAGGAAATCGAATATACTATTTTAACGAATGAAAAAAATAGGAGATTAAAATGAGTGAAGAGACGCATTTAGCTCTGTTTAATGGGAAGGAGATAAGGAAAAAGTGGTTTAATGAGGAGTGGTGGTTTGTGGCTACGGATATTGTAGCTGTACTTGCAGATTCAAAGGATCCGTCTGGATATCTTAAAGATATGAGAAGAAGAGACGAGGGTTTTAATGAAGGATGGGGGCAGATTGCCACCCCCCTTGAGATAGTTACGGCTGGAGGAAAACAGTCGGTTAATTGCGTATCTGTCAAGGGAGCGTTTAGGTTAATCCAATCAATTCCTTCAAAGAAAGCAGAGCCGTTTAAAAGATGGCTTGCGAAAGTTGGCTATGAAAGAGTTCAGGAAATTGAAAATCCAGAACTTGCTCAAGACAGAATGAAAGATTTGTATGAGAAAAAAGGATATTCTAAAGATTGGGTGGACAAGCGATTGCGAGGTATGGCAGTAAGACAAAATCTAACGGATGAATGGAAAAATCGTGGGGTAAAAGAGGAGGTTGAATATGCTATTTTGACAAATGAAATTGCAAAAGCTACCTTTGGCGTTTCAATAGACGAACATAAAAAAATGAAAGGACTTGAAAGAGAAAATTTAAGAGATCATATGAATGAACTTGAACTTATTTTTGGGATGTTGGGTGAAAAGGTTGCGAATGAAATCACAATAAATAAAAATGCTGAAGGTTTTGAAGAGTGTGCAATTGCTGCTAAACAGGGCGGAGAAGTTGCAGGAAATGCCCGAAAAGAGGCTGAACTCAAAATTGGAAAATCGATAGTTTCTGAAGAAAATTATTTGGATGATCCTGAGAAACTTAAGAAGAAAAAATCATTGGAGGTGGTGGAATGATGGAGGAATCTAAAAAAATAAAAATTTTTAATGGGAAGAATGTTAGAACGCACTGGGATGAAGAAAAAGAAAGATGGTTTTTTTCTATAGTTGATGTTGTGGAAATCTTAACTGAAAGTTCTCGTCCGAGAAAATACTGGGCGGATTTAAAAATTAAGTTACAAGATGAAGGTTCTGAACTGTCCGGTAAAATCGGACAGTTGAAAATGATTGCAGAAGATGGTAAATTAAGGGAAACTGACGTCGCAGATACTGAACAAATTCTTCGTTTAATCCAATCTATTCCTTCAAAAAAAGCTGAACCCTTCAAATTGTGGCTTGCAAAGGTAGGAAACGAAAGAATAGATGAGATGTATGATCCTGAATTAGCTATAGACCGAGCTATGAAGAATTATCTCAAAAAGGGGTATTCAAAAGAGTGGATAAATCAAAGACTTAAAACAATAGAGATAAGAAAAGAGCTAACAGACGAATGGGAGAGATCTGGCGTGGAAGACGAATTAGAATTTGCAATTTTAACTGATGAACTTACAAAATCTTGGTCAGATTTGTCTGTTAGAGATTATAAAAAATTAAAGAATTTAAAAAAGGAAAATTTGAGAGATAATATGACAAATCTCGAACTTGTTTTAAACATGCTTGCGGAAGTTTCAACAAAGGAGATTTCTAAAAAAGAAAATCCGGATGGTTTTGTTGAAAGTTTAGATGTCGCAAGAAAGGGTGGTTCTATTGCTGGGAATGCTAGAAAAGAAATAGAATCTATAACTGGGAAGCCGGTGGTTTCTGAAGAAAATTATTTGGATGATCCTGAGAAACTTAAGAAAAAGAAGAAGTTTTTGGAAAATAATTCTTAAAGCTTTTTGGGGAGTTTTTGGGGCAGTTTTTGCTTACGCACAAGTTATATAATTTGTTTTTATTCTAATTAGTTAATATGGTAGAAAGTCAGTCAAGATATAGTATTGTTGAAAGATTAACTCAAAAGAAAATCGAGATAATGAGTTCTAGGTCGAACATCAAAGAAGAAGTTAAGAAAAAAGAGCAAAGAATAGAGAAACTAAGAAAAGAATTAGAGAATTGGAAGAAAGATATATTGGAAGACAATAAGCGAGAAGAAAGAAGAATGGAATTAGAGATTGAAAAAGCCAAGCAAGATTTTGAAAGTTCGAAAGAACAAACAGAAAATAAAGAAAAGGTATTTCAGGAACAGATTGGTGCAATTGAACAAGCATTAAAGTCTATTGAAGAAATTTCGAAGACAACACCTAATATTCAAACATAGTTTGAAAAATCATCTGCAAAAATAAAAAAATGCCACGTGCTAAAGCGGATTAAATAAAGCAAAAATAAACCAAAGCCATGTTGCTGGTTCCTTGATGGATTTTGAACTGAATTTTTCAAGGTGAGTTTTTACAAAATAAAAAAATGGTAAATATATTTTTCACAGCAGACAGTCATTTTGGTCACGAAAACATAATAAAATATTGTTGTAGACCATTCAAGAGTCTTGAGCAAATGAACAAGAATCTTATTCATAATTGGAATCAGAGAGTTAAACCGGAAGATGTAGTTTATTTTTTAGGAGACTTTTGTTTCAAGAACTCTAAAAATGGAAAGAAAGGAGAGGGGATGACAGAGAATTATAATTTTTGGCTTTCTCAACTAAATGGTAATGTGATTTTTTTAAAAGGAAATCATGACAGGAGAAATTCTCTAAATACAAAATTAAAATCTTGCGTAATAGAGATTGGGGGAGGGTTGGTTTATTTGTGTCATAATCCGATAGATTATAATAAAGATTGTAAAATTAATTTAGTGGGACACGTTCATGAAAAATGGAAGATTAAGAGAGAGAATGGCGTTATTTTGGTCAATGTTGGTGTTGATCAATGGAATTTTAGACCAGTAACGTGGGAAGAAATATTAAAAGTTATTAGACAATTTTTAAAAGAGGAGTAATTTAGTTGAATAGTTTTTCTGTATATAATAGTAAGATTTACACTGTAGATAAATTTAAGAAGTAATCATTTTACCTATTCAAATGATATATGCTTTAGATAGGTTTAGTGTAGAACGAGTTATTCCTAGAAATGAGAGCTTGGCAATTAGATGTATGAGTTCTGCCCCAGTTAGAGCACAAAGAAATATAGAATATGGTCAATTAGATGAAAAATTATACGTAGGAATATTACCGTTAGTTTTTGATGATATAATACCCGAAGATAAAGAACTAAATCCGGGTTCGTATGACGATTATATATTGTTCACGGAAGATCACGCAAGTAGAATTACTGATTTCTTAAAAAGAAACAAAGATAAATTCCAAGATATTGTTGTTTCTTGTGATTATGGTAATAGTAGAAGTTGTGGGGTTGGTGTGGCTATTGGGGATCACTTCGGATCAGAATATAGTCCAGATCTTTTAGAGAGAGATTTAAATTTACACGTATATTCTGTTTTATTAAATCAACTTGGAAGAGACTTTCCAGAACTAGCTACTACCAAAATTCGTTAAGTCCTTTTTGTTTTTTATTTTCTTCTAAGATTTTTAGTTTTTCAAGCGCAGAATCAATTCGTTCTTGTGAAAAATCATGTCTATTAACCAGTATATCAATAATTTTTTCTTTGTTGATTTTCAAATCAGGTATTTTTTCTCGCGTAACAGGTTTAAATTCTTTAAATTGCTTGAAAATCTCGGTCCAATCAAAGTCTAATAGATATTTTTCAGAATTAGAAACATATTCAAATATTTTTACAGGATATTGGTATTTCTGAACAATTTCCAAAGCACGTTTTTGCCCAATTCCTTTAACTCCGCCAGGATTATAGTCGGTTCCAACCAGAATAGCTAAGCAGATAAGTTGGTCTTGATTTATTTGCAATTTATTTAGTACATCTTCAAACTCTATTAGTTCAATTACGGTATCAACTATTGCTCCGGAAGAAGTTTTTCTTTTCCGTGAAAGAGTTAAATTTCTAATCAATCTAGGTGCTCCGAAAAGCAAAGAATCATAATCTTGGGATGCGGATGCCCATGCAAATTTATTTCGAGCTATTGAAGAAGCTTCGGCTTCGCCCTCACTTTCTGCTTGGACAATGGATATACCAAGCGCTTCTAGCAACTCTTTACTTTCTTGAATTATTGTTTCGGTTATTTTTACAGTTTGAGCAGAATATTTTTTCATTTCGGCAAAGTCCTGGTGCTCCTTAGCTTCATTATATTTTTCTTGAGCTAGCTCTTTCGCTTCTTTCCTTTTTTGTATTTCTTTTAGTTTGAGTTCGGGAGGTTTACCATCGAAAACATAAATAAGATTTATGCCTTCTGTTAAAAGATTGATATTTCGATATAGAAGTCCGGAAAGGTGTGAGGTTGTATTTCCCTTAGAATCCATTAGTGGTGTTCCGTCTTGCTGTCTTATAGTTGTTAGAAATTGATAAAGCGTGTTGAATGCATCTATTGCTATTGTTTTTCCTTTTAGTTCTGAAAGTTCTATTTCTTTCTTTGGGATTATTTCGGATATTTGTACGCCCATGATATATTAATGTTAATGAAATTAATAAAGTTTGGGGTTTAGAAGGATTTAAATAAATCTTTGTGGTTTTATAGTAATGGTATCATATAAAGGTTTTGTGGTTTATCCAGACAGTATAACTATTGATGGAAAAACTTTTGTAAGATTATTTGGAAGACTAGAAAATTCAGAAAGTTTCGCTTCTGTTAATTCTTTTGAACCATATTTTTTCGCAAAAGAAGAAGATAGAAAAACTTGTGAAAAAATACTAAAAGATTTTTCTGATAAAAACAGAATAGAAAAGTCTAGTTTTAAAAATTTCTTAGGTAAAAGTGTTTTGAAAATCGTTTTTGAAAATCAAGCAGAATTAACCAAGTTTTCTAAAAGATTACACGAAGAAGGAGTTGATAGTTTTGAGTCGGATATAAAACCAGAGTATAGATTTATGATGGATAGGGATATTAGGGGATTTGTTGAGATTAGTGGCGATTTCGAGCAAGAAGAAAAAGTCGGTCGCGTATATAGAGATGCAAACGTTAAAAAATCAGAGCCTATCGCAAATTTTAAATTAAAAACTGTTTCAATAGACATAGAGACTGGTAAAAAAGGTCTTTATTGTATTGGTATTTATTCTGAAAAAATCGAACGTGTTTTTATCGTTGGAAATCAAAATATTAAGAATGCTGTTAAATGTAAAAACGAAGAAGAGTGTTTGGAAAAATTTAGAGAGGAAATGATTTTATTAGACCCAGACATTATTACAGGATGGAACGTTATTGATTTTGATTTTGATTATTTAAAATCGCTTTTTCAAAAATATAAAATTCCCTTTGATTTTGGAAGAACAAACGAAAATGTTACATTGAGAATTGAAGAAGATTTTTTTAGAAACTCTAAAATGGATGTCCCAGGTAGAATAGTATTGGACGGTTTAACCATGATTAGAGACCCATTCATAAAAGAAGCACCTTCTATAAAAAACATAAAATTTGAAAATTATACGCTTAATGAAGTGGCTCAGCAGATTTTAGGGAAAACTAAGCTAATTATTGGGAAAGAGCGTTTTGAAGAAATAGAGGAATTGTTTTCTGGTGGTGTAAAGGAACATGAAAAATTAGTAGAATATAATCTTATGGACTGTCGGCTAGTTTATGAGATTTTAGAAAAAACAAAAATGATTGACTTAGCTATTGAAAGATCTAGTTTAACAGGTATGCCGATAGATAGACTAACGGCGTCTATTGCGAGTTTTGATTCTTTGTATATTAGAGAGGCGCACAAAAGAGGGCTGGTTTCTCCTACCACAAGATTTGGGAATAAGGACGCAAAAATAACTGGCGCGTTTGTAATGACGCCAAAACCAGGAATTTATCATAATGTTGTTGTTTTGGATTTTAAATCGCTATATCCTTCCATTATCAAGACATTTAATATAGATCCAGCAAGTTTTAGAGAAAATAAAGAGAAGAATATGATAGAATCTCCTAACGGAGCTTTTTTTATAAACCAAGAAGGGATTTTACCTTCTATAATTCATTCTCTACATGAAGCAAGAGAGCTAGCAAAAAAAGAAAAACGAGAGTTATCAAGTTACGCAATTAAAATTATTATGAATTCTTTCTTCGGTGTTTTGGCTTCTCCGAATTGCAGATATTTTAATATGAAAATGGGAAGCGCGATTACTAGTTTTGGACAAGAGATAATTAAGTTAACTGCGAAGAAAATAGAAGAAAAAAGACATAAGACAATTTATAGTGATAGCGTTGATGGAAAGACAAAGATAATTGTAAAAAGTGGCGGAAAGGTTTTCGAGGAAGATATAGAAAAGTTATTTACAAAGGTAGATAATAAAAATTTTGGAAAAGAATATGATTTTAGAGATGATATTCACGTATTAACTTTAGATGGTGGCGGAAATTCAGTATTTAAACCAGTTAAGTATGTGATGAGGCATAAGTGTAGCAAGGAGATGTATAGGGTGCATTTTACAAACAACTGGCATATAGACATAACTGAAGATCATTCATTAATTGGTTATCAGTCATTGGCGCATAATAGTAAAAAAGAAAATATTTCTAATCCCTTGAATAGGCTAGTTGAAGTTAAGCCATCCGAAATTAGAAATAAAGCGGGAACTATCATTTCTTTAAAAAAAATTCCAAATATAAAACATAAAACTAAAGGCTATCCCAAAGAAGTTTACGAGTTTATGGGATATTTTGTTGGAGATGGAAGTTTTTCGAGGAATAAAATTAACGAGTTAGACAATAAAGACTATTATCTTAAGCTGTCTTTAGGTTTGGATACAAAAGAAGTTTTAAGTAAGTTGATAATTCCTTTGCAAAAGAAGGGATATATAAAAAATTATTGGTTTAGTAAAAGTCGCGGTGGAGATTTAACTATTAATGGATTGATTTTGGTAAAGATAATGTGTGACTCTTTTAGGGAGAAAAATAGAAAAATAATTCCCAAATGGGTATTTGATGAAAAAGAAGAGAATATAGCAGCATTTCTGAGAGGATTGTTTTCAGCGGATGGGAGTGTTATGATTCGAAATAAATCACCTATTATCAAATATACTTCTATATATGATGAATATATTCTGGAAGTAAGAAAGTTGTTATATAGGGTGGGAATATCTCACTCCGTTTTTAAGGAGAATTCTGTTAATAAATATAAGACAAAAAATAAAGTCTATTCTTCGGGCTCTTATTCTAAGAATATTCTAATTAAAAATAAAGATATCTTCTTAGAAAAAATAGGATTTATCTTGGATAGAAAAAATAAAAAGGCAGACATAAAGAATAATCCTACTCAAAAAAGGCATATAAAAAATTATGAGTTTGATATTCAGGGTGTAAAAAGCATAGAAAAGATTACTTCTCCAAAATATGTTTATGATATTGAAGTGGAAGATACTCATAGGTTTTTTGCTAATTATGTTTTGGCACACAATACTGATAGTGTTTTTGTTGAAACTAATTTAGATTTTGATAAGGCAGATAAATTAGCGATAGTTCTACAAAATTATATTAATGATTTTTACAAAGATTATGTTAAAGAAAATTATCATCGTGAATCTTATTTGGAGTTGGAATTTAAGAAGCAATATTTATCTATCCTGTTTTTAGCACTTAGAAAAGAAGGCGAGGATGTTGGTAAAGCTGCTAAAAAAAGATATGCTGGTTTAATATTTGACGGTAAGAAAGAAATTTTAGATGTTGTTGGATTAGAAGCGGTGCGTGGAGATTGGACGGATGTTGCTAGGGAATTCCAAAGAGAGCTATTATTGAAAATTTTTAAAAACGAAGATACTGAAAAATTTATTAGAAATAAAATTAAAGAAATAAGTGATGGTAAATTAGATGCTAAGCTAGTTTATAGAAAATCTATTAGAAAAGACTTGGAAGAATACACAAAGACTACGCCGCCACACGTTAAAGCAGCAAGAAAATTAGATAAGATTGAGGGGAACGTTATAGAGTATTTAATCACTAAAGACGGTCCAGAACCGATACAGAAATTAAAACATAAAATAGATTATGAGCATTATATTGACAAGCAAATCAAGCCGATAGCGAAGACGATTTTAGATACAATGGGGCTTGATTTTGAAAGTATACTCGAAGGAAGTAAGCAGAAAAAACTTTTCTAGTAAAAGAAGTTGTTTTAGTTTTTTGTTTAAAGCATTCTTAGTTTTTTTAGGAAAATATATAATATTCCCCAACTTAAAATTATTCCACCAAAAATTATTTCTAATATATGATCATCATATTGTGACGGAAGAGAGACGTTCATTCCGTACATGCTAAATACGATTGTGGGTATGGTTAAAAAAACAGTAAAGAATGTTAAAAGTGTAATTGTTTTGTTTAATCTATTTGTAAGTGTTGCGGTATAATAATCTCGCATGTTTGAAATGTTTTTAAGTGCGCCTTTAGACGTGTTTAGTGTTTGGTTTAAATCTATTGCAAGATCTTTAATAAGCTCTTTTTCGTTTTCTGTAAACCTTAATTCTTTTATTCCAATTATTTGTTTATTTATGTCAATTAGTGGGGAAAATGAAGACAAATAATCATTGATGGTGTCTTCTTTTACAACGAGTCTAAACAAATCTTTTTCATTGTAGTGAGAGATGTTTGCTTTGTCTTTTTTTACTGTTTTCATTATTTCTCTAATACTATTACTGAACATTTTGGAAATATAAGATAATATTAAAAGAGTAATTAGCGAACGGTTGTTTGTAAAGAGGTTTTTAGATCCCTCAAGCATGTTTAAAATAGATAGTTCTGTTTTTCCTATAGTAATCGTGTTCTTTTTTGTTAAGATAAGTAGAAAAGATTCGCTTGAATCCTGGTCGAGTTTTAATTGAGTCGGGTTTGTTGCTATAGGTGTTCTTAGAAAGATATATACGTTTCCTTTTTCTTGTTCAACTCTTGGGTTTTCATAAACATCTAGTCCGTCTAAAATTAGATCAGAACGGAGTTTGAATTTTCTAGAAAGGCTTTCAATTTCTTCTGGAGTAGGATTGATACATCTAATCCAGCAGTTGTCTACGATAGAGTCTATTTTTTTTACTTTTTCTTTTTTATCGATTCTTCTTAAAATTTTTATCATTCTTGTTTTATGTGTCTATAGTTTATAAGTCTTTTTTAAAATTCTGGTTTTTTGTTTAAAATTTTAGATTAAATAGTCTTTTATATCCTATTTTTCTGTTATTTTGAGAAGAATCGCCATGAGGTGTTTTTCGAGTAATTTCGAGTTTTTGGCTCGACCGAAAAAGCCCGTTAGCCGCAATCAATGCTTCGCATTTTTGCCTTGCGATTTTTCAATTAAAAAATAAAAGTCGGTAAAATATCGCAAAATGCTCACAAAAAATCAAATCCTTAAAGGATCATCCTGCTGGAAGTTAAATTTGAAGTTCGCAAGAAAGTTAGTGGTAGCTCGACAAGCTCGTTACCTTACAAACTTCTTCGAAGTTTTGTAAAATGGATAGCGGAAAAAATTACGTTAAGAAAACCAACAAAGAAAAGTTGATGGAAAGATACAAGCCTAAAGCAGAGTTTGTCGAAAGAATTGAAAAACTGATTGGAAAAGAAGATGCTAAAAAGTTTTTCGAAATAGCTTATTTTTCTTGTCCAGATTATATCAGGGTAAATACTTTAAAAATTTCTCCGGAAGAACTAAAGAAAAGATTGGAAGGTTATGGTTGGATAATGAAACAACCGTATGAAGAGTTTCCAGAAGTTTTAATTATTGATAGGGCTAGTAATTTAAAACCAGGAGAATTAGGAAAAACTTATGAACACTTGTTGGGATATTTTTACGTTCAGGAAATTTCTAGTATGTTGCCGATTTTTGCGTTGAAACCGAAAGCGAATGAATTAGTTTTGGATTTATGTGCGTCTCCGGGTAGCAAAACAACTCAGGCGGCTGCAGTAATGAACAATCAAGGAACTATTATCGCTAATGAAGTTAGTTTGGGTAGAATTAGAATTTTAAGTTCAAATTTAGAAAAATCAGGAGTTTCTAATACTATTATCACAAGAAAAGATGGTGTGCAGTTTTGTAAAAGATGGAGTAAGGATGTTAAGATGAAGTTTGATAAGATATTGGTGGATGCACCATGTTCTGGCGAAGGAACTTTACGAAAGTCGCCAAAAACATTTGATATGTGGAATGCAAGTTTCATTAGATCCTTATCTAGAATTCAAAGAAAAATGGCGGGAGAGGCATTAAAATTATTAAAAGTAGGGGGAGAAATGGTTTATTCTACGTGTACTCTTTCCCCAGAAGAGGATGAGGGGGTTGTAAACTATTTAAAGCAAAACTTTGATATTGAGATAGAAAAAGTTATTTTACCCCTGAAGACTCGTGATGGAATTATAGAATGGGATGGAGAAAAGTTTAATGATGAAATTAAGAATTGTATTCGTTTGTATCCGCAAGATAATAATTCAGATGGGTTTTTCTTGGCTAAAATAAGAAAATTATCAGATAAGTGTTTATTAGTTCAGGAAGATAAGTTTGAAAAATTTGAGAAAGAACAGGTAGGAGTTATAGATGAAGCTGAAGATTTAGAGATGGAGGTTGAAGATGAAAATTGATATTCTAGACAGTCCGAAGAAAAAGAATTTTCTAAATGGAATTTCGTATTTGGGAGATTTTAAAACGAATTTGTTATTTGTGTCAAGTGGAAGTGAGTCTATAAGAGCATATTCGGGGCATTTGATTGTTGATGAAATCTTAAAGATATGGAGACATTTTCCGATTGAGGGTTTGGGTTTATATTTTGGAAAGCAAATAACAGATAGACACGGAAGAAGGGAGGCTAGAATAGGACTAGACGCATTACATTTAATGAAAAATCAGATTAGTAGAAATATAGTTGAGTTAGACGAAGAGCAGGCTGGGAAGTGGTTCAGGGGAAACAATATTGAGCTAAGCGTCGAACAGAAAGAAAAATATAAAGAAATGAAAGATTTTGTAGCTGTAAAATATAAAGAAGATTTCGTAGGAACAGGGAAATTGTCTACGCAGGGGATTCTACTGAGTTTTTTGCCAAAAGAAAGGCGTATTCGTAATTGAGTAAGTAATTGGGGAGTGTTAACATTTTTAAATGGAACGATTTTTCTATATGAATGGATAGATACAGAAGGAAAACGTTTGGGGATTTTATATATAATCTAGTAGTATATATCCCAAAATTAGCTAGGTCTGTTTATCATAATTTTCCAAGCAGGAGAAGTTTTAATGTTCCGTTCGGGGAAAGAAGAGAGAGGGAATGTGAGGATTATCGTTCAAAGATGTCGCATCTTTTGGATTCTATTTGTAATAGTAGATAATTTAAAAACTCTTATTTTCTATAGAAATTATGCCACAGGATGAATATGGAACAGCAGATAATTTTGGATCGAATAAGATAGTGGATGCTAAATATTTGAAGACCAATAAAGTTTCCAAAGACGGAGAAGAATCAGGGGGGATTTCAAAAGAAGCTTTGAAAAATTATATTAAAGCGGGAGAAATTTCTAAAAAGGTAAAAGAGTATATGAAGGAGATAGTTAAAAAAGATGTTTTAGTTGTTGAAATTGCCGATAAAATTGAGGCAAAAATAAAGGAGCTTGGTGGAGAGATAGCTTTTCCTACGAATATTTCTATTGATGAGATTGCGGCTCACTATACTCCAATAGTTGGAGATGAAACAAAAGCTAGCGGGTTGTTAAAAGTTGATATAGGTGTTGAAGTTGAGGGGTTTATTGCGGATACTGCAGTTTCATTTGATTTGACTGATAATAAAATACATGGTGAGATGATTAAATTAAACGAGTTGGCTCTAGAAAGTGCATTGAGGGAATTAAAAATTGGTTCGCCAGTAAAGATTATTGGGAATACCATATCAGAGATTGTGGAAAAAGATAAGAGATTTAAGATAATTAGAAATTTATCAGGGCACGGATTGGATAAAGATAATATTCATCCAGGTTTGACTGTTTCTAATTTAAAGAATGAGAATGAATTTGAATTGAATAATGTTGCAATTGCTATTGAGCCGTTTTTAACAGAAGGGTGTGGAGAAATCTACGAAGGAAGATTATCTGAAATTTATGTTTTACAGCATAAAAAAACTCCGAGAGATAGAAGTGCTAGAGAGATGTTGGATTTTATTTCGAAGAATTATAGGACTAAGCCTTTTTGCAAGAGATGGTTAGAAAAAGCGGGTTTGAAAAATTTTAATTTTTCTTTATCAGTTTTAATTAAAGAAGGGATTATATATAATTTCCCAGTTTTAATAGAGAAAGAGAAGAAGCTAATTTCACAGGCAGAGCATACGGTTATTTTTGCAGATAAGGTTTATGTGACGACTAAATAAACTAATTTGTAGAGTTTCATGATTGAGGTTTTGGGTTTTTCATTATAGATAGAGAATATGTATGGTAGCCTGGCTCGCCGATTTTTATTTGGTCCCCTGGGTAAATTCTTATTCTTTTCCCGTCCATTAGCCTTTGTTCTCTTAACTCTGAGTGCGGACCTTTAAAATAAGCAATGGGTTTGTTGACTCCATAATCTTGATAGGTTACTACTGGAACTCCATCAGTTGTTTGCCCCAGAACCTCAAAACGCCCTTGTTTTTTAGAAATATATTCATTTTCAGGAAGGCATATGTCTGGTAGGCATCCAAATGGTCTGCCTATTGATATATGTTGTCCTCTGGATAGTTCTGTTTCGCTTAATAGTCTATGTGTAGGATTTGAACCATCTACGGTTGTTAGTGGATCAGATAAATCTGCTACGCCGATTATAAAGTCATCAATTGCCATAATTAATTAATACAAATTGTGTTTATAAATCTTTGTATTGTAACTACTATATAATTACGTTTATATTGCAACTAGAGATTAATATTTAATTAGAATACACAAGAACGAGAGATACCCATAATATCTCTTGAACTTGTGAACTTATCACCCTCGAGTTGATTTTAATATGTAATAAATTTAACCAGTGTAACTTGTTTCCGGAAGGGCAGATTTTGCGCTCTTCAAATATTTTCTTTCGATATTTTTATATCTTTCAGCGTCGTTCTTCGTTACGGATGGGAGAACTTTGTTCATTGCTTTTTCGAAATTTTCTTTCGTTATTACTTTTGCATCTGGGTCTGCCCTTAGCGCAAGCATTGCTGCTTCTCTACATAACCCCTCTATATCTGCGCCAGTGTAACCTTCTGTCTCTCCTGAGAGTTCTTCTAATAATTTTTCCTTATTTTCGATTGGCATATTTTTTGTGTGGATTTGGAGAATTTGTAATCTTCCCTCTTTTTCTGGAACGGTTACATAAACTATTCTATCAAATCTTCCTGGTCGTAAAAGTGCAGGGTCTAACATATCCGGCCTGTTAGTTGCCCCAACAACAGTTACATTTTTTAAAGATTCAATTCCGTCCATTTCTGCTAATAATTGATTAAGAACTCTTTCTGTTACATTACTTCCGTGTCCGTCCATTCCCCCACGTCTTCCTGCAAGAGAATCAATTTCATCGAAGAATATTATACACGGAGAGACTTGTCTTGCTTTTTCGAATATTTTTCTAACTCCTTCTTCGGATTTTCCTACCCACATACTTAATAATTCTGGGCCCTTTACTTGTATAAAATTAGATTCGGATTCATTTGCTACTGCTTTAGCCAATAATGTCTTACCGGTTCCTGGAGGGCCATACAATAAAACACCCTTTGGTGGCTTGATTCCCATTCTTTCGAAAGCTTCTGGTCTTTTCAGTGGCCATTCTACAGCTTCCCTCAACTCTTCTTTTACTTTTTCTATTCCACCGATGTCTGCCCACTTTATGTTTGGAGTTTCAACTAAAACTTCTCTCATTGCTGAAGGTCGAACTGTTTTTAGAGCGTCATCAAAATCTTGTTTTGTGATTTTTAGCTTTGCTAATAATTCTTCCGGTATTTCGCTATCTTCTTCTAGGCTAAAATCATTAATATTTCTTCTTAGAACGGCCATTGCAGCTTCTTTTGCTAGAGCGGAAATATCTGCACCGACAAAACCGTGTGTTTTTGCGGCGATTTCTTCTATATCAACATCTTTTGTTAAGGGCATTCCCCTTGTGTGAATTTTTAAGATTTGTAGTCTTCCTTTTTTATCTGGGACGCCAACTTCAATTTCTCTATCAAATCTTCCTGGTCTTCTTAGGGCAGGGTCTAGAGATTCGGGTCTATTTGTAGCACCAATAACCACAACTTTTCCTCTTGTTTTTAATCCATCCATCATTGTTAATAGTTGTGAAACAACTCTCTTTTCTACTTCGCCTTGAGCATCTTCTCTCTTTGGTGCAATTGCATCAATTTCGTCTATAAAAACAATAGACGGTGCATTTTTTTCTGCTTCATCAAATATTTCCCTGACTTTTTTTTCTGATTCGCCGTAGAATTTTGACATAATTTCTGGGCCATTTAATAAAATAAAATGAGCTTCTGTTTCTCCAGCTACAGCTTTTGCAAGCATTGTCTTACCAGTTCCTGGTGGGCCAAATAATAAAACTCCCTTCGGGGGCTCTATTCCTAGTTTATCAAAAATTTCTGGATGTTTTAATGGTAGTTCTACCATTTCCCTGATTTTTTTTACTTCCTCTGTTAAGCCACCAATATCTTCATATGTTACTTGTGGGGCGTTTGTTCCGTCTTCTGAAATTTCAATTGCTTTTGGACTTAGAACAATTTCCGTGTTCTCTGTTATAATGCAGGGTTGTGTTGGGTTAGTATTTGCAACAACAAATCTTACTTGTGAGGTTGCACCTCCAAAATTTCCCAAGCCAGTCATCCCCATCTGACCAAATATATCTGAAAAATCTGAGAACATATCTCCAAAATCATCATCCATTAAACCACCGGTTTTTCTTTTTTGCCTTCCGCCTGCTGCGCCCAATACTAAGATATCACCCTTTGAAACAGCTCTTCCTAAAAGAGTCTGTTTTATTGATTCTGGGTTCCCCTGAACTATAATTCCTTGTTGGGCTGGAGCAATCGTGATCTTTTTTGCTTCTTTCAATTCAGCTTTTTTTATTGTTACTAATTCTCCAATACTTGTCTTAGCATTCTTTCTTATAATTCCGTCAATTCTAATAATATTTTCGCCCATATCTGCCGGGTAAGCTCTATCTACTATTACGAAAGTTTCTCTTTGGCTTTTAATTGAAATAATATCTCCTCTTTGAAGTCTTAGTTTTTTCATTAGAGTAGGATCTATTCTTGCGATTCCGCCATAAGCGTCGTCTTGTAATGCTTCAACAACTCTAAGTTTTGCGATTGTTGCTTCTTTTTCTATTTTTTCTTCTTTTGCCATTAGTCTTCCTCCTTGTCTTCCTTTAAATCATTTCTCAAAATAACCTTTTTATTATTTTGAGGATTTGCGGAATCGATTATCTGTTTTACATGGAAAACTTTTCCATTTTTCATTATTTTAACTTCTTTTGAACTTACGGTTCTTGCATTTTCATTTGCTTCGGGTGTATTAAATAGCATACTAATTTTTCCAGGTTCTGAAAAACAAAGTTTTACTACATTATTAATCATGCTTTCTTGATCCTGCATAAATGAAACTATTTCCCTTGGGATTGAAACCGCATATGAATTTCCGACCATTCGCATTTTAACTTCATATTCTTTGTTTTTCAATCTTATGAATTCTTCATATTCTTGCTTGTCTGCTGGATGAACGATTGTCTCATTGCATTTTTCACATTTCATTACCCTAAGATTGAAACCATTTTTAGAAATAAGTACGGGCTTCATTACTTTCTCGCATTTATTGCATAATATTTTGTTGTCGAATATATCCATTGTGTTGTATACCTTCTGTGTATACACACACATATATACAGGTTTATAAATCTTTCGGCTAGGTTTTATCGATAGTAAATACGACGACAATTATTCTTGTTCTTCACTATCTTCTACATTTAAAGAATTAGATTCTCTAATAGCTCCAGCGATTTCAGTAAGTTCTGTTTTTATTTCACAAAGGCTATCAGACATAGTTTTCAAGATATCTAATAATTCTTTTTCTGAGTGTTGATCCATGAATAGTTTTAGAAAGTAGAGTTTAAAAAGTTATTTTGAGTTGATATTTTATGAAAATAAAAGAGAGATTAGGAAAGTTTTGGAAATTTTTGAAAGAAGATTCCTGGCCAAGTTTTTTAGTAAGTTTGGTTTTGGCTCTAATCATAATTAAATTTGTATTCTTTCCGTTATTATCTTTAATTACTGGAACGGGTTTGCCACTGGTTATAGTTGAATCTTGTTCAATGTATCACTCAATGGAATTGGATCAGATAATGGCAAATAGAATTTA
Source organism: Candidatus Woesearchaeota archaeon (assembly GCA_964408125.1). Lineage (GTDB taxonomy): Archaea > Nanobdellota > Nanobdellia > Pacearchaeales > GW2011-AR1 > CABMGO01. The sequence goes on from CAYOYC010000004.1 coordinate 17,932, forward strand.
TCAGGATTACGGGTTAGATATTAACGATACTAAAGATTGGATTTTTAGAAATGGATTTACGAAGGGCGATATTATAGTTGTAGTTGGGGCGAAAAATGTTAAGGTAGGCGATGTTGTAATATTTGTCGCAGGACAAACAAATCCCATAATTCATAGAGTGATTAATATTGATTCTTCTGGTAAATATACAACTAAGGGAGATAATAACTTGGGACTTTTGTCATATGAAAAAAGTATTTCTTCTGAGCAGGTTGTTGGTAAGGCGGTTCTTAAGGTTCCATTCCTGGGGTGGGTTAAGTTAATATTTTTTGATTGGATGAAGCCAGAAAATCAAAGAGGTTTTTGTTAAAACTCGAATAAATAAATGTTTTTAAATGTGGAGTATGTTATATTTTTATGAGAAAAAGTAGTTTTGGTGGGCTGGCTAGTGTTCTCGGTGCCTGTGCGTTAGGATTGTTTCCTGGGCGTGGGAATGGACAAGCGGAGAATCAAGATGTTCCCGTTAATCATTTAGAATATAAAGAAGGAAGCTCACAGGTTGTTTTAAGACCACCCCGACTAGCTCCCTCTCCTAGATTAAGGGAGGGATATTTTTTTGCAAATGGTTATGAATATAGGGGAGGCTTTCGCGATAGTTTTGATAGATTTCAAGTATCTAGTGGTCGTGAGATGGTATTTGAAATATATCCAGTTGAAGAAGATTCTCCACCATTAAATGTTGTTTGGTCAAATTCTTTTGCATATCTTATTTCCTCTCAGCCGATAAAGGGAGTTCCAGAAGTTGTAAATAGCAAGGAAATAGTAGAAAAGATTAAAAAATGTTTTTATATTGGTAATGCTTTCGGGAATAAGGATTCAAGAGTGTATAGATTGATTGACAATTTTGGCCATACTAATTCATATTTTGATGTTATCTTGAGTGAGAATATGGGTAGGGAGGTGGAGGAGAAGAGTGAATCTTCCGATAATCTTGTTTTTGATTTTTCTCCTGATTCACGCGATGAAAAGAAAGAAGATAATAGAATAAGGATTGGGGTGCGGTTTGATGAAAAATATGATTTTCCGGATGGGTTTGCTGCCTCTTTATTTATAGATTGGGAAGCAGATGACAATGGCAAAAAAATAGGTAGTGTTTTGGGTTATGCTAAGCAAATATTTCTTCCGCGTATGGAAGGTGTTTATGGATGCTATGATTGGATAGCCCTCCCGCCCCTCTTGGTGGCAGATACGAAAAAGTCTTTTTTAAAGATTGATAGAGATCCTGTAAGTATAGAGTGGAGAGATATTGGTCCCGATGGGAGCGAGAATTCGGTATCAGCTTCAGGCACTATTTGTTATGATTCTGAGAGGCGCGTTTTTGAATTAATTAATTATAGAGATAAATACGAGTTATTGATAGATAAGGGTAGAGAAGGAAATTTGGAATTGTTTATTTCTGATAAAAAGAGGGGCATTAAACAGCCGGTTCAAATAGCGGGGTCAAGTGGGGATGCCGACCCAAATGGATGGGCGTCCAAAAAATGATTTTATAGAAAGGCTTATATATTCTTAACGGTAAGTTAAAAAATGGAATTTTGTCCAAGATGCGGTGGTGTACTTATCCAAAAAACAAAAAACTTTGGATGTATACGTTGTAATTATTCTACGAAGGATAAAGTCGATTTAAGGATAAGAGAGAAAGTTGATGAATCTAGTGAAGTTTCCGTTATTAAAGAGAAGGAAATAGACACACTTCCAACAGTTGAGGCGGTTTGTAAGAAGTGTAAACATAACGAAGCACATTTTTGGACATCACAGACTCGTTCTGCTGATGAAGCCGAAACAAAATTCTACAGATGTAAGAAGTGTTTACATACCTGGAGAGAGTATAAATAAAAAATGGCAGTAAAGACAACAAAAAATGAGAATTTGGAATTAGCGAGAGAGCATCTAGATATTGCTGAAGACTTAATTAACGAAGAGTCAAAGAAGTGTGACAATGAGTCTGATTCTAAGAAATTATCCAAAGCGCAGTTCGATTTAGAAAGAGCTGAGGCAGACATAGAAGAAATTAAAGGTAAAGAGTAAGTATTAGAATAAAGTTAGTTTTTTAAAGGCATTTTTCTCTAATCTTTTGCAGGTAATTTAGCAAAGGCCTCGTAGCTCAGCCTGGTTAGAGCACTGGACTTTTAATCCAGGTGTCGGGGGTTCAAATCCCCTCGAGGTCATTTTATATTTTAGTTAGGTAGCTTTTCTTCCAACTCTTTCTGAGAAGCCGCAATTTCCACATTTTAATAGAATCAAATGATCTTCATCTGAAAAAAGAACTCCTACATCTATTACGTCTGCACCCGTGTGTCCACATTTCTTGCACTTATTGTCATATGTTGCGGAAGCGCTTTTTTCACTTGTAATTCCAGAGCCGCGAATTTCATTAGTGTGTTTTTCGCTAAATGAAGTTCCTGCCGATTCTTTGCTGGTGTTGCATTTTTTACAGTAAGACCTAATTATTTCTTCTTCTTTGTAATAAAACATTAAACTATTACAGGTTTTACAAAATTCCATAATTTAAAAATCGAAAATAGTGTTATAAAACTATTCTTTCGTAAAGGGAAGGTTTTTAAGCTTAAAAAGAGTGGTACATTTAACAAACCCCATAGGAGGATTGTGAAATTTCTCGACGATGTTTTTTATAAAAACTGGTGTATTAAGTGATTATCGAGGGTAAATGAGGTATTTTTACGTATAGATTTACAGTAAACAAGAAATTTTATTCCTTAGGATGTCTTCGGAATCCATTTTATCTAAACGGTCTATTAAACATCCATCTTTAAAAAATAAGACACTTGGAACTTTTAGAACCTTATGTTTTTTCGCGATATCTTCAGCTTCTTCTATATTAACTTTTCCAAAAAGTATTTTTCCACTAAATTCTTCTGCAATACTTTCTAACATTGGAAGAACCATTAAGCAGTCCATTTCCCAATCTGAAAAGAAGTGTAAAATCGACAAATCACTTTTGACAAAATTGTCGTGATTCGTTGCGTCTATTTCTGATATTAAGTCTTGAAAGCTCATTTTTATCGTATGTAAACATAGAGGTATGGATATTGTAGTATTTATAAACATGATGGCTGTGGAGTATATCTTATAGAAAATTATTGATTTTTATATGTCTCAATTTCATCATTCAGTGTTTCTAATTCTATACATGCTGTTTTAAACATTTCTTCTGATTCTTTTCCGGCATGATATCTTTTTTCACAAACAACTCTTATGATTCCAGAATTAATTATCATTTTAGCGCACGCTGAGCAGGGGGTCATTTTGCAGTATACGGTTGCTCCCTCAATTGGTATTCCTAGTTTTGCTGCTTGGCAAATTGCATTTTGTTCTGCGTGAGTTGTTCTAACACAGTGTTGCGTTTGGCTTCCGTCTTCATGAGTTATTGTTTTCATTTGATGTCCGACTTCGTCGCAGTGTGGTAAATTTTTTGGCGCACCCACATATCCCGTAACTAATATTTGCTTATTTTTTGCGATGACACAGCCAGATTTTCCCCTATCACAAGTTGCTCGTGTCGCAACTGCTTTACATATTTCCATAAAATATTCGTCCCAATTTGGTCTTTTCTTTGATGTGGAGCTTTTTAATAAGATATATTCTATTTTGGTTTTCAGTGTTTCAAGAGTGCTATCGTTTATTATTTTATGATCAGACATTTCTATACACTTATCTACTTGTTGCCCTATATTAGATTCTTTATTTCCGCGGTCTCTTGCTTCCATTACTTCAAATTCTCCTAGTGTTTGTGGATCGCTTGATCTTTTTCTTGCAAGAAGTCTTTCAAAACGTAATTTTACCGGAGCATCAACTGCAATCATAATTCCACCCATCTTTTTTATTTCTACTATTTCCCCAGGGTTTCTTATACCGTCTATTACTATATTATTTTTTTCTGTTAGTTCTTGTAGACATCTTCTAACTAGTTCTTCTGGACCAAATTTATCCCTAATATCATTTCCTATATCTTGAAGGTCTTTTATTGCGTAATTTGTAAGACCACGATTAGCAGCTTCTTTTCTTACCTGATCAGAAGTTGATGTATAAAGAAATCCTTTTTCCTTCAGTATTTCTGTAATTATTCCTTTTCCAGAGGCCTTTGTCCCAGTAATTCCAATTATCATTTTAGTTTTTCGATTGAATTGTTTTTAAGTATTTGTGTTATTGATTAGTATTTTATATTTACTTTATCACAATAGTCTTCAGCAATTTCCTTTAGTTCTTGCATATATGTTTCCTGGGTGTTTGGTTCTTGTTTGTATTTATCATCCACGAATTCACCATGATTTTTGAATCCCTGAAGAGAGAATATTTGAATTTTATTATTCGTTATACTTTTAATCCATTCCATCATTTCTTTGAAGTTTTCTTTTGTGTGAATACTTGGTAATATAGTAGTTCTAAATTCATATTCTGGTAATTGTGATATGATTTTAATACTTTTTTCTATTTTTTCTATGGGGAAACTAATTCCAATTGTTTTTTCATAATCTTTTTTAGCCGACTTTATGTCCATTGCTGCATAATCTACTAATTTTTTATCTATTAGTTCTTGTAATTTTTCCGGGAAACTTCCATTAGTGTCTATTTTTATTTTTAAATCAAGGGATTTTATTTTTTCTAGAAATTTTATATCGATTGATAATAGCGGTTCTCCCCCCGTGAAACAGATTGCTTCTATAATTTCTTCTCGGCTCTTTAAAAAATCAAAAATTTCGTTTTCTTGTATATCGGTGGCATCTTCTCTTATTACAAGAGACGGATTATAGCAGAAACCACAGCGAAAACTACAACCAAACAAAAAAATCGTACAGGCAATTTTACCAGGGTAATCTATAAATGTTGCTCGTTCTATGTGTTTTATTTTCATAATTATACAACAAAGGTTTGTCTGTCCCTAAATTCTTGTGCTTTGCCGTTATTCCATTGTTTGACCGGTCTTATATAACCGCAGACTCTGGAATACACTTCACATTTAGTTCGTTCTTTCATATACACCTCCTTAGTTTTTCGACTCTGACACTTTTTCCTGAGCAATCTCTTCGTCGCACTTTGGACAAAATTCATGTTCGCCTGTTAGATAACCATGTATCGGACAGATGGAAAACGTCGGAGTGATTGTGAAATACGGTAGATGATATTTTTCAGAAATTTTCTTAATTAACATTTTAACCATTTCGGGAGATATTTTCTCTCCTATAAAACCGTGAAAGACTGTGCCACCAGTGTATTTACACTGTAAGCTATCTTGTAAATTAAGCGCCTCAAATATATCTGGGGTATGATTTACGGGGAGTTGAGTTGAGTTTGTATAATATGGCTCTGCTCCCGCCTTAACTGCTTCTTCATTTGCAACCATTATTCTCCCAAATCTTTTTTTATCCATTCTGGAGAATCTGTATGTTGTTCCTTCTCCTGGTGTCGCCTCTAGATTATAGATATTTCCAGTTTCTTTTTGATATTCTTCAAGCTTTTTTCTCATAAAATCTAAAACTTTTTCTGCGAATTCTCTTCCGTTTGGTGTTGCTATAGACTCTCCCTGTTTAAAGTTAGTGATAGCCTCATTCATACCAATTAGGCCTATTGTCGCGAAGTGATTTTTCCAATAGTGATTAAATCTTTCTTTTACATGTCTCAGGTAAAATTTAGAATAGGGGTATAATCCGATTTCTGTAAGTTTTTCAATTGATTTTCTTTTTATTTCTAAGCTTTCCTTTGAAAGTTCCATAAGATATTCTAATTTTCTGAAAAAATCGTTTTCATCTATAGCCGTGAATCCTAGACGTGGCATGTTTATTGTTACTACGCCAATTGAGCCGGTTTGCGGGTTTGATCCAAATAATCCGCCACCTCTTTTTCTTAGCTCGGTATTGTCTATACGTAATCGGCAGCACATACTTCTTGCATCTTCAGGTTTCATATCGGAATTAACAAAATTAGAGAAATATGGAATTCCATATTTTGCAGTCATTTCCCAAATTAAATCATGGTTTGGGTTATTCCAATCGAAATCTTTTGTAATATTATATGTTGGAATTGGAAATGTGAAAACTCTTCCAGATGCGTCTCCTTCGATCATTACTTCGGCAAAGGCCCTATTAAATAAATCCATTTCTTTTTGAAACTCCTTGTATGTTTCTTTTTGTAGTTGTCCTCCAATGATTACGGGTTCATTTTCCATATAGTTAGGGACCTTCAAGTCCATTGTGACGTTTGTAAAAGGAGTTTGGAATCCGACTCTGGTTGGAACTGCAAGATTAAAAACGAATTCTTGCATAATTTGTTTTACTTGTTTATAATCTAGTTCGTCGTATCTGATAAACGGTGCGAGTAGGGAATCAAAGTTAGAGAATGCTTGTGCTCCTGCGGTTTCACCTTGTAGAGTATAAAAGAAATTAACGACTTGTCCCATTGCGGTTCGTAGATGTTTTGCGGGTTTTGATTGAACCTTTCCAGATACCCCAGTGAAACCCACCATAAGAATATCCTTAAGGTCCCAGCCTACACAATATGCTCCGAGGGTTCCAAGATCATGAACATGAATATCGCCATTTTCGTGTGCTTTTCTAATTGCCTCTGGGTAAACTCTCCTTAACCAATAATTTGTAATTATTTTTGTTGCAATATAGTTGTTTAATCCCTGGAGAGAATAGCCCATGTTAGAATTTTCCTTAACCATCCAATCGTTTAATCCAATATAATCATCTACAGCCTCTATAGTGTCAAATAATCCCTTAACTGTTCTTAATTCTTCATGAGATTTTCTATAAAGAATATATGCTTTTGCAGTTTGATCATGACCTTCTTTAATTAAAACTTTTTCGACGGCATCTTGAACCTCTTCGACACCCGGTATTCCATCTATTCCATATTTTTTTTCTAATTCTTCTAAGACCATATTCGCTAGAATTTTGGATTTATCTTGGTCTTGTCCGCCGACAGCTTTAACGGCTTTCCATATAGCATCTGCTATTTTATCTGATTGAAATTGGACGACACTTCCATCTCTTTTTCTTACTTTTGTTACCATTATTCTTTTAACTCCTTTATTTCTTTTTTCAAGTCTTCAATATTTGCAAATTCTTTACAAACACTTGCAAATCTGATGTACGCGATTTGGTCTATTTTTTTTAACTTGTCCATTATTATTTCGCCTATTTTTGTTGTTGGTATATCTTGGTCTTTTGCAGTTCGATATATTTTTGCTTCCACTTCGCCTATAATTTCTTCTATTTGTTCGTTTGTGAATGGACGTTTTTCTAGGGCTTTAACTATCCCCCTTTTTAGTTTTTCAACATTAAATTTTTCTTTACGTCCGTCTTTTTTAATTACACCTAAATCGAGTTCTACTCTTTCATGTGTTGTAAATCTTTTTTCGCACTTGAGGCATTCTCTTCTTCTTCGTGTTATTCCCTCACTATCTCTTGAGTCATTCACCTTTGTTTCTTCGTTTTGACAGTATGGGCATTGCATTTTTTTGTTTTATCTCGCAACTTGCGAAGATTTATTTTAGCTTGTTCGAAGCGAATTGTTTGCCGTCGATGTTCCGACGACACAATAGGTTGTGGTATTTCTATTATTTTACCACAATATGTTGTGTTTTATAAACACTCTAGTATTTAAACATGTGTTACCACTTTCTGTAAATTAATTTCTATTTTCGTAGTTTTTTGATTCTTTCTAGTTTGGGGCCAATCCTTTCCGTAATTGTGGACCAAACAAGATTTTCTACCTGATCTGGGGTTCCATGTGCATTTATTTCAGTAATTATGCCATATTGTGGGTCTGCTCTTGGAAGATTTGCATAAAAGGAGATTTCTGCGCGGTATCCAGCACGAACTCTTTCGTGAAAATCCAATTTTGCCGAATCAAAAAAATCGTCACCAACAATTCCTCTTGTCTTTCTTGTACGTGCAATTCCTATTTCTGGGCTTACATCTAAATATAAGGTTAGGTCTGATAAAATTCCTTCAGTTGCTTTTATATTTTCAGCTCGTAATGCTTCAATTCTAGAGGGATCTTGTGCATGGCCTTGGTATACAACTGTCGAGTCTCCAGATCTGTCTAATATTAAACAATCAAATTCTCCAAGGCTAGGATTTGTTTTCTGTTCTTCTCCGCGTAAGTATTCTTTATGCATGCATGGGCCGATTATATTATGATGAAGTAAGTTTCTTGCTGCAAAAAATAATCTTGCTTGTTGTTCGGCCGTTAGCTTTTCTTTTCCAAAATATGTTAATATTTCTGTTGAGACATTTTTTTCAATACCCATTTCTTCGGTTAGTTTTTTGACTAGTTGGTATAACGGGTTTAATTGTTTTGATTTTCCCTGTCTGTAAAGTTGTGCCTTAAAAGACATTCTATCATAAGTGTCGAATGGAAGACCGTCAAATCCTCCATTAATGACATATTCTAATATTCCGTATTTTATGTCCAATGGTGAAAGCTGGCTCATAACCATAGCTATGTTTATTTTTGCATAACTAGAGAGATGATCTTGGCTTATCCTTTCTGCAAATTCTTCAAGATTAAAACCGGTTCTAACCAATGAAGGTAGGGAATATGGTGTGTCTATAACATTTTTAAGCGTAATTCGAAGTAATTCTGCTCTCGGGGTGGAGCCTGGTTCTTTTAATTGGGGCATTACTCTTAATCCTAATTTGGTAAGCCTTGTTCTGATTGCTCTGTCTACTGTGGTTTTCCCAGAGCCCTCGCCACCTTCTAGCTTTATTATTACAGAATCTCTTTCTTTTGGATCTAGTATTTTTACCATTGTCTGACTTGCCTTATCTATTCGAGAAACATTGAAGATTGTGTCTTATGCTTTTCAGGCATATTTTGCATTTTGTTCTGCTACTTTTCTTGCAATCACAGGTCTTGCTTCTGCGAACATTGATTGTGTTTCCGGATCGTTATAATACATAGTTCTTGCACCAGAGTCATCTGTTTCGCCAGGTAATCTACTGAAATTTCTAGTTCTTAAACTATTTCCGAATCTTTCTAAGAATTGTGGGAAATCTTTTCCATAAACATGAAATGAATCTGCTTGGTAGTCTATTCTGCCTAATTGTACTGGCTCTTCTCTTTTTTTAGCTACTTCATCGGCAACGTATTGTGCTAAATGTATAAATCCAAACATATTCATAAAATGTGCACCAAAAGCATCATTACTTCTAATTCTAATGTTTGTATTTAGTCTTGCTTTTCCTATTTTTTCGTCAGAATAATTTACCCCTTCTGGAACCAATAATCCTTCGGGTGTCTCTCTCATGATTCTAAACCAAAATGATTGTAAACATGCAGGGTCTCCTATTTTAACATCTTCCCATGGTTTCCAGGTTATCATTTGAGATCTTCTTGTTATTGGAGATTTTACTAAATTATTTATTGCTTCTTGAATTTGATTAATGGTTCCGGGTATTCCCGGTACACGATAGTCAGCAAATCTGCCATGGTAAGTATATTCCCAACGAGTATCTGTCGGGTCATCCGGATTTCTAACCCAATTATCTTTTATTCCATCAACAACTTCTTGCCTATATTCTTCTAGATCTTCTAATCCTCCCGGAAAGGCTTTGTGTATCATGGGTTCTGCGAATGGTTGGTCTACAACTAAGTGCATTGTGGTATCTTTGCTTGGAGGGTCGATAAATAATCCTGACGTAGCATCTGCTCGATCATACTGGGTTCTTAAAAATCCACCATTTACCCATAAATTAATTAGAGCATTTTCGTAAGTTTCTGCCAAGCCTGTTCCGTTTGCAAATAGAACAGGAATATTTCCAGATTGTTTTGCTCCAATCTGGCCCGTTTTTCCCCTATCTGTTCTGTCGGCTAGTAAATCGTCAAATTTATATTGTTTTTGTAAATCTGCGCAATGTTTCATCCATTCCCTTTCTGATCTTGGTTGCTCGTTCATAATAAGATTTATTTTTTATTTTCTTTATAAATAATATTACGTATAGAAGTATATATTAGACTTAATATTTATTTAAAAAGCGATTCACTCTTAAAAGATAAAATTTTATTTCGCAAGATTTATAAAGGTATTAAAATAAACTAGGTTTATGGTTAAGAAAAAAGAGCGTGCGGGAGTTAAGGAGTCCGAAGATATTAAATCAAAAAAGAAGTTTAATATTTCTAAGTTAAATTATTGGATGGTTGCTACTATCGTTTTAGCTGTTTTATTAGTTGTTATTGTTTCTGTGAATTCATTTTCTACGATATCTGAAAAAGTTGCTGCTCAAAAGATTGTGGATCTTGCAGCTATCTCTGGTTTTAATTTAACTGTTCTTGGGGTTCAAGATAAAGGAGATATATATCAAGTTAATTATAGCATAGAAGGACAAGAGGGAATAATAGATATTTCTAAAGATGGAAAATATGTGGGTCAGATGAATGAATATCCAAAGAATGATGAGTCCGATGTCCCAGCAGCAGAAGTTCCAACTGAGGTTCCTAAATCTGACAAACCTAAAATAGAATTATATGTTTGGGGATATTGTCCGTATGGTGTTCAAGCACAAGGGCCGATGGCACAAGTTGCTCAATTATTAAAAGCAGGCGCTGATTTTGAAATCGTTCCTTATTATGATGGTCATGGTGCATATGAAACTCAACAGAATAGAATACAGTTATGTATACAGAAATTAGCGAAGGATAAGTATTGGTCCTATGCAGCTAAGTTTGTGAGTGATGTTTATCCTCTTTGCTCTGCTCAGAGAACAGAAGATTGTGATAAAACAGAATCTATTAAGGCTATGAAGGCCGTTGGAATTGATTCTGCCAAGATAATGTCTTGTGTAAGTAGCGATGGAGCATCTTTATCCACAGCAGCTTCTGCTAAGGCGCAACAAAATGGTGTAAGTGGTTCTCCAACTGTTATAATTAATGGAGTAATATCAAATGCCGCAAGAAGTGCTGAAGCATATAAGACCGCAGTTTGTAATGCTTTTAATAATGCTCCTTCTGCTTGTTCAAGTACTTTAGATTCTAGTGCTGCAGCTGCTGCAGGAAATTGTTAGTAATTTTTTTAAATATATGATATCTTGATTAAATAGCAAGTGGTTTATCTAAAAATTCTATTTCGTCTGCTTCTAGCTTAAGTTCTTGGCGAATGTTTTTATTTTGGAGGATTTGTCTGATAATTAGAAAATCTTTCATGGCCTCTTTCTTTGATAGGTGACAAAGTTTTGCGTATTTTTCACAGATTGATTTTTTCTTTGCAGATCTCTGGTTCTGTAACCAAATTTTAAGGACTCTTGTTGGCTTTTTGTAGTTTGTCCAGCCAGTTCGGTTATACTTTTTTGCTGCAGCAATTGCTGGGCCGAGTAAAAAATTTTCATATACTAAGAATCTCCAGTGTTGTTGTCTATGTATTCTTCCCTTGAAGACATCTGCCTTAGATAGTGCGTCAAATGCTTTTTGGAGTTCTATTCCCTTATATTCGTAGGGTATGTTTTCTTCGATCCAAAGGAATATTTCGTCTACGCTTAGATTTACTTCGTCGAAAATTGTAAGCATTTTTGAGTCTAGTTGAGAATTCTTAAAAATATATTGTAGTGCATTGAAAATTGAAATTTCTTTATTTCTTTCACTTATTTCTCTAACAATTGTTTTTTCATCCATTTTTGAAACTTGCTGGAGATCATTTAGGGCAGCCCTTATATCTCCTCTTGCCTTTATGGAAATTGAAGTCAGAATGTCGTTAGAAATGAAAACGTTTTCTTTCAAAGAAACATCTTTTAACACCTGGAGGACGGTTTTGTAGTCTATTTCTTTTATCGCTACGAGTTCTCCTCTTTGTCTTAGTAGATTAAATTTTTGTTGCCATATATCATTTGCTGTTATAACTAAAGGGAAAGATGATTTTTCTATTAGGGCGAGAAGTTCGGTGAGTCCGCCTCTGTCTTTAATAGATATTCCGTCTACTTCGTCAATTAAAATTATTTTACTTTTTTTGAACAGACTTCTTTGCTGAGAGGCTGGTCCGATTATTTGAAATATTTTTTCCTTGTTTCTTAAATCTGAAGCATTCAATTCTAAGATTTCAGAGTCGTGTTCTGCTGCGATTGCATATGCGAGTGATGTTTTGCCAGTTCCGGGTGCTCCGTGTATTATTACTGCCTTTTTGGCTGGAAAGTTTCTCAAAAAAGATTTTATTTTATCTATTGCAAGTTCTTGTCCCCTTATATCATTAAAACAATGTGCCCTGTATTTCTCGCACCAAGGGAGGTTGTCGGAATTACTCATTGTGTTCTCCGTATATTCTTCTTGCCCGTGGATAAAACGAGTCTATTGTTCTTACGTTATTCAATAAACCACTTGCAGAATAATATCTTCTGTCTAACAGAATCATTTTATTTTTTCCCGACGATATTTGCGCCAGAATTTAATCCGCCACCTTGACCAGCTAAAATAAAACTTGCTAAGAGTGCTTCAAGTTGTATAAATTCGTCAGAACCCTCTACCATTCTAAATTCTGCCTCGCCTGTTTTTTCTGTAAGTCTTACCTTTATTTCATTATCTATTTGTAAATTCCATATTTCCTTTTGTATCCCTTTAATAACGTCTTGTCCGGAGATAGATTCTTTTAGCATAATGTCCAATAGCTTATCTCTTGCTCCTTGGAAATCTCCGGCAAGCGCGTAGTCTAGAACAATTTTGATATCTGCGGGTTTTGCTTTTGAAACAATTGTATTAACTAAATCTGGGGTTATATTTGGCGAAATGGCTGCGGTCGCTTGGAGAAAGTTAATTACTCTTCTACAATCTCCCTCTGACGCTTCATATATCACATCAAAAGCTTCGTTTGTTAGTGTTAGTCCTTCGTTTTGAGCAATTAAGTCTGCTCTTCTTCTAATATCTTTCTTTTCTAAGAGTTGAAATCTAAACACGACACAACGTGATTGAATAGGGTCTATTATTTTTGATGAATAATTACAAGATAGAATAAAACGACAAGTTGCTGTTGAATTTTCCATCGTTCTTCTTAACGCTTGTTGCGCTTCTCTTGTTAGGGCGTCTGCTTCATCTAAGAAGATTACTTTAAAGGGAACGTCACCAATGGCCTTAGTTCTTGCAAAATCTTTGACTTTTTGTCTTACAACATCGATACCTCTTTCATCAGAAGCATTTAGTTCTAAGTAATTTTCCCTCCAAGCGTCCCCGAAAAGCTGATGAACTACAATTAGGGCTAGAGTTGACTTTCCGATGCCTGCTGGGCCGGCAAAGAGCAAATGAGGGATATTCATAGAGTTGACTAGCGATTTTACTCTTTTGAGTATTTCTTCTTGGCCTACAACATCTTCAAATTTTTTAGGACGGTACTTTTCTGTCCATACATCACTCACTTCCATAAACAGTTCTCTCAATTTTGGTTTATAAGCATTATTGTTGTGGAGACCAATTAAGCTAGAAATATGTTTTGGTTAGTTATTATATATATTTTAGAAATCTAATTAGCCTCGCTTAAGCTTTCTCTTTCTCTTTTCTTTCTTTAATCTTTTACGTTGCCACTTCCAACGCATTTGATTTTTCTTTTTCCAACGTCTTGAGGATCTCTTCATTGTATTATCCTGAGAAAAAAACGATTTATAAACGTTTGTTTTGATTTTTCTAGATTATTTTAGGGGGATGATATATGTCTAGTGGGAGCATGGTTTTGGTTTTTGAGATACCAACAATAGGTGTTATTCATACCCTCACTTAGATTTGTTATAGGGGACCACCCTAAAGAGTCTTTTATTTTTTCATAACTTAGGCAGCTTCTTTTTTGCTCTCCAATAATCATTGGTTTATATTCTGGCATAAACTTATTTTTGAAGTAGTTGTTTATTTTATTGAAGATTTCTATTATATCTGTTTCTTTTCCAGTACATACGTTGTATATGCTGCTTTTTTCATCTTGGAGGGCTAGTAGATTTGCTCTTGCAACGTCTTTTACATAAACGAAGTCTCGAGTTTGTATTCCTCCAAATATTGTCGGCGACTTGTTCGCAAATAGTTTGTCCATGAAAATAGAAATAACTCCCGCTTCACCTTCTGCATTTTGTCTTGGGCCGTAAACGTTTGAATATCTGAGACAGGTAAACTTTAATTGGTATAGTTTATTATATGAAATTAAGTATTTTTCTATTGCTTGTTTTGAGCAGCCATATGGACTTGAGGGGGAGGACGGAGAGTTTTCCCTTGTTGGAATTTCAGCCTTATCCCCATATATTGCCCCGCCTGTTGATGAGAATATAAAATGTTTTATTTTAAATTCCTTAGCGAGTTCTAGGAGGTTTATGGTATTTATTATGTTTTGTTGTGCATTTTCTAGGGGGTTTAGAATGGATTCTCTCAGATTTATTTTAGCGGCAAGGTGAAAAACAAAATCTGGTTTTTCTTTTTCAAATATTTTTCTTACTTCTTGAAAGTTCGAGAGGTCCGTTTTGTAGAATTTTGCCTTAAGATTAATGTTTTCTTCTTTCCCGGTTGATAAGTTATCTATTATTATAGTTTCAAACTCTTTATTTATTAGTAAGTCTACAAGATGACTTCCAATAAAACCAGCACCCCCTGTTATTAATACTTTTTCCATTATGTATTTATTTGTAAAATATCTAATAATTTTTTATTTTTTTTATTGACAAGTTGAGATAGCGGGTTTGCAAATTCTTGGCTTAATTCGTGGGGGATATTCCCTCCGCTAGTTAATTCTATTCCACATTGGTAAAAGTCTTCATTTTGACTTTCCATGCATTTTATTAAATTTTTGCCAATCTCTGGTGACCGAATTACAACTGAGTTTCTTTTTTCGTTTACTAATCCGTTCTTCCTATATTGTGGATTTATGCAAAAGCAAATTTCTTTATTCGTTCTTAAAATGGCCATTAGTGGGCCAATTCTTTTTTCTAGATTTTTTGTAGCAGAATTCATTTCTGGATTTGCATAGTCTAGTGTTAGTAGTGGACTTTTGTCTAGGTTAAATAGTGTCATGTTCTCATCCGTTCCAACAATAACTTTTTCTCCGGGTTTTAGGGTTATTAACCTCGTTGATTTTTCTGATCGCAAGAGCATTGCACCATATGTTTGAAATTCATAAATTTCCTGGAATAGTCTTGTGTCTCCAGTTTGTCTTTGAGTGTGTTGGTGTCCAAAAGTTGATCCAAGTAGAAATCCTCCAATTATATATGGAGGGTTTGGAATAAATGTTACATTTGGAAGTTTGGGGTTTCCTCTGTGTTCTGCTCCAGAGTATACGAAATCATTTCCTCTCGTTAAATCTTTTTGGGAAAAAAGTCCCGGAAATTTTTCCAGAAAGGGAATTACATCTTTTAGAGTTCTGTCATTAATTGTATATCCTAATTCTTTAAGCTCATTAGGGTTCCAAGTCATTCTCATTCTAGTTTAACATAGGCGCGTGTTGGCGCAGCGTCTGCTCCTTTAATTGAGATTGGTGCGCAATAAAGTGTTTTTCTTTTTGGGGAGTGTAAAATTATTGTATCGGCAAGAGATTTTAGATTCCAAAGAGTTTCTAGTGGGAGAACATCTTTGGCAAACATTGCTCGATGTGTTTCGCTATTGCTTCCACTTGGATCGAAGGAGAAAGAGTCTATTCCTAATATATTAAGTAATGGATAGTTTGCTATTAAGTTTGTTACGGTTTGTTCTTGCATAAACGGGAATCTTTTTTGCATTTCTTTTCTGTTTTCACCAGGTTTTTCGGGATTGCATAAGTAGTCGCAGAAACCAGTGTAAAGAATAATTGCTCGTGTTTCTTTTGGGAGAGTGGCAGCTCCAGAAGAAAATAGATCGTCTAATGTTATAAGTGATTTGTCTCTGGTTAAAATCTTTTTTTCCGTAAGATCTATAAATTCTACCGGGTTTTCAAATTTGTCAAGCAAATATTCATTTATTCTTTTTCCCGTGGGTAACTTGTGGAAAGGAGCATCTAGGTGTGTTCCGTGATGAGATCGTATTTCCATTTCCGTAAAACCGGATTTGTATTTTGGTGATTGAATTGAGCAATCTCTTTGAGGGGGTTCGATTGCAAATTCAGTTAGGGAAGGAACTATCCCTATTCGTATGTTTGGGTCGGAAGGGTAAGTGTGCATTCCGTCTTCAAGGGGGTAAGAGATGTCAATTATTGCCATATTTTAAAGTAATATTATTTTGGTCTATTATTGGCGCTTTTATGTAGGTTTCGTAGATTGCTTTCATCGTTCTTAAAGAATTTTTAAAATCGGTTAGTGCTCTTTGATTTGGGTTTCTAATTGTTCTTTCAAATTCTTTTAAGATATTTACATACTCAGAAGAATTTATTCCAGGTGTTAGCGGGTGAGTTATTATTGTTCCCACAAGCCCGTCTGGGCTGTCTCTGGTTTCAGATAAATTTCCATTCTTATCATCGAAGTTAATGGTTAAAGTGCTTCCATCCGAAAGATTAAGATTTAGTTTTTTAGATTTTGTCATTCCGCTATATTGTCCAAATTTTTCTACGGTTAGGTAAAACATTGTTCCGTTTCTAATATATCTATTCGGAGTTTCCGTGTCAGCGTTCAATTCGTAAGTAGCTTTTGTTGCCGTTTCGGTGTTGTATCGTATTTCCTTATCTGATTCTTGGCATTTGCCATGAAACATTCCATGTTCAGCTTTTATAGGGGTGGCTCGATATCCAAGGTTTGAAGCGAAAGATAAAAGATGGACACCAGTATCTGTTAAAAGCCCTGTTCTAGATTCTTGACTGAGAAGTTTTACTACACGGTCTTTTGCGGGAGAATCGTGTTCTATGATTTCTCCACGTATTTCTACAACTTCTCGTCCATTTAATATCTTTTCAATATTTCTATAAAAATTCATAGAGGATGGTTTGTAGGAATAATGTTCCGCGTCAATTATAATGGCATCACTATATAGTGTTTGTGCTATATTTTCTAATCTGCTCAGTTGATTATTATCGGCTATACCGTCTTTTCCTAGCACGATACATACGGGTTTTTCGCATAGAATTGGTTTTTTCGCCTTTATTGCTTCAGATATAGTACCAGGATGCGTTACGTTGGTTGTGCATATGTAAATTGCATCACTATTTTCAAACATTTTTGTAGGAAGAACAACTTCTTCTCCGTGTGATTCAAATGGGAAGTAATCTAATGTATTTTCTCTTAGTCTTGTTTCAATTGAGTCTAGGCTTTGAGTTTCTGCAGAATTATTTCTTTTTGCGTAGTTGCTTTCTTCCGCTTTTTCTTTTTCTTTTAATTTTTTAATCTCTGCTATTCTTTCTAGAACCGATTGAACATCTTTTTGTCTCCCCCCAACTGAAACTAATTGAAATAAATCTTTTATCTCGTCGTGTTTTAAGGCAGGATATAGTTTAGCTAAAAACCATTCTGAACTATAAGCAATTTCAGTAAGCCTTATTGGATTCATAAATAAATTAAATAAAAAATTATTATAGCTCTTGTCAATATTTTTTTATGCAGAGATATTTTAGATATAGGAATATATTTTATAATGAAAGAATAGTGATGCGGGAAAATTAGAAGGCTTTTATAGCTTGAGACAGAGAAATATGTTATGGCTCAAGAAAAAATAGTTATAATGGAATAACTTATGAACAGATAAACAATAAATTAGATAGAAAATTTAAGCAAATTGAGGGTGGTCTCTTACGAATTCTGTAATGTGTGTGTCAACTAGAGAATAGCAGGAAGGGCAACAAGAAAGTCTGGCAAGAAAATTTTTGACTGCAGGCACGCTATACTTTTCTTTAGTTAGAGAGTTTAGTCCTAGGCCATTCGGTGCATAGTCACTTTCTACAACAAATGTTGTGTGAAAAGCGCATTCGGCGGCAACTATCATTATTTCTAAAAAAGATTCTCTTTCTCTCGCTATTTCAGGGTCTTTAGTTAGGTCGGCAATTACAGGTATAATATATCGTTGAACATCGTCAGAATATTTATCAATCTTAGCGGTTATTTCTTTTGGGGGGATATTTGATATTTCTCTCATATTAAATTTAAGCTGCCAATGCTCGTTGAACGGAAGAAAGTGTTCCGTGATATGGGGCGTGTATACATAGAAGTTTTGCAAACTCTCTTGCCTGATCCCCATATTTTGCTACAAGAGGGCTAATTCCTATTGTATCTTCTTCAAAGTATACATTGCAATCTTCTTGTGTTGTCCAGTATGCTCTACTTGCTACAGCCGTTGCATCTGTTCTAAATTCTTCGTCTTGTGAAACACCTAGAAATTGGCCAAAATTTCTAATTATCCAATCTCTTTGTTCAGTATTTTCAAAGCATGCAGTGATGTCTTTTGTTTCCATGTTATTTTTAGAGAAATGCGATATTTAGAGATTGACCTTATGCAATATACTATCCAATATACTCAATAGTGAAAATATAGCATAATCTTTAAATATAGTGTTATGTGTATAATATTATGAAAAGAAAAATTATTAAGCAGGGGCACAATACACTGACGTTAACCTTGCCTAGTGAGTGGACTAAAAAACTTAATCTTAGTGCCGGTGATGAGATAGATGTTGTCGAAAATGCTGGAAGCTTGATAGTTAATGGAAAACAACATAATGGATTCAAATCCACCACCATAGATATTTCTGGGCTTGGTGTTCCAATGTTGTGGAGATTTTTTCAGTCAGCATATAGAGAGGGATATGACGAGATTAAACTTGTTTATGATTCAAACAAGAGAGAATGTGAAGGAGTTTACAATTATTATTCTAGTCAGTTTGAGTACAAGAGACTTGGGGAAAAGCCTGTTAAGAAAACACATATTGAAATGGTCCAAGGTTTAGTAGATAGATTTGTTGGCATGGAGGTTATTGATAACTCAGATAATTGTTGTGTTATTAGAGAGATGGGGGAGTTGAGCGCGAAGGAGTTTGATAATTCCTTAAGAAGAATATTTCTACTTTTAATAGAGTTGTTTGATAAAGTTATTGAGTTAATAAAGAATAATGAAACTGGGGATATTTCTATATGTAAAACTTTACATGCCATGGATATAAATGTTGATAGGTTTATTGATTATTGTTGCAGAATTAATAATAAGATTTCAGATTCTAGCTTTCAGAAGAATAAGCCAGTAATGTTTTCTACATTATTCCTTTTAGAGTTGCTTGGAGACGAATTCAAGTATATTGGGAATCACTTGGCTAGATCTAATAAAAAAGTGGATGAGACATTGAAGTTTGCAGAAACCGTTAAAAAACACTTTGAGAGCTATTATCGTTTATTCTACAAATTTGATAAACAAGGAGTAATTGACTTTGGAGAGGATGATTTTAAGATTTATAATGAGCACTTTAATTGGAAGGAATCTAATAATAAAGATACTAGAAGCATAACAAGACACTTTATGCAGATTAGTAAGTTTGTATTCTGTCTGATGGAACTTAGAATTGAAATGGAATTTTGAGCGGTAATTTTTATATAAATTGATGCTGTGGTGAGTCATTTAGAGATTGCTTTATTTTTTCCCTACTCTAAATTTAAATTCAAAGTCAAAAAATTTACTATGTATCTTCTCTTTAAGTAATATTCTATGTTTTACGACAAGGATAAATACAATGATTAGGATAATTACTGAGCATAAAATTAAAAGTATCTTTTCCATATCTATTCTTTCTGTGGTGTTATCTTTGGGCGTTTCTATGTTTTCTATTTTCGAACTTTCCATGGTTCCAAGGATCGCATAGGCAGAAAAGCCGCTAATATAGATATTATAAATGCCTTCGTCTTCGGTTTCATTTTCGTATGAAGAGGTAACTATGAAATATTCTGGATAACATTTTACGAATTTTATTTCAGAAATATTATTGTCATAAATCCATTCTTTGGATATTCCTATTTTTAATCTTCCTGAATCTATTGACTCGTCTTTAATGGTAGTGTTAAAGTCGAGGACTTTGTAGACTTTGTGATCATCTTTATACTCTATTGAACAAAAGTCAGGAGTTTCGTTATACGCAACGACGAATATTTCTCCAGAAAACCAGTTTTTAGATTTTAGTTCGATTTCTTTTATTCCAGTTCCCTTATCTTGTTTTATTTTTGTTGTTGCTGTTCTATTTGAAGACAATAATGTCCTTATTTTTAATCCCTCTTTCGTGTTTTGCTCTAAAATATAGCTTCCGCCTCCGCCTCTTGAAGTGATCGGTGTTTCTACGGGGGTTTCTGGAGTAATTACTGGAGTAGTTTCATTAATTAAATAATATCTTAACTGTGAATTATTTAGTAAGTTTGTGGAACCATTTCCATAGGCGTACCAAGTATAATTATATGTTCCCGATGAATCAAGGTCTACTGAAACGTTGTAAATATTCGATGTCAAATTGGTTGCGGTGTAGTTTGTATTGTTAATATTCAACCACACTGTTCCGTTTGTATTTTCAATAGTTACGTTAAACCATCCAGTTCCAGAATCATTTAGAGTTGCGTTATTATCTAAATAGTTTGAGAATTGAGGATAGGTAGTATCGGGAGCTTGTGTTACGTTAACCCAATAAGTTTCACTAGACATAGTATAGTTTTGAGATGAAATATAATATACCGTTATATTAAACAATCCAACCGTGTTGAAAGTTGTTAGGTTGCTTACCTCTAAACTGCTAGAATTAGATAAAGTTCCATTGTTATAAAGTTCTAATGTGGCAGAGGAGTCTCCTGTTACTAAAGTCCCGTTTAGTAATATAGTGTTTCCTTGAGTTATTGTTATATTATCTTCAGAATCATTTAGGGTTAAGTTAACTTCGGAAGCTGCTTGATTAATAATTATATCTTTGGTAATGTATGTTGCAGAATAGTTTGAGTTACCCGCAGTAGAATAGTTGAATGTTTCATTTCCAGCTCCATAAACAGCATTAGATTTATCTAGGGAGCAGGTTAGTTGAGAAGGACAATTGCTGCCAGCAACATCCGTTGTTGTTCCATAGGCTATTGGAGTTGACCCTGATATTCCCAAGACTAAACTAGAATTAATTAGAACAATATATTGATTAGTTTCGCTTGAGTTAAAATTATTATTTGTTCCATTGCCATAAGACCACCAATAATACGGATAACTACCTGCTGCTAACTCACTTAATTCAGAACTAAACACCGATGATAAATTAGTTGAACTATAATTGATACCATTGAATTCAAGCCCAGAAGTTCCGTTTGTGTTCGTTATTGTTGCATTAGCTAAATAAGTTAATGAATTATATTCTGAGTTGTTAGTTATATTGAATACTACATTGTTAAATTGAGGATAAGACGTGTCTTCCTCAACAAACTCATAACTGAAATTAAAATAATTGGCTTCATCTATCCACATAGTGTCTAGCCATGGAGAATAGGATTGAACATAAACTTTTCCTTCTGATGGGCTAAATCTTAATAGTCTTAAATAACCACTTCCACCGTAGCTGTAAGTTTGATAATCGGCTAGCATTTGGAAAACTTCCTTTCCTCCGACATTGGTGCTATTTAAGTAACCAAACACGTCTGTTATTGAAGTGATATGTCCACTTAAAACGATTTTTAAATTGTCGTGCCATTTGACAAATTTTTCCCACTGCTCTTCTCCCGTATTTCCATCTGTAATACCATAATCTGAGCAGTCTCCCCCATCTCCATCATGAAGTCTTGTAAGATTATATTGCATATATCCATGTGTAATCATAATGGCATTTCTGTCAGTATAATTTTCAAGAGTAGTATTTGCCCAAGCAAGAACCGCATCATTAGGACAAAATCCAAGATTCAAAATTAAATATTTTTCTCCTGCAAATTCAAATAATTGATAAGTATTGACGTTTGAGGTAGGGCTATAAGATCCTCCCCAGTAAGAAGTTGTGTTGTATCTTCCGATTGGGAAATAGTTGTTGTAGTTGGTTGTGTCTTTTGTGGTGAGATTATTATAATCATGGTTTCCAGGAGTAACTGCATAATTAACATAGCCGTCCAATATGCTCATGCTTGTATTCGCATTAATCCATTGGGCTGTTGTTGCAGCTACATGAACCATATCCCCCTCATGAACCAAGAATTGAATATTCATATTGTCTTGCATATCTTTAACCCAAGAGGTTTGGTTGGAGAAGATATAGGGATAGTCTCTAGAATAGTATTGAGTATCAGGAAGAACAGCCATAAAAAAATCATCTTGATGAACAATTTCTAGATTAAAACTAACGCTATCCGTGGCATTCCTGTCGTCTATACAATAACCTGTAACATTATATATTCCGGGTCCATAAACAGAACCATTAAGTGTAAAATTATTTTCTTGCGAGCCTAAAATGTCATTAACTGTCCAATTATAGGTTACTCCGCTTTCGGAATCAATACAAGAGGTAATGTTAAAAGATATTGTTTGATTTTCTAATATCCAGTTGTAGTTCTTTTCCATATTATTACTTAAAATTGTGGGGGCAGTGTTGAATCCGGCAGAATCTAATTGAACAGTTCGTGTTTCGGTAACGTTTGATGTCCCGAGTACATTTGAAGCATATGTAAAATAAGTATAATTTTCGGAGGAGGCATTTATATTGTTAATGCCCTGATCTAAATAGAGTTGCCAATTGGTTGAATTAATTTTATTTAAACTTCCACTGTAAATTTCCCAAGCCTCAGCGTCTGAAAGTGACCTATTCCAGACACGTACATTGTCAATTAACCCATTAAAATATGATGTATAGTCTGTTGGATTTGGATTTGCACCAACCGTAAATGGATAAGCGACTGTTTTAACGGAGGATTCGAGTATTTTCTGATCATTTTGAAGAATTCCATTAATGTATAATTTTATTGCGGTTCCGTCTACAATTGCGTTAACATGGTACCAATTGTTTGTAGAGATGGGAGCGTTGCTATAAGCGTTTTTATGAACTCGCCCGCTGAAAGAAAACTTCCCTGCTTTAGCTCGGAGTGAAT
>CAYOYC010000005.1:0-36864 GCA_964408125.1 Candidatus Woesearchaeota archaeon
GTTTTTAGGATAGGCAAGCCTATCCTATTTTGCTGTTCAGTTCGGAGATACTGCATCATCAAAAAGGTTTATAAATCAATTTTTCAAGGTATACACATGGCAAAAGCAATCGTTATTCAATTTAGACGTGGAAAGAGAACTATTACTCCTAGGCATTTCTTAATAGAAATAGAAGGATCTGATTCCAGAGATAAAGCAAAAGAATTCGTGGGAAAAGAAGTAGTTTGGTCATCCCCAGCAAAATTAGAAATTAAAGGAAAAATAGCAGCAGCTCACGGCGGAAAAGGAATCGTTAGAGCAATTTTCGAAAGAGGATTACCCGGACAAGCTATTGGTACAGAGGTTGCTATAAAATAAAATGGCACTAAGAAAGGCAACATGTTATTCTAAGAAATATACACTCCCATTTACAAGAAAGTCTAAAGTTAAGCAGAAAAACTATATTAGAATGGTTCCAGGAACAAAATTAACAAAGATGAGAATGGGAGATTTGGCTGGATACAAAGCTGGAAAATATAAAATAACTTTAGAAGTAAAAACAAGACATAGAGTTCAATTAAGAGATAATGCTTTAGAAGCAGTTAGACAGTTTTTGAACAGATTCTTAATGGAAAAAGTAGGTAAAGACTTCTATTTAGAAGTAAGACCATATCCACATCATATTCAAAGAGAAAATAAGATGCTTACAGGGGCTGGAGCTGACCGTATGCAGACTGGTATGGCGTTATCCTTCGGAAAATCAATAGGTAGAGCATGCCTTTTAAAGAGAGGAGATACAATATTTATAATAGGAGTTTTAAATCAGAAACACGAAGCAATTGCAAGAGCTTTAGTAGCTTCTTCAAGAGCAAGAATGCCTTGTACTTTACATATAGAAACGACAACAAAGAAATAAGATAATTTTCTAAATTTACTTCCCAAACTTCAAGAAATCTTGTGCAGATTTTGCTGCCAAAGCGCCCTCTGCTGCAGCCGTTATTAATTGCTTAAACTTCGAATCCGTATCATCTCCAGCAGCGAAAACTCCCTCTATATTTGTTTTACTCTCTCTATCAATAACAATAAATCCATTTTCATTTAACTTAACACCTAGCGAATTCACAACTTCAATAACCGGTGCTGCCCCAATTTCAACGAATATCCCGTCGACATCTACCTTTATCTCTTTCTTCTTATTGCCTTCTTCTTGACTCAAAATAATTCCAGTTACTTTTTTATCTCCCAGAATTTCTACCGGATTTGTAAAATAGTTTACTTCTATATTTTCCTTACCGTGTATTTTTTTCAATGAAATTGGTTCACATCTCATTTCAGATCTCCTATAAGATACATAAACCTTTTTGGCAATCTCAGATAAAAACAACGCCGCCTTTGCAGCCGAATCCGAGCCACCGATGACCATTACGGTTTTATTTTTGAAAAACATTCCATCACAAGTTGCGCAATAACTAACTCCTCTTCCGAGTAACTCCTTTTCTCCCTTAACGCCAAGCTTTCTATGTTGCATCCCCAATGCAATAATAACAGTTTTTGATTTAATTTCCTTATCATTAATTTTTACAGAAAAATCTTTGCCCTTCTTACTAACCTCGCTAATTTCTCCTTGGATAAATTCAACGCCTACATCTTTTGCTTGTTCATATACTTTCGTCATCAACTCCGCACCAGAACCAATAAACCCAGGCCAATTTTCTATATGCCCCGCTAAGTTTCCAGTGCCACCGAAAGATTGTCCAATAACTACTGTTTTCAAATTATATCTAACTCCATAAATCGCAGCAGTCATACCAGCAATTCCTCCTCCAAGAATCATTACATCATACTCTTCTTTTGCCATACTAGTCTCCAGTAGAAATCACTTATAAATATTTGTTTTTAAAACAACGGAAAGAGTGTTAACAATTATAGAGCCCGACTCAAAAGCTCATTCATACGAGTAGCCAAAAGCGCCTCAATATAACGAACATTTGCCTTTACAAAACCAGTTCTATCTCTAGGGAAGCCCTGCCTTACTGTTGGTTGTTTCCCATAGGAATCTATAACTACCCTTGCTTCAGGAGATTGCAAAACCTTTGAATTAATATGATCCGCACTATACATCATTTTAAGTCTATTTAGTTCTTCTTCAGGTAAACTTGTATTAAGTATCTCTAATTCTGCATAGTCTCTTCCCCATCGAGCTTCTATTTCTTTTATTTTGGTAAAAGTAAGAGTAGCTACCCCATAGTCCATGTTTGCGATATCTGTTGGAGATTGGATTGGATTCTCAATTCCATATACTCTTTTAAATTGCGAAACAGCCAATGGTAAACTTTGTACACTTCTAAAATTAGAATCTCCGCCCCACCGCTTACTTCTTCTGGTAGGTGGAACATTCACACCAATTCCCCTACCTGTATAATTTTCATATTTTCTAAGAGTACAAGCCACCGCCATCTCGAATCTGCTTACGCCATCATAGCCGGCTTCTCCAGAATCCAAAAGGGGCTTGAATTGCACGGCTACTCCCAATTTTTCTAATAACTTATCCGCAGTTTGTCTATTCATTTTAGATTGAAATCCGGATTTACCTGCATAATCCGAGCATTAGAAACCCTTTGCCCGAAACCCGCTAATCTCGCAGTTAACAAATACTCTCCCTCCTTAGGAGTTCTTGAAATTTTGCCAGAATATGGTTCTGGTACAGATCCCTGAATAGAGGGCATAATTCGCATTTGTAAATAAAGATATTCTGAATTTGGGTTTCTAACTGCTATAACTCTTCCTCTTCGGGTAGTTATGGTTTCTGAACCATCTGCAAGAACATACTGAACTAAATTTTGTGTTTCCATATAAAAATGTAACTACTTAATAGTTTATAAATATTTGTTTTTAAAACAACGGAAAGGATGTTAACCAAAGTTGCAACAATCTTTTATTTATCTAATAAAAAGCAAGTTCAGTATACAAATCTTTAAATAATATCCTCTGTAAATTTTATCATGGGAATTTCAAGATTAGATGCGTGGGCTATTCAAAGTAATGATGTTCATGTTGAAACATTTAAACAAAGAGGTAAAGAAAAATATGGAATGGCTATCTATTTGATGAAAAATGGAGAAACAGATAGAATTTCAGTTAGTGCTAATGGCTTTCCATATGGAAGTAAACAAGAAGCTGAAACTACTGGAATAGAATTAGTCAATGAAATTAGAAGAATGGATATAGGAAATCCTGCAGAAGTATTGGAGCAGATTGCTGGAGAGGGTGTTGCTAAAGTGGTTACAGAAATTGTTGGAGCTTCAAGATCTTTACCAAGGTAATTTTTAACATTATTAATTCTTATTGGCATTTTGCATGTATAAAAAACAAATTGTAGAACGGGAAACCCTCACTTTATTTCTAAAACTACCCGCACACACTTTAACTCTCCAAAACTCTAAATTTTTTCGTCCTCTAAACTCTCAGAATCCAAACTTATTTTTTCTCTTCTAACTCTTTCGTTATACTTTCTATAAAATAATCAATAAAAACATTAATATCCTTCTCTTCATGGGCTTTCATAAATTCCAAATACTCTTCTTTCTTCATTTCCTGATCATAACCACCGCCAAACGCATCCTTAGCTTCCTTATATAAATAATCTGCCATCTTCTTAGCCCCAGCCCAACTAGCCTTATCAAAGCAATATACTATTTTTTCAAGCAAATTCTCTCTTCTATATTCATCAGAATATTTTCTAGCCTCTTCATCCGCTCCTTTTTCAAACTCCTTACTAATATTGTCATCTATTGTTTGTAAAACATATCTTTTCGTATCTTTTGGTGCCTGGAATACATGTTCTGCTTCATGAGCAACAATTGGTAATAATGCGGGTAGGCTCAAATATTCCAAATCTGCTTTATTAAAGAAAATAACTATATTAAACCCCTGTCCTTCTGTCGCAGACACCACATCTGAGAAACTCCAAACATCTATATCATACGGCATAGACTCTTTATCCATCAAAAAATTAGAAGCTATGGTATTTACAACCCAGCCCTCCGGAAACTTATAGAATCCAATCAAGGTTTTAATGTTATTCTTGAAATTTATCCTATTTTTCTTCCAAAAATCCGGTCTATCAGACTTAATTTCTTGCCTGGCTTTTCTAACCTGCCTCAAAAACTTGTCAAAATCATCAATTCTGCCTTCCATGACACTACTAGAAATCAGGACTATTTAAGCTTTTTTCACAGAAGAGAATAGCTAAATAACAAGATGATCTTACATATCATGTTGTACCTGTACAGTAGTTACAAAAAGAAAGGTTTATATACTAGTTATGCTTATAATAAATATGGTAAATTATGAGGTGGATTTTAAAAGAAGAGAAGGGGTATGGACTAATACCAATAGAAAGGTAGGTGTTAGCTATGCTGTGTTCAATTCTGGCGCTTCTGTTGAAGATATTGGAGATATAGCGTTAGAAGTAGCAGAAGATAGAGCAAGGGTGGAAAAGGAAAAAAGCGGTATAAGAGATTGTAGTAAACTAGAGATCGCCCTAGCTAGTGTAGCAGACATAAAGCATTCAGACAATCCGGCATTAAATTACTTTTTAGATAACAATGATATCCATTCTACCCCTAGTGAGTCGGGGCAAAAAATACCAATGAGAAAATTACAATATGCCCTTCAGGTAGCAAGATATGGAAAAACAAACAAAGAAATGGCAGACTATTTAGATAACGTTATGAGAGAAGTCCATGGAAGATGCGATTCAGATAAACCATATACTGCGGCTGTGGTCTACAAAAACCCTAACGATGGGTTCTTAGATTTCAGAAGAGACTAATTTTTATTTTTTCACCAATTTCTCATTACTTTCAATTTCTTTCAAAAGAATTTTTTTAATCAGTTTCCTATTTTTTCTACACTTATTTTCAACAGATTCCGCATTAAAATGTGCAGATCTACCCTTAAATTCCCCGCTTCTTGTAAAAACCCCTACTCCACCCGGATCGTAAGGCCAACCTTTCGCCATTAAAGCTCTTTCGTGTAATTCATGTATTAAAACATAAGGAATTTCTTTATAGTAGACGTCATCATCTATCCAAACTTCATTCTTTGGAATAAAATTATATACATATTCATGTCCGCCCTGGGCATAATCTATAAAAAATAAACTTCTAACCAAATCCCCATGGACTAACCATATCTTCAATTTTTTAGTATATTTTGTAAATAGCTGTTTATTATATATTTTTTTTAAAATATTGCTTTTAATCTTCATCTTTTTTATTTTTTTAAGAAACCCAGACTTTCCCCTCTCCATTTTTTCAAGTCTGTTTGCTATCTTAACCGCTTCCTTATAGTTTTTACCACGTTTCTGCTCTCTTTGGATCGTTAAGAAATTGTCTATATAATATTGCGCCTCGCCTTCCCCGCCATTTTCATAATCTATCCAAAACTCGTTTTTAGGAATAAAATGCATATACCAAGAATATCCAAAATTACCAAATTCTGGGTCTAAATTATTTCTTATCCAATAACCGTTAACATACCAAGCAGAATAACCCTCAAAATCGCCTATCTTTTTTATATAGACCTTCTTTTTTATGAACCCCTTCATCAATAAATATAACCCTTTTTATTTAAATAGTTATGCAAAGATTTATTTTTTTATAGGAACAACAAACACGACGACAAACATCAAAAAACCATGAAAACAACTCAGTAATGAAAGAGTATAACTCGCACTATTAAGTAAATTTATAAACCAAATAGTTTTAATCTAGCTATGCCAAAAGCAAAAGAATTAACGGTCGATGAAAGATTTAATTTAATAAAGAGAAATACAGAAGAAATAATGGTCGAAGAAGACTTAAAGAAACTTCTAGAATCCGGAGAAAAAATCAAACACTATATAGGATTTGAAATCTCGGGTAAACCACATTTGGGCCACGGTTTAGTTTGTATGTCTAAAGTAAAAGATTTTCACGATGCAGGAATAGATGTTTCTATTTTTTTAGCAGATTGGCATTCATGGATCAATAATAAACTAGGTGGAGACATGAAAGTTATTCAAGAAGTTGGTGTTCCATTTTTTAAAGAAGCTTTAATCGCAGCGTATAAATGCGTTGGAGGAAATCCTAAAGATCTAAAATTTGTTTTAGGTTCTGAATTGTATCATAACAATGATGCCTATTGGCAAACGATGATAGAAGTTTCAAGAAATACAACCCTTGCGAGGATGCAAAGAAGTATTACAATCGCAGGAAGAAAAGAAGGTGAAGGCGTTAACTTTGCTATTATGATTTACCCAGCAATGCAAGTTGCAGATATCTTCGCACAAGAAATCAAGGTGGCTCACGCTGGAAACGATCAAAGAAAAGCACAAGTTATAGCTAGAGAAGTCGCACCACAGATGAAAATCAATGCTCTAAAAAATGCAAAGGGTGAAGTTATAAAACCAGTTGCAATTCACGGGCATCTTATACTTGGGCTGCAAAAACCAAGCGTCTGGCCGGTTCCAAAGGAAAATATGCAAGAATTGTGGAGCCAAATGAAAATGTCCAAATCAATCCCAAGCTCTGCGATTTATATGGTAGACAATGAAGAAGAAGTCAAAAAGAAAATTTCCGGAGCTTTCTGCCCAGAAGGAGAAACGGAATTTAATCCATTATTAGACTGGGCAAAATATATAGTATTTATTAATGATGAATCAAAATTAGAAATTAAAAGACCAGAAAAATTCGGTGGAGATAAAACATATAGTTTATATTCAGAGTTAGAATCTGACTTTAAAGAGAAAAAACTACACCCAATGGACCTAAAAACAGCGATGTCAATAAAAATAAATGATATTCTAGCACCAGCAAGGGAACATTTTGTTCAACCAAAAATCAAAAAACTTAAAGAAGAAATGGATAAGTTATTGATTACTAGATAAAATATTTTTTAATTTATCAGCCGATTCTACCCTGCCTATACTTCTGTACATTTTTTCCAAATCTATTAAAGAAGCTCCTTTTAATTTTAAGCCATTCCAATTTATATTTTCCAACTTAAAATCTCGGTCCGCATTCCAATCAAGATAATAATTTATCTCAACTTCCTCTTCGAGAATTTCCAAAATCAAAGATTGCGCTTTTTTCTTTTCATTATAAAAATCCTGGAGAATATACTTCTCCAAACATTTTCTAAAAACTTCTATTCCTTCTTTCCATGTTCTTATGTCTATATCCTTGGGCTCAACACTAATTCCCAAAACGAGAAGGTTAGTGCTTCCATCAAGCCTCCATGCAAAACTTTCCTTTTCTATTGCTTTACAAATAATTTTTAATATCCCACATGTCTTTTCTTTATCCATAAAGGTAAATAGTAATTTGGTTAATAAATCTTTCAATTAGAGATAATTGGAAATAATATTCTTAACTAAAACTTTGTCTTTTCAACAACTCTCTCAATTTATCCTGATTTGAATCAACATTAGCGATTCCAAAAACATCAAATATATCTACATTTCCAAGCGAATGAGAAATTTTATTGACCTTTAATGCTCTCATCAACTTAGACCTAACACTTGATGCTACCAGAACTTTTCCACTATCTATGTCGGATATCCTTTTAGCAAGCAAAATTCCATTGCCAAGACTTGCATATTGTAATTTACCACCAACTAAAGCAGAAACCATTTCTCCGGCATTTACTCCCATGTTGTATTCTATCTTATCCTTAAATCTTTTATTATAAACATCAATTCTTTCCTTTATCTTCATAGCACATTTAACAGCTATTAACTCATTTGCCATTGTTTTTGTAATTAATGGAGAGAATATAAGTAAAATATGATTACCCTTACTTTCTACTACACCGGATTTAGATTTAGCATCAATAATTGTTTCATTTAATAAATTTCTAGCCTCAAGACCCAATGCTGAATAATTTTTTACATTCAAAGAAATTACAGAAACATAACTCTTACTTCCCCTCGCTGTAGGGCTAGACTGGGCTTCATCAACCAATGGTTTAGCCAAATCTATAAACTGTTTCTTTTCATAGACTCTCTTGCTAACTTCCTCAAGAGGTTCATGCCTTTCTTTCACAACATTTCTTTTTTCAGATCTCTCCACCGCATTATAAGTTACTCTTTTTCTAAACTTAAAGAATAATACCAATCCAGCCAAAATCAATATAATAGCGATAAATGTCCAAACAAATAATTGATTTTCCCAAAGCCCAAATCCGTTAGAATCATTTACGGATACAGCCCTACCAGTTAAGCTAAGTTGTTTTTGTATATCTAATCCACCCATACTCACAATAACATCATATAATCCGTTAGGAGCGCCAAGATTATATCTTTTTTCCTGTCCAACATCAAGCTCAACTAAAACACTCTTAACTTCATCGCCGATAGTCAAACTTAAACTATTAGAGTAATATGAATTCCCCGTATTTTTAACAATTACAACCGGTGCTCCTTCTAAGAATTCAATACTCACATCTTGAACTTCTTTAACAGAAAAACTCTCTTCATCTTTAATATCTCCAGATGAAACAATTAGTCTATATTCACCAGGCATATCATTTTTAGCAAAATTTATACTAATCATAGACCCAGAATTAATATTTAAAGACTTTTTTTCTCCCTTTGGCGATATATAAACAACATTCAAGGCCGACTCTATTCTCTCTCCAGACTGGTCTAACAAATCAGCAGAAAATGAAAAATCTTCACCCGGAGTTGCCTCAAAGCTAACAAGTGCTATATTCAAACTGGTAGGAACCCTGTTAACTTCATAATAAACAGATACTGTTTTTTGATTTAAAATACCACTAGAATCACTATCATAAGCGAAAAAGTCTAATTGATATTTACCAGCCATCGCATTACTATCTAAAACGAAAGAACCGCTTGCCTTTCCATTAACTATAGCCTCATTAAAACTTTGATTTCCAGAAACCTCAAGCGCACCATTTAAGTTTCTAGTATTAACCTTTATAGCTTCAAGATTCCAAATAACACTTTCCCCAGGATTATAGGAATATTTATCCGTATTTACCGTTAAGCTCATATCTCCAGTTAATAAAAAAGGATTAGAATTCACAACTTCCTTACCAAGCAAAGCCTCTATATAACAATCCCCACTCAAATTTCCAATAAATTCTTTCTTTAAAACTACTTTATGATTTATTCTTTGTATTTGCCCAGTAGAAAATGCACTATAGGCAGGAGCTATTTTGTAAACATTTGCGGATGTGTTAGAGCAAACTACATTTATCTCAAAATTCCCAGAAACGCTTAATGGGTTTATGGTAACAGTTGTATAAATTTCATCCCCAAAATTATATGCCTCAAATGGTTGAGTAATTTCTATACTAGCCGAAACAAGAGCTAAACTAAAAAATGCCACCAAAGCAAATAAAATCAACCCCTCACTTCTTTTTATCATAGTTATATTAGAATTCCTCTATATTTAAAGATTTTTATGGTGATAATCTATTACTAAAACCATCACCTAAATCTAGCCATACAATAATCAACAAGTTCTTCGTCAACTATTTGTCTGGTTTCCGTCTCTGTTCGTATCATGAAAATCTTTCTACCCTCTAAGTTAAGAAAAATCTTACTAACTGCTGGATTTATTCTTATAAGACAAACATATTTTCCGTTAAAATCTTCAAAAATAATAGATAAATATTTATTTAATGAATTATAAATTTTCGGAGGAAAATATCCACGTATAATGTCATCAATAATCATCCTTTTATATCCGTCAAGAGAATAATCTTTGTCCATAGTTTTTAATTTTTCTAAATCTTTTTCTATTCCGACTATCTCATAACCAGACTCTGATTTATTTTCCTTAACTCCTATAGCCAGAGTCCCACCATCCGAATTCATTAAAGCTGCAATAGATTTTGCGATAATAACTTTAGATGCTTTTTGTTTGTACGTATGTAAATCATAAGATTTGCTTTCATTAATTTCTTGACTCTTATATGTTGCACTCCAAAGTGCTTCGGATTTAAATTCTATTCTGTAGCTTTCCCCTTTTTTTACCAGTACTTCAACTTCTGTTTTTACCTTCCCGCCTATTATTTTCACGACTCTCCCAATTTCTCCCGTTTTTAGAACAACCATCAGTCCCTTGGACTTATTTCTCCGTATTCCTACTTCTTCTACTAATCCCGTAACCTCTTTTTTGTCCCTAGTTAAAATCTCTACCCTCGTACCTCTTTTTATCTCGTCTTCCATATTTCTCTAAACTCCTGCTTATATAAAAAGATATAGGACTATTATAGGGTGAAGATGTTTAGAGTATTATTACGGTTCCACACACAATCTTTTTAACCCCTAGTTTATTTACATTCCCATGAAAGAGGCATACGTAGTTCTAGATATTGAAACAACAGGATTATCTAAACACACACATAGAATAACCGAAATCGCCGCACTAAAAATAGAAAATTTTCAGGTAGTAAATAAATTTGAAACGTTAGTAAACCCAGAAACACACATTCCCTCTTTCATCACTTCTCTCACGGGAATTTCAGATTCAATGGTCAAAGATTCACCTGTAATAGAAGACGTCATGCCAAAATTCATTAGTTTCGTCAAAGATTCACCCTTCGTAGCTCACTGTGCCACATTTGATTATGGTTTCTTAAAATACAACGCAGAAATACACTTATCTCAAGAACTAAAAAACCCAAAAATCTGCACCAGAAAACTTTCACGTCGCCTAATACCACAACTAAGAAGCTACAAGCTTTCCTGTCTTTGCGAACATTTTAGCGTAAGAAACAATACGGCCCATAGGGCCATGGGTGATGCGAAAGCCACTCATCAAATTTTCAACGAGCTCCTAGACCTAATGAAAAAACAAGGAATAGAAAAAAGAGAAGAAGTTTTAAATTTTCAAGATTCTAAAATTAGATTCTAATAATAAACTGTCAAATTTATCAAACTATTCTTAATTGTTAAGGCGTGTTTCTCAATCTCATCTTTAACATGGAAAATCTCTTCTTCCTTGAGTCTTTCCTTATAACTTCTTTTCTTAAGCATTTCCAATCTTTCCGTAGATTCTCTAATCATTCTAGTAATAATGTTTCTATCTCTTTCGTAGGAAGTATGCCTTAACTTACTCTGCAACATTTTAATCTTATTTTCGCAAGTCTCAACCTCTTCGTCCTTTTCTTTAATTTGTTTTGAATAATGGCCCCTAACCCTCATAAGTTCTTTCTCTAGTTTTTTCTTCAAAATAACTTTTATAGATTTAATATCTTTCTTTGTACATTCCCCCAATTTCTTTTTGGCAATATTGTATTGTCCGCTAGCATCTAAATTAGAAATCTCTGAGCTGTCTCCTTTAGACGCTATAACTTTGGATAAATTATCCATAACCTTCCCATTTTTAATCAATATTTTATTTATAGCTTGTTTTTTGTCGTTTAGATATTGATATGTAGATATAAAAGAAAACTCGTACATAAGTCCAGCCCCGGATTTTAATAAACTCGTCTGTCCTTTGTCTATAAGATAATCTCTTACAGCTAACAAAAAATAGCTCCCCTGCATTATCAATTCAGAGTCTTGAACCCTACTATGGGTTTCTACATCAAAAACAAACTTATACGGGGAAGGTTTTCCTACAAATTTTTCAAAATCAGAAGAAACTTCGCTTATAGTTAGCACTCCATTCTTATCTTCTATCTTTGAATCTTTAAAAAAATCCATTAAAAATTCTTTTGACATATTTTTTTTCATTTATCCAACAACTCCGATGTATATTTTTTAGTTTGTTCATACTCTTTGATCCCACCACTTATCTCCATTCCCACCTTATCTATTTCAGTAGCAAATCTACTTAAATTGTTTTTAGAATCCAAGAAAGCATGCATAAGTTTTTCCTCAAATTTGCTAGAACCCGTATTTCCACTAGAATCGAGTCCCATATTAAACAATATAATAGGTAATTCGCCCATAATTAGGCCTATACAGCACATTTTATTGATAATTAAGTCAACAACATGTTCTTCCATTGTTCCTTTGGTAGCTAGGTTGTAAACGAATATATCTTTCTTCTGCCCAATTCTATCTAAACGCCCAATTCTTTGCTCTACCGCCATCGGATTCCAAGGCAAATCATAGTTAATTATATTTGAACAAAACTGCAAATTTAACCCCTCAGAGCCAGTTTCAGTACTTATCATAATCTGTGTTTCATTTTTAAAATTATTAATTCTCTTAGATTTTTCATCCGCAGTCAATCCGCCCATAAATTCGGTTAGTTTAAAGTTCTGTTTTCGAAGTATCTCCGCAATATATCTTAACGTTGCCGGATGTTTAGTATAAATAAGAATTTTAGTACCCCTGTCTCTTTTGCTTATCTCATTTATCAACTCTATTAACTTTTGCAACTTACTATCCTGAGTTAACAACCTAAAATCATGAAGAATATCCTGCGCAGTTTCAATTGTACTAGTATGATATTTTGGATTTGCTATTAAACTTTCTAGAAATTCAATAGAAGATCTAGAAGAACTAGTTACCTTTGGGAGTATAGAGTGCATTGCCAAAACCGTATTTATTGGAATTCCATTAAAGTCTAAATAATGTAAAAATAATAAATCAACAACCTGTTCATACGCTCTTTTTTCTTCAAAAGATAACTCCACAGATTGAATTCTAGGAATTCTCTTCATATATTTAACACCCTTAGCCTCATCACGCCTTCTTCTAATCATAACCTCAGACAATTTTCTTTTAAGTTCCCTGGGATTAAGCGGCTGTCTTTCATTCCCATCAACCAGAAAATTAGAACGAAATTCGCTAATAGTACCCAAATGCCCCCTTCTTAAAAGAGATAAAAGATTATATAACTCAGTTAAATTATTCTGAAATGGGGTTGCCGTCAAAAGTAAAAGCCTTTTCTTCTGGAGTTTATCAACAAACTTCCACCTAAATGTATTCTTATCTTTCAGCTTATGTGCTTCATCAATTACAATAATATCCCAATAGATTTGATGAGCTTTGTCATGTTTAAACTCGTTAGTCTGCGTATTAAAATTCTTAACTCTATCTATAGAAGCAATCACAAGTCCCGCACTTTCCCAATCACCTTCCGTGTTTATTTCTTTAAAATCTAAATTAAACTTGGTAGATAATTCCTCTTTCCACTGATTAACTAACGAAGGAGGAGTTAAAATTAAAGCCTTTCTCACAAGTCCCCTAACTATACACTCTTTCAAAACCATTCCGGCAGTAATTGTTTTACCGAGTCCTACTTCGTCTGCCAACAAAGCCCTACCATCTAAATCCCTAAGAATTTTTAGAGCGCCTTCTTGTTGGTGCGGCAAATTAAACGAAAGATTCTTTTTAATCATGGGATAAGAAATTAATTCTTTAATTTCTGATTGTTCGGCTGCCTCCTCGGATTTTAGCTTTATTTCTAATATCTCTCTAGGTTCAAACTGTTTATTTTTTACTTTTTCAAGTATATTTAGATCTTCATTATCGAAAGACTCTACTATTTTTAGATCCTTTTCAAAATATATTCTTTCATTAGGGTTAGCCGTTTTCTCTATAGGAGTTAATATTTTAGATTTCATATTTTCCCCCGAGTAAACGTTAGTTTATAATTGTTCGCCTTTTGATTAATTTGCCCATCAAAATGGTCACATGTGCTGTCACGGCGGTGGGGGCGTGATAAATTTTACCGACGCTGTTTTCGACTTTTTTTACAAGTGTAAGAGAATGATACCATCGGACACAGCCCTGTCGCGAAACTACGCTTAATCTATAACTTTTTAAATCATTTAGACTCTGCCAGTTGATGGAAAGAGATTATTTGTTTTTAGAGTCGACAATTTGCCTATGCAATATTTGTGGAGAAAAGGTTGAGGGAAAAATAATTCAAAAAGAGAATTCTATCTATCTTCTTAAGGATTGTAAGAAGCATGGAGAACAAGTTGAGATTTTGGAAGAGGATGCAGAATATCATCGAAGAAAAAAGGAATATGAAAAACCAGGGAATAAAATAAATCCTGACACAAAACAAAAACTTGGTTGCCCATTTGATTGTGGATTATGCCCACAACATGAACAACATTCTTGTAACGCCATTATTGATGTAACGGATCAATGTGACATGTGCTGTCCAACCTGTTATGCAAGCAGTGGAAAAGGAAACTATCTTTCTTTAGAAAAAATCGAAAAAATGATGGATTTTTTTCAGGATAGGGAAGACAATAAAGCAGAAATTTTACAAATTAGTGGAGGAGAACCAACAACTCACCCAGATATTCTAAAAATTATAGAACTTTCAAAGAAGAAAAATTTTAAATACGTTATGTTAAACACAAATGGTTTAAGAATAGCAAAAGATGAAAATTTCGTAAAAGAATTAAGCAAATTTAGGGGAAGATTTGAAATCTATTTGCAATTTGACGGTTTTAAGGAATCTACTTACAAAACCCTTAGAGGAAAAAATTGGTTTCCTGAAAAAATGAAAACAATTGAAAATCTAAGAAAGTATAAAATTCCAATTATGCTTGTCTCAACCATAGAAGCGGGAGTAAATGATGATGAGATTGGGAAAATATTTGAATTTGGTATGAACACGCGAGGAATAAGAGGAGTCAATTTTCAACCAGTTGCCTTTTTTGGCAGAACAAGAAATGCGAAGACTAAAAATAGAACTACTCTTTCTGGAATAATAGAAAGACTAGAAGAGCAAACAAAAGGCACAGTAAAAAAGACAGATATTGTTCCCCTTCCTTGTAATACACACAGAGTTGCTGTTAGCTATTTTTACAAAGATAAAGACGGATTCTTTCCTCTAACAAGAAAAATAGATGTCAGGTCTTATCTTCCATTAATTGATAATACTTTTGCATTTGATGCAGACAAAATATTAGAAGACAAATCAAACTTAATTGGTTGTTGCAACTGCTTTGCTAAGTTTTTTTCTAGTTTTGAAAAATTAATTCCTTCCAATTATAGAAAGATGTCTACAGACGAAAAAATGGATTGGTGGGATGAGCATTCCTTTAAAATAAGCGTAGTATCATTCATAGATAAATATAATTTTGACATGGCATCAATGAAAAAAGAATGTGTTCATTTTATCACGCCAGATTTCAAGAGAATTCCTTTTTCTTCTTATAATATGTTTTACAGAAAGGCGATTTAGTAATATATATAAAGGGTTTAGTGTTAATTATTTTATGGAAACAAAGAAGGTTATTTTAATTCTATTAACAATTTTCATTGTAGGTCCATTGGTTTTTGTTGGGGCTTGTTTTCCTATTGGATTACTTGCTTTTAATTCAAGTGCTAATAGTGGTGGAGATGTGATTATGTTTTTTGCTATCTTAATAGGCATAGCTCTAGCACTTTGGGCAGTTATTGCAATATCAAAAAGAATAGCCAGAAAATAAAATGAGCCTAAACATCCCTTTAGTCAACTCTATCATAACAAGCATAGCTTTTGTAGTTATTGTCCTTGCTGTTTTAATTGACTTTATTGAGAATCATTCTGGAAGGAAAGCGAAGAAAGAAAAAAAGAGTTGGGTTGAAACTGGAAGTATGTTTGTTTTTTTCTTTTTATTTTATTTTGTGATTCGATTTAAAGTTGGAACTTTTAGTTTTCCTATAAACTCCTTGGCAATATTTGAGATTTATCTTTGCTGGTTTGTGATTGTTCTTGGAACATGGTTTAATGTTGCCGGAAGAATTACGCTAGGGAAAAACTGGGCAAACCAGATAAAAATTTATAAGAATCATACTTTGAAAACAGAAGGAGTTTATTCAATGGTTCGCCATCCCCTTTATGCTTCACTGATTTGGATTTTTTATGCTTGTTCCATTATTTATTTCAATGTTGCGGCTTTTTTCCTGAATACATTGGTTTTTGTTCCAATGATGTATTACCGGGCAAAACAGGAAGAAAAATTATTATCTGAACAGTTTAAAAACTATAAAGCTTATCAGAAAGGAGTAGGAATGTTTGTTCCTAAGTTTAAAATAAGATAACACTAGAAAATGAAACAACAAATAACAAAAGTCAAGAGCGCGGAATTTTTGTTCTGCCGAATAGGGGTGATGCTTTTAGTTTGGGCTGCACTTATTTTTAGAAGTAAAGATTTAGTTCTGTTGAGTTTTGTAATTCTTCTGCTTTCTGCGATTTTCACAGTTAGATACGCACCGATGATCCTAATTTGGAGATACACCCTAGGTGTTTTCTTTAATTCGAATGATGAACTATTAAATGTTAAGGCAATGAGATTTGCACATTCTCTTGGAACTGTTCTTGCTGGAATTTGTTTGTTATTCCTATATTTCGGAAATCAAACTATTGGTTGGGGCTTCGTTGCTTTCTTCGCAATAATGAAAACAATTTCTGCTTTCGGTTTCTGCCCAGCTTCTAAGGTTTATGTTTGTATGTCAAACGGAACTTGCTGTGCTTTTTCTAGAAAAATGAAAAAAATGCAAGAGAAATAAGATGTTCGACTTTCACACTGTTCCTAACTCTGACTGGGGAATTTTACCTGTTTTATTTAAGGTTGGAAATGTTTCTGTATCTTCCTATTCTTTTTTCATGCTGTTGGCGATTGCCTTTGGTAGTTTAGTTTATTGGCTTGAAGCAAGAAAACAAAAGGTTGCGAATGAGAATAGTTTTTACATTATTATTGCTGCGTTGATTGGTGGTGCTATCGGTGCGAAACTCCTGACCGTTGTTTATTATTGGAATCAGATTGTTGCTAGTTTTCCTGATTTGACTATTCTGCTTTCGGGTAGATCTATTCTTGGCGGTTTGATCGGTGGGTTTCTAGGAGTTTTATTAGTTAAAAAGAAATTGAACATACGAGGAAGAAGAGGAAATTTATTTGTTCCGGCTATTGCGCTTGGTGTGGCTATTGGAAGAATTGGCTGTTTCCTGGCAGGATGTTGTTTGGGTGATCCAACAAGTTTGCCCTGGGGGGTTGATTTTGGTGACGGCATTTTGAGACATCCTACACAGTTATATGAATTTTTGTTTATGCTTGGCGTGTTCTTCTACTCCAAATGGAAGTTGAAAGATAAGAAGCTTAAGCCTGGCCAGTTGTTTAATCAGTTTATAATAATCTATTTTGTTTGGAGATTCCTTGTTAGTTTCATTAGAGCTGAACCTTCTGTTTTCTTAGGTTTGGAATTTTTCCAGTGGTTTTCTCTGGGTGCAATTTTTTTATTTTGGATTAGGGGAAGAAAGTTTAGGAAACATAAATCTCTCGCAGAGCATAATTTCTAAATCTTAACTTTCTGTCACCATCTAGTGGACCGACAACGTTTATAAATCCTAACAGCAACGACAAATTGATGATAACTAAACTAAAGCGGACATTACTTACATAACGGACTCCCACGAAAGTGCCAAGATGGCCCTCTACCCGGTTGGGGCGTATAACCTATTACGTGAATTTCAGAACGTACTTTCTTTATTATCAACAACAGTATAATTTATCAGAATTAGCTTTTCCGGTATCCGAGAAAGGACTTCCCGTTTTTCTTATGCTCTCTACCATTTTTTCATTTGATTTAATACCCGCCCCATCACCAACCAGGACCTCTCTCGCTTTTTTCATAGCATCGCATATTTTCAAATTAAGAGGACACTTTTCTTCGCAAGCTTTACAAAATGTACACTTGAAAACTAACTCATTTAATATCTCCTCATTCAGCATAATAGAATGACCCCTTGGAGAAACTTCCTCTCTCTTTAGAACTTTAAAAACCGGGCACAAACTCTTGCACATTCCACATTTTATACATGGAGATAAGATTTCCCCAATTTCCCCAACTAAATTTTTTCTTTCTATATTAACTTTAACTTTTTTCTTATCTACTCTTATAGACTCATCAACTTCTTTTTTTCTAGCTCGAAGGACTGGCACCCGTGCGTGTTCTGACTTTTTCATTTTATTTTATATTCCTCTAATTTAATTTTTGCTAAATTCTCTTTAAATTTATCTAGATCTTCCTTCATTATAAAGGCTCCAGCCGCAGATTTATGCCCACCCGCACTAGAATTTTTTAATCCCTCAGCACACTTTTTCAATATTCTAGATACATCATATTTTTTAGATGCATTTCTAGCAGAAATCCCATTACCATTATCTTTTGAAGAGACAAAAACAAATACGTTCTCCGATCTTTCAGAACACAAGGAGGTTACCAATGCGGATTTAATTCCCGTGAATTTACTCTCGATTTCAAAATAAATAATTTTCCCAAATACCCTATGATTTCTAGCAAAATCACTACCCAATCTCATAAATTCTTCAGCTACTTCTTTACTATATTCACTCAACTGGCTCACATCTTCTATACTTTTTAATTCAATAAACTTTTCAAAAGCTTCTTCTGTCTTTGGAGAAAAGTAAATTATTACAGAATTTAACTTTTTTGTTGCATCTAAACAAATCTCGAAACTCTTCCCAGAATCCTTGTAAAACTTTTCTAAAAATTCTTTATTGATTTCATATAAATGCCCCATATCTCCCAAAACACCAACAACCGAAATCCATTGTATATCTTTATTTTCTTTACCTGTTAACTCAAAACACGTTCTACTAGAGGGTATATATCCTTCACTCGTGGTCCTTAACTCCAATATATCTTCACTTATTGGGAAATTTGTATCCTCCTGATGATGATCTACATATAATATCTTTTTATCGCTCATAGAATCCAACTCTCCGGAAATTAAACCAGGAGAAAGATCCGAAACTAATATTTTATTAAATTTACCCAAATCAAAGTCAGATATCTTATTAACACCATAATTTAAGAAAAAAACGGAAAATTTACAACCCTTCTGAATGCAAAAGTTTCTAAATAGCATTCCAGAGCAAAGTCCGTCCATATCATTATGGGTAATTATGGCGACATTATCTTTATTATTTATTCTTTCTAAAAATTCACGAGCTTGTTGGTAGTTGACTTTCATATATCCCCCCGCTCTTTAATAAATTTATTTACGAAATCTAATGCATAGTCATATTTTTCCCTTGCAACATGTCTTGCATATTCAGTATTAAATTTTTCGGGTTTATTTTTTTCTAACTTTTCAATAATATGATTTATTGCTGGTTTTTTTGACCAGTGTTCTTCTGTATTTTTACTTTCTGAATCATATAAAGGTGTTCCATATTTTCCCGAAGATTGTAAAAACCTCACAATTAAAGATATACCAAGGCAATCCAATCTATCTGCATCTTGTATTATGGCGGCCTCTTTTGTTTCTGGTTTAGTATGAGTACTCTTTCTATGAACTTTTATGGCATAGCAAACTGCATCTATTTTTTCCTTTGGAAAATCTAACTCTCCCAAGATATCTTTAGCCATTTTAGCCCCCTCAATCGCGTGGCACTCTACCCCGTTTTTTGTTTCTTTATAATTTGCAACATCATGCAGTATGGCTGCTGCAACAATTATATCGATATCTCCTCCTTCTTTTTCAGAAATTTCTATTGCGTTTTTCAATACATTTTTTGTATGTTCTAATCCATGGGCAACACTATCTCCCAAATAAGAATTTACTTTCTCGAATAATTCTTTTTTTTGTTTTTCGTTCATATTACCTTCCCATTATTAAATTTATTTTCTGGATCAATTCTATTTTTAATAGCACTCAACAACTTTCTATCATTTACGTCTACAAATTCTCTCTTTAATAGTCCGATCCCATGCTCTCCGGAAATATGCCCAGATAATTTCTTAGTTAATTGCATTATTTCTGGAATAAGCTTTTTCTGTTCTTTAGAAAAGCAAGGATGTAAAATACCGACGGATAAATGCCCAAAAACAGGAACATCATAAGATTCTAAATAGGTAAATAATTTATCAAATCTATCCAATAAAATCTTTGGATCTTCAATTCTAGTATATCCCTTTTCTGCAAGTATTGGATATACCTTATCTCTGGTTTCTATAATTTCCTTATATTTTTCACCCCTTAACTCGCCATCATTATTTTCAAATTCAACTATGATATGATATTTAAATGGTAATCCAACCATCTCCGAAACTCTTTTGTCTAAAAATTCAATCATAGAAACCACTGGATTTCTCTTCAGATCCCTAGTTCTATCTATAATTTCTCCTATATAATCCGCAGAAAACAAACTTGCGCTTGCCGTTTGCCTTTTATATGCTAACTTTAGGTTTGCTCTATATATTACACCAGTTGTACCTTCCATCCCCACAAAATCACTTAATTCTGTTTTAGATTTTTTATCTAACTCCCCATTAGAATTTACAACTTCTACCGAATTTATCCATTCAGACGTTTTCCCATATTTTATAGCTCTAGAACCAACAGCATTCGTAGCCATCATTCCGCCAAGAGTACAAACAGCATGAGAAGAAGGATTTACGGGAAATTCTAGCCCATACTTTTCTAAATAATTATTCAAATCATCCAAAATAACTCCCGCCTCTACATCTACGGTTCTTCTCTCTACATCTAGATTTTCAATCTTATCTAATAAAGATATATCCAAAACCACTTCATCCTGAGGAACCGCTCCGCCAACTAATCCCGTTCCGCCACCACGAATACATATTTTAGCATTATTTTTAACAGCTAGTTTTAATTCTTGTAAATTCTTCGGCTGTAAAACATCAACTGCTTTTCCCTTTACTTGTGACGCATCTGTTTCGTAAACTATTTTTTCATTTTTCATTTTATCAACTCCAAATCTCCATTTAATATAACCGGTTCAAATCCTTTTATCTCATCTTCCAAAATATTTTGAGGTATCGGATTCATCAAAAAAATCTTTTTCCTAAGTTCCCAAGCCTTAAACATTTCCAAAAAGGTCGCTCCACCTATATAATTTTGTTGCCCATATTTTTCAAAATTAACAATCACCAAAGCATCTACGTTTCTTATCTTCTGCTCCTGCAGTCTCAACATTTCTCCTTTCCATTTAGCGTGTTCTTTTGCACTTAACGTTTTCATTTTTTCTTCTTTCATTGGCTCATCAAAACTGTTTGGCAAAGTAATAAGATGCCCTGCTTCTTCTAACCTAACCCTAATCGGCGGGATTTTATCATAAATATGCTTGCTACAACAAATAAATATCTTCATCTCAGCCTCCCCAAAATCCAAGTAGAAAATTCAATAGCAGTCTCATCCGCAGTTTTCAAATTCATTGTACAAAGTCCACACGGAGTCAAAATAAATTTAGCATCCAAAGGCTTCTCAGACACTCTTTTTTTCGCAATATCTTTAGCAAGTTCTGGATAATTCGCTCTCAACCCAGCCCCAGCGCCACAGCACAAAGCATCTTTCTTATTATGAATCATTTCCTTCAACTCTCCACCAAGCAACTCAATTATCTCCCTTGGCTCATTATAAATTCCAGAATATCTTCCAAGATGACACGGATCATGGTAAGTCACAATCTCTTTATTACTATACTGTTTTAATCTTCTTTTTTTCAACTCTTGTAAAACAGTTTGCAAGGCATACTCAACTTCAATATCCCAT
The DNA here is from genome assembly GCA_964408125.1 of Candidatus Woesearchaeota archaeon. Taxonomy (GTDB): domain Archaea; phylum Nanobdellota; class Nanobdellia; order Pacearchaeales; family GW2011-AR1; genus CABMGO01. The sequence goes on from CAYOYC010000005.1 coordinate 21,504, forward strand.
TCCCGTAAAAGCTTAGGATACTCGTTATGAAACATATTATAGCATCCCGGACAAGGCGTAATTATCTTGTTTATATTGTGCTTCTTAAATAAATCATAGTTTTTCTTAGCCAAATTCTTAGCATCTTTTCTATACCCAGCATTTATTACGGGTGAACCACAGCAAACCTCGTTATTTGGCAACATTACGAAATCTATACCTAAAATATTAAAGATTTGTTTATAATTTTCCTGCTCTGTTGTCATGACGTTTTTAAGCATACATCCAGGATAATACAGCGCATTCATTCCAAGCCCTCTAAAAATATCCAATATCTTAGCCATTATATCACAACTCCAAGCTTATTTAACTCTCTTTCTAAATCTGTATTTTCATCAAATAATATAACATTTATATCCAGATCTTTAGCGGGCAAAAGATTACTCTGATGATCATCAATAAACACAATTTCCCTACTTTCTATACCCAATAATTCAAGTTTATCTAAAAGAAACTGATAAATTTCCTCATCCGGCTTTCTTAAACCGACCTCATGAGAAATAATATTCATCTTAAACAATTTATATGCCTCTTTACGTATTTCTATTTCATCATTTAATTTAGTGGAATTGGTTAAAGAAACGGTTAAATAATTCTTATTTAGTTTTTGCACCAACTCTTTATTTTTTAAAATCCAACTAGAATTTTCAACTCTCGCCTTTCTCCATTCTGCAGCAATCTCTTCGGGACTAACATTTAAATTATTTTCTTTAAGTAATCCGTTAAAAAAGTCAATATATTTCAACTTCCCTGTATATGAATCAGATAATCTTTTTTTACTATACTCCCAAAACTTAGTGCTATCTAAACCAAACTTCTTAGAAACCATCTCTCTAGCTAGCTGTGCTTTCTCTAATATAATTACATCTCCTACGTCAAATACTATTGCCTTAATTGCCATACAAAATAACCTATATTCTGGGGTTTAAAGAAATTACGGTTCTCTAATCTTCATCCTTTTCACTAAAAACACGCACCGCAATCTGCTCCGTATCTTCAACCTTCTCTTCTTTTTCCATACTACTCAAAAAAATAACAATTCCTATTAAGAAACTAACGCCTGCGATTATTCCCAATAACCCGGGAAGATTAAGATATCCAATAGCCGCTCCAGTTATACTGAATGTCGTAATACCTAAAGCAACTCCCAGAATAACTAACATACCACCAAGCATTTTTCCAGTATTCATAACTATATTGATTTCATTAAATATTTAAAACTATTGGTACTAGACTAATTATGAGCGTTAAGAAGAGTGTTCAGAAGATTCCAAAGACAGTCATTTTGGTCTGCCCACATTGCGGAAAAGGTACAAAAGCTAACGTTTCAACCGAATTCTCTCCCCAGAAATACGAATGTCCTAAATGCAAGCAAGAAGTTCGAACTCCGATAACAAGTTGTTGTGTTATTTGTGCTTTCTCTAAATCCGGTACGAAATGCCCTAGAGAATTATATATGAAAGCTAGAGTTAGGGGTTGGGAGATAAAAACTACTTAACCTAAACAATGGTTATATTTAGAACTTTTATATCTTTCATACTATTTTAAGAAATATCTCGTTTAAATATTTAACTTCGTCTTAATGCACCTTCAAATCTACCTTGCATCTGCATCCATGTAGTTTTAAAATGATGAATAGTGTGTGAACGGATGCTGTTGAAGAAATTGTCTCCAAGCCATTCTAATTCATTTATCCAATCAGGTTTATGGAGTAGTGAATCTTCTGCATAATCAAACTCTCTCATTTTTTTGTACATGGATTGAATAGTATCTAATCCTACACCAATAATTGAAGGCATTGGTTTCCTAGCGTAAGGAAAAGAATAAACACTATTTCTTTCTTTACAATCTTGATATCTTTTTGAAGAAATACAAGGGTTTAATCTATATTCGGCAAGTTTATTTAATACTTCTTTAGCAGTTTCTTCGCTTTCAGGTAATAAATGTTGAATTTGCCTTAAAATTAAAACTTCTGGGACAGATGGAGGAGATAATGCTTTTGTTGGATTTGGTCTATCCTGATAACCACATGCTTTATAAAAATCTCTCATTTCAGGAGAATAAGCAATGGAACCCACTACTCCAATATCGTAAGCATCAATTTCAAAAGGAGTCTCCATAGCTCTAGCTAAATCCTGTATTTTTGATTTCTCATTTAATCTAACTCTTAAATTTTCTACCATGTTTAAACCATTTCCTCTAAATATCTGTCCCCTAATTCAGAGAGAGCTTTAATCTGCCTTTGTCTTTCTTCTAAAGAAATTAAATATTCATTGACTTGACCATTGTAAAGCCCATCAAGTTTTAGATCCTTAGTTCTTTGAGAATATTTTGTTCCTCTGAGAGTTTCTTCTTCTCCCAATATTCTTTTCCTTCTTAAAATTGTTGCCCTAAGTCCTTCTTTCCCCGTTTTAATCAAAGAAGGATTTTGTTTTAATGTTTTAGGATTTTGATAGTTTTCTCTTTTTGGTTGTTCCGCAAAAACTTGATAGAAGTCATTAAAAAAATCCCCATCGAAAAATCCTGGGACCAAACGAGGCGATTGTGTTATTGGAACACTTTGCCCATAAATTACATTTCCTTGACTATCTACTTCTTCGGGGATTAGGATTTTTGGAGTCTCAACTTTAGCAAGAATGCCTAAAGAATCTCTCCTAACGTCATAATCTCTTAGACTTTCTGGGTCTTGACCCCTACTGAGTCTATCTAAAAATTCCCAATTTATTCTTGCAACATAGATTCTTCTACCAGTTGTAGGCCCATAACATAAAAGGTTATAGTCAAATTCTCTTTTGCTTTCAGTAATTTGATTTTTCATAATCTTGTAAATCTCTAATGCCTTTTAAACCTTCCGATTTGTAACTACTATAAAGATACAAATTGAGAGCTAGTCATTCCTTCAAATACCCGCCCTTCTGTAAATTCCAAACCTCTTTCAACCTCTTAATTCTTTTTTCAATACTATCTGGCTTGGCTGAGCATGCTTTTGCCACTGCAACACATAATGCATAATATAAAATCCGGTCTTTATCATAACCAGCAATCGCTATCTTCTCCCAATCTTTTTCATTAATTTCTTCAGAAAAATAATAGAAAAATCCAAAATCAAGCTCCTTCTCCCCATAATAACAATCTTCAAAATCAAACATAAAGCAATTTTTCTTAAAAAACAAAAGATTATACTTACTAAAATCCCCATGAAGCAAACTAAAACTCATACAATCCGGAACATTATTTAATAAATACTCAAAAACCTCCTTACCTTTAGAAAACATCTCTTTTATCTTGCCCTCATACTTAAAAATAAACTTTTTCTTTATGAATTTTTCCCAATTTTCACTCCTTTGTAAAATATAACCACAGCTTTTACTCTTTATAGAATGAAGTTTCTTTACTGTCTTCAAAACATATGACAAATCCTCTATCTCTTCCTTTTTCTCTCCTTTTAAAAAGCTTTCAATCGAATATTTCACACCACCAATTTTTCCAATGGAAATAATTTTTGGGGCAATTCTAATACTCTTAAGTTTTTTTAAGGCAAAAATATTATTTTCCAAAGAAAAAGATTCCTCTATTTCATCAATTATTCTCACAATATATTTCTTATTTTTAATTTTAACAATAAAAACAGCAGCATCTCCCTTATCCGAAACTTCCTCAAAAGAGAAATTATCAATACTAAATTCCTTTTTTATTATCTTGGATAAATTTTCTTTAGTTTTCATTCTTTCAAATACCCGCCTTTCTGCAAATTCCAAAGTTTCTTGTACTCTCCATCCCGACCAATCAGTTGGTTATGCCGTCCCATCTGGACTATCTTTCCCTCTTTTAGAACCACAATTAGGTCTGCATGCATTATAGTAGACAATCTATGGGCGATAATTATCGAAGTCCTTCCTTGCATTAATCTCTTCAAATCCTGTTGAATTTCATATTCTGTCTCAGAGTCCAAAGACGAAGTCGCTTCATCTAATACTAGTATTTTCTTATCAGCAAGTATTGCTCTAGCAATAGAAACTCTTTGTTTTTCTCCGCCAGACAATTTAACTCCCCTCTCTCCAACAATAGTCTTCTCTTTATTCGGAAATCTCTCTATTATCTTATCCAATTGCGCAAATTTTATAGCCTTCGTAACCTCTTCTCTAGAGGCAGATGGATTAGAAAACGCAATATTATTGTAAACACTGTCGTCAAACAACACACATTCTTGCGGAACAATAGCCATTTCGTTTCTTAGGCTTTCATGTTTTACATCTCTAATATCTTTTCCATCTACTTTTATAGACCCACTCTTTACGTCATATAACCTATACAAAAGCTTAACCAGAGTAGTCTTTCCGCTTCCACTGTGACCAACAAACGCAACTTTCTTAGAAGCTGGAATCTTAAGACTGAAATCTTTAAATATCCTTCTTCCACTATAATCAAAACTGACCTTATCAAATTCAACACTTCCAGAAACTATTTTTATTTCTTCAGGATTCTCCTTATCTTTAATATTACTTTCCACTCTCCCATATTCGAATAAGTCTTGGAAATCTGTCATAGAACGCGAAACATTTCTAACCCCGTGTACAAAACCGAATAGGGGCCCAATTAAAGAAATAAAGGTCGCATAAATGAAGGTTAGCGTTCCAAGACTTAACTCGCCTCTCAAAAACTTTGTAAATGATAAATAAAGCAACAATAGGGTGCTTACTCCCAATATGAAACTCTGTCCAGCGCTGATAAATCTCCACAGATGCCAAGCACGAAGAGTTTTATTTCTAGTATCTAAACTTAAATTTCTGTATTTTAAATTAATAAGCTTCTCTTTACCAAAATATTTTATTGAATCTATATTTGTAAAAATATCAGCAATGGTGCCTTTCTCTATATCTTCCGCGTTGTTAGTAATCAAATTAGCATCATCAACTTTCTTTTGCGTAATAAAACTAAATATAACGAAAATAATTAGAGATATAAAGATAATAATTGCAGAAGTCAAATCTAGATATACTAAAGACAGGGTTAAAACAACTGCTTGCAATATTAATGGTGCAAACTCAAATACAATAGCATCAGTTAACCTCTCCATAGCCCCAGATCCTCTAGTTAATCTTGAGATTAAACTTCCGGTCTTATGTGAAGTATAAAATTTATGATCTAGTGAAACAATATGCGAGAAATATTTTTGTTTTAAATCATAGATCAAACCGCTTTCCAATTTATTTATATAATGAAGTTTCAGCCAGTTTACAATTACACTAGTAAGCGTAAGCACAGCCAGCATAACAACCATCATAATCAAGAACTGCATGAACACACTAGAAGAAACACTCCCAGCTATATATTCACCAGCTTTATCTACAGCAACCTTAAATACAAACTTATCAGCAATCTGTTTAGATTCATGTATTAATACAAGTATTAGAAGAAATATAAACATCCATTTATAGTTCTTTAAGAAACTCATATATTCCTTAAAATTCACCCAAAAACTATAACTCTTTTTGTTTTCCATAATATCAACATCAATTTATCGTTTTTAAATCCTTTTTATTATATTAGAATAGTCTAGCCTGCTTCAATATATACCAAGCAAGTAAAATTAAAACAACTCCCGCAATTAACTTCATCCATTTCTTATTTTTATTTGTCCATGCGTGCAAGAATTCTGTAGATTCGCCCCTATAAACCAAGAATGTTATTATCACTAATGGTAAAACAAATATTAAATTATATAATAAAAGATAAAATACGGAGAAAGACTGACTTTGAGCCATAGAAGTTAATATAGCTAAATATATTCCGCCCGTACATGGTAATTCAAATAACGAAACTAAAATTCCAGCCAAAACAACAGCAGGTAACGTACCATTAGTCATAACCTTCTCAATAATTGGTTTAGCTCTAGTTGGTATTTTCAAAATAGATGCCTTTCCCTTTATCGTTTTGAAATAATCATAAAACTCTAGCAAGGCCATAATTAAAATGAATAAACCCAAAACAACATAAATAATCTTAGAAAACACGGATAGTGATTGAATTACCTTAAATATCCCAAATCCAGCTAAGAAATAGGTTAAAAAAACAAAAAAACTATAGATCAATCCATAACGCAGTGCACGTCGTGCAGAACCAATTTTAAGCATAGAGATCATAAGAAATATTAAAACACCAAAAGCACACGGATTAATAGAGTCTATCAAACTTGCAACAATCACCCCGCTAAGAGTCAAGTGAGACGAATTATTAATAGTGTTATTACTCGCTATCTCAACCTGTGTAAAATTACATGAATATGCATATTTTTCTGCATTAGCAATAATGGGAACATCCCCGACAAGATATGAATATCTGCCAGAACAATTAATAACCATAAATGGAACACCCTTCTCAGAATCTTTAACTTGTAAAAGATTTTGAAATTCTTTAAATTTGGTTTGTCCTGCAACATCATAATAAACCTCATTTTTTGTAACAGAAACATTTCCACTCGCAATTAATCTATCTACAACACCATTTTCTGCAACCTTAGCGCAATGCGAACAACCTATGCCATAAAAATAAGAAACTTCTGTTTGAGCGTAAGCACTATAATTCATTAGGAAAATACAAAGAATACTTAATATAATCAGTCCCTTTTTCATTATATACACACAAAAAGAACATTTATAAAAGTTACGAGGTAACTGATTTCATATTTATAATACTTAATTACGTCACATTCTCCAGTTACGGAGGTTATAAAAAGAGCGCTTGTTTTATATGTAAGTAAGGTTAATATGGTATTTGAAAATTTAGTTGGTCTTTGGAAATTAATAGCTATTGTAATATCAAGCTTTGGAGTTTATTTACTCCTTAGGGTATTCTTGAATATGCTCCTTAAGAGAGAAAATAACTCTAAAACCATGAGACATAATGCAAAAATGTTTGTTAATGTAATAACTTATGTCTTTATTTTTATTGTATCTATTTTCACAGTTATTTATTTTGCGGGAGATAAATTGAGTTTAGGAATTACTGCGGGTCTATTAACCGCCGCATTGGGTTGGGCATTGCAAAGACCAATAACGGGAATTGCGGCATGGATTATGGTTGTCGTTTCTAGACCATTTTCAATCGGAGATAGAATTATAATCGGAGATAGAAGGGGAGATGTTTCAAATATTACTCTTTCTCATATTTATTTAAAAGAATTTGGTGGTACAACGGGAGGAGAGGAAACATCCGGCAGAATTGTTATGGTTCCCAACTCGTTATTATTTGAAAAAGATATAATAAACTATACCTTTCAAGATGACTTTATCCTTGATGAAGTTATTTTAACAATAACCTATGAAAGTAATTTAGATAAGGCTAAAAAAATATGTTTAGATGTGGCTAATGGCCTTACAGAAAGCTTTCATGGAAAAACTAATCAAAAGCCATTTCTAAGAATGAGCTATCAACCATCTGGAATTGACATAAAGATAAAATATTATACCCCTGCAGATAAAAGACAACTGTTTAATTCTATGATTACAGAAGAAACATTCAAAAAAATAATAAAAGAGAAAGACGTTGACATTGCTTATCCACACACCGAAATTCTTTACAAGCAGAAAAAAAGGTAACAATTTTTAAGTCCTTTTTTTAAACAAATCTTTACCTAAATCATTTTAAACCCTGCCTTCTAAAAAGTTTCATGGCCAAATATTCTCACTCAAAGATCTCAACCTATGAAAACTGTCCCTTCCAATATAAATTACATTATATTGACAAGGTAAAACCCGACGCACCAAACACCATAGAGGCTTTTATGGGAAATATGATTCACGAAGCCCTAGAAAAACTTTACAGAGACAGAGAAGAAGGCAGGCACAACACAATTATTGACATTAAAATATTCTTTAAAGAAAACTGGGAGAAAAATTACACCCCAGATATACTAATTGTTAAATGCGGGATGACAGAGCAAGACTACAAACAAAAGGGTTGGAATTTTCTTCTAAACTACTATAATGCCATCTTTCTCCACGACCAGTTAGAAATAATCGGACTAGAAACAGAAGAAGTAATGGACTTACCCGACGGAAGTCAATGGCACATTAGAATTGATAAACTAGGTAAAGATAAACACGGAAATTATTATGTTTGCGATTATAAAACAAACTCCAGAATGAAAGAGCAAGCTGAGGCAGATGAAGACAGACAACTTGCAATGTATTCTATTTGGGTTAAGAAGAAATTTCAAGATGCAAAATCCGTAAAACTAATCTGGCACATGCTCGCATTCAACGAAACAGTAATTTCCGAAAGAACTGAAGATCAAGAGAAGAAATTAGAAAAAGAAATTATAGAAAAGATAAAAATAATCGAACAAGCAGAAAAAGATTGTAATTTCCCGAAAAGCACAAGCAAACTCTGTGATTATTGTTTATATAGATCTCACTGTACGCGCTAATGAAATCTTTCTTTAAACGTCTCAAAATAGGTTATAAGTAACGGTAGTAATGTTGGTCCAATAAATATACCCATAACTCCGAACATTGCGGCCCCACCTATAACACCAACAATTACCGTTATTTGACTTACGTGGGTTTTTGCTTTTACTATTGTTGCTAGCAAAATATTATCAATCGTGCTAACTATTAAGACACAATAGAAAAACAAACCAATTCCATCCCATAATATCAGATAATTATTTGTATAATAACCACTTAACATCAAAAATACAGATGCCGGTAGCCATATAATCGATGCCCCTATAGATGGAATGAGTGCACAAAAGGCAGCTAAAACTCCCAAAATTAACGCGAATGGTGCCCCAAAGATATAGAATCCTATAGTTGCAATGACTCCTTGGACCAACGCTACAAATAACTGCGCATAAATAACAGTATACGTTACGTCCGAGAATTGCTCCACAAGCTTTTTCTTAGTTTTCGTTCTCATCGGAAGAATATCTTCAATTTTCTTTAATATGTTTTTCCAATCTTTTAAAATAAAATAGGATATAATTAAGGCAAGAAATATTTCTGCAATTATAATAGGCATTTTAAAAATAAAATTGATCATTTTATCTTCGATTGCTGGCAAAACCCCTTGTAGCTTATCATCAAGACCAAAGGCCGATAATTTTTGTAAACTAAATTTCTCCGCTTGGTTAAGAAGTAAACATACTTCCGAATTTGCACTATTACAACCAAACCCAAACAACGCACCCTTTTCAGTTACGTTAGACAAAGATTGAGAAAAAGAATATCCTTGCTGTGTAATTTCAAAAGCTAAAAAAGAAAGAGGAATTAGAACTATAATAACTATAATAACTAAAGATAAAATAACCGAAAGAGATTTTTTTGCTATTTTCTTATCTATCTTTTTATATATAGGAAAAGCAACATAAGCTATAAGAACACTACTCAAAAGAATTGTTATCATAGGCCGCACAAGAAGAAATAAAAGAATTAATGCTAACACAAATAATACAAATGGAACTATTTTCTGATACTGATTGTGGGCTATCATGGTAAAATTATACTAGTTTAAACCTTACTCGCTTCAGTTTCACCGGGAGACGCCCTGTCGGTATCTTTTTTATTTTCCGAAGTTCCCTCTAAAAATCTATAATGCCTCGTTATTTTTATTTTTGCCATATCTTCAATTACATCACCAGTTTTATCTGGTAATAATCTCATTTTGTGTATATCTATCCCCTGAATTTCTATCTCAACCTTTCTAATACTTGAATGATTAGGTGTTAAAACAATAGTTTTATGATCTGGCCCCCATTTTTTCTCAAAAGTACCAGACGTATAATTAAAGTTAGACAAAGCAATCTTGGGTAAAACACAATCCTCAGCTTTCAAATATACAACATAATCACCATACGTCATTATAGGTATTGTACCCTTCCCTTCTGCTTTACTATCTTTTTCGAAAGCTTCAGAATCTTGCTTGTGTATATAGTATAAACTATCTTCAGAACTAATACAGTCCCTTACTTCTTCTAATTTATCTTCTTTTGTTTGTTCCATTATAATACTCCAAAATATTTAAGCACAAAATATAAACCAATTAGTGCAAGTATAAGTAAGACTACCTTACCGATAAATCCTTTTTTGTTCATTCTAATCTTATCTTCTGTTTGTTCCATTTTTTCTAAATAAATCGTTATTCTGATTTTTAACCAAATAGTAGACTATTGCAGTTATTATACTAAAGACTATTGCAAAAATTATCCAAAGCAACTTCATGCCATCAGATAACCCTTTATTGTTTACAAGTACGTCATAAATGACCCATATCGCGGATATGAGGGCTATAATCATCCATACACCACCAAATCCATACATCATCCCACCACCAAAACTTCCAAATCCTAGAAATAACGCTAAAACTAGCACAACTAGCAATACCATAATCAAATTATTTTTATCTTTGTTTTCCATTTTTATGTTTTCATTATATTTTTTCCAGCAGGCCTATTTTTTATCATTCCTTTTCCACTGTGATGACTCTTTGCCGCTTTCTTTCTTCCGCCTCTACTTGCTTTTAATTAATTATAATCAGAAACAATTAAGCACTCTTTATCGTGTGCGCTATTACTGAAATTATAAATAATACAACAAAGATTATAGCCAACCATTTTGCTATCACATAAGAGGCTCCAGATATAAAGCCAAATCCTAATAGCCCACTAAATACAGCCACTAATAAAAATATTAATGCCCAAATTAGCCATCCTCCTACTGCTTTTTTATTCATCTTTTCCATATTGTATTAATGTAATTGTGATATATATAGCTACGCTGTATGATAGTATACTTCTATCCGTCTTCACAGATTCTATAATCATACGAACACTTTTCTTTGCAAATACTACTTAAGATACCCTCTCCACACCCATGATTACAATCTGTAAACACTCTCTCGCACGGGTCTATAATTCTTTTTACAACACCACTTTGTACTAAAACAACCGAACCTACAAATAACAAAATAAATAAAATTATAATTAATATTTTGGAGTTGGTTTTCATTTTATTTCACCAAATATCTTATTAAAAAGAAGATAGAAGCCAAAACTATCAATCCAACCACTATCCAGATCCACAAATTATTTGCTAATCCTCCGCCAATAACCGCTCCAGTAATTCCAGCAAGTCCTGCTTTAATTCCATTTGAAGGACTATTCGACGTGATATTCATTGGGTTAAGTAATGTGCACGATTGAGATTCTATCGGTTTTTCTTCTGTCGGAGTACACCAATTCAAGGGATATGCGCAAGTCCTAATTTGAAAGCCCGCATTACATGCATCCCACTCTGTGCAATCCCACTCAGTTGTACAATAACTGCCACCATGTCCCCCATTCCCTCCGCTGGAAGACTGAAGATTAACGTCATAAGTAGAATACGCTGTTGCTATATTTCCAGCCAAATCTGTCGCAGTACATATAGCCGTTTTTGTTCCAATAGTTGAAGTGTCGATACCAGTTATAACACCCGTAATTCCGGCATAAAGATTATCAGTTACGTTACATGTTCCAGTAATATTCTCGCCTTCAACAACACTTGTATCCGATAAAATAAACGAAATAATTTGTGGAGATTCTTTATCTAATAGTATATACATCGTATTTGGAGATTCTGCATTGCTTAAATTATCAACCGCATAAAATGTTAAAGTATTATTACCACTTGTATTAATTAATATATTCCCTGAGTTTCCGTCTATTCTTCCAGAAACATTATTTAGAGTGTAATTAATATATATAATCCTTGCATCTTTAGACGTAGTAGAGTTTAAAGTAATATTGTAATCATTATTTTTCCACTCACTTCCTACGTTTTTTACCTCAGTAGTTGGTGATGTTATTGTACAAGCTATTTCTTTGTACTCCCAAAGTGTTGTATTGGAAACGCATTTATTTAAATCATATCTAATTAAACTTCTATTTTGTAAAACAGTGCTGTTAATTCTACAGGAAGTTTGATTTAACCAGCTACTCCACGTAGTGTTTTGTAAATTAGAAGTACATACAATGTTTGTTACATTTATATAAAACATTGCTGAGGTTTTTTGATTTATGGTATCATTGACCGTCACATTAAGAGAATAGACATTAGGACTTAAAACTGTTTTATTAGTTAACAAACCAGCACAATTTATATTAAAGTTTGTAGTATCATTTATTCTAAAACAGCTTACACCATAATCGTCACTTGCGTTTATTTTATAAGAAACTGCTACCCCTTGGTCAAGCGTTTTATTCGAAGGATTTCCAGAATTAAAAGCTGGAGAATTGTCTATAACTGGTGCAGGTATTGAAACACCATTAGCCTCCAATGTAACTGCTGTTTGTGCCAATGCCCTCCCATCTAATATAGCGCCAGTTTGTATTGCGATATTTGTTTTATCTAAAATTATTCCTTTAAATTGTGATGTTGTTCCAAGAGTTGTTTGACCAGCAACTTGCCAGAATACATTTCTTGCTTGGCATCCATTACTTAGTCCAACAATAGCACCATTGCCAACAATAAGATCCTGTGCTACTTGAAAAATAAATACAGCGTTTGTATTACCTAAACAATTAAGGGTAACTCCAGAATTTATTATAACTCCAGTCCCCCATTTATATAAACCAGGCGTAAGTGTTCTGCCACTAAGATCTCCACTATATAATTCAGTATAATCTGGAAGTGTTCTCCCCGCTGCATCTGTATAAGCTGTCTCCATATCACCCACCGCAGTACTAACCTTAGTGGGAGTAGGAATCGCATAGCCAGGGGCATAAACTTTTCCGGTAATTAAAGATGATGTTGAAAATTGATTAGAAGAATCCATTATTAAACCAAATCCAGTGATCGCTGTATAGCCAATTGGACTAACTCCAATATCTCCAACAATAGAAGTAACTCCAGTAGTTGAAATTCCAGATTTGGACAATATAACGAAATCGCCAGCAGTTCCAAGATTTACTGCAGATTGAGCACTAACTAATCCAATAGATAAAACTAGCACCATTGCTAATACCGCAAATATTAAAAATTTAAAATTATCTTTTACCATGTTATATTAATTGTATCAAGTGAAGAGGGGTATATAGCCCAGAGCTGTATGAACTCATACTTATTCAAAGTATTTGATCTCCACAAAAGTATAGTTTTTCATTTATTATTTTATTATCCTTCCAGTGTTGAACATTCACACGATAAATTATTTCTTGCTTACCTTGTTTATTCTCTATACCTATAGCCCACTCTGTCATAGAAACATTATCATCGGTTCCACCAAAAGTTACCGATTTTATCTCCGTACTATTAACCTTCTCAATTTCCTGAAGAAATATACTCTCTCTAGTTCTATTTAGCTCTTTTCCAATCACGGGAGAATTTCCATTAACCTGTGTGATTACTTCATCACCATAATATTTTTCAAAAGCTTCTAGAATCTTACCTTCCTTAATCAAAGTATTCAAATTCTCTACGTTATTTTTTAATTTTGTCATTTTGATAATATCTTAAACTAAATAAAGAAAATAATATGCACCAAGCGCTAAAACTGCAACTATTAATAACCATATAGCAAAAGTTCTCCAAGGATTTCTATCATTTGCCTTTCTTCTAGCGCTAGTCATCTCATCATTTTTTGTTCTTTGTTCTTCTATAATTTTGTCTGCTTTTTTTCTTCTATCTGCAGTTATAGCGTCATTTCTTTCTCTATTAACTTGAGTTATGTCATCAACCATTTCTCTTCTATCTTCAGTTTTCATATCGTTCTTTTTTCTTTGTACGTTTGCCATTTTATATTATTTGATAATCAATGTAGTATATAGTCTAGCGTAGTATACAACCATACTTCTTGAACTAAATAATTTTCTTCATCAACTAAATATTCAAAATTTTTAATAAGCTTTTCAGAAAGATTCAACTCCCTTAGTGTATTTATCAGAATAAGAGAAAAACAATAACGGCATAGGGCCACATTCTCTTTTTTACATAATATGCATACGGTATCATTTAGTGTTTCAATAAACTTACTTTTTATCTTCGTCATGATAACCTCTATGGCCAAAGAGTGTACCTTTAAATCATTTAACATAGCTTCTGTTTGCTTAATATAACATCTACCACATACTGGATCCGTAATAGAATACCTGCACATAACACACGAATTAGACATATTTACTCACCATCTTATTTGTCTAAATAAAAATAAGTATATATTTCAGAGCAGTAGTCAATCAGAATTGTTGTATGATAATAAACTTCATTATTTGACGTTATTCCTCGTTTTCGGCCACAAAAAATAATTCAATAACAACACAGAAATACCCGTGGCACAAAAAACAACCGAAAACCACACAAAGGTATACGGCAAAACTCCAAAATTAACATCTATACAAGAATAAAACATACAATTAATATTGGAAGAGGGGGCAGAAAATACCATAACTGCAACAAATAGTAAAACCAGCTGAATAAAACTCCACTTCCAAGCATCTTTTCTTCCGACACCAATTAAAATTACAGCATAAATGGCCAGCGGAATAGTATACAAATGTTGTAGCATCACAAACTTATCAATATTAGCAGAAAATTCTAAGAAAAAGTAGTCCGTTACTCCCAATAAGGATCTATTAAAAATCAACCAGTGCACAAAATCGATATCCCAAACAAATAGTGGTATCGCAAGTATGTATATCTGACTTAAAACAATAAAACTTCTCCTCGCCAAAATTCCAACTCCAATCAGAATCATACCCATATAGCAAGCATACAGAATCTGAGTAGGTGCATGATGATACATGGACCTTATAATTGCAACTATGCCCAAAACCAAGAAATAGACCCCAATTATATGCACAACGATAGCTTTATTTTTATTATTCATTTATACTACCTTCTTAGAATGATTCCATAATATATTATACAAATCTAGATATTCTTTCGCAATAACATCATTTTCTATTACAATCGTATGAATTGGGTTAACCCACAAAATAATATAAACAGAATCACCACAAACTATCTGCGTTATTTGAGAGGTTTTTGATTGCTGGTTTAATGGCAATAATTTAGCCTCTGTAAATTTCAAATTACTTAATGTCTTAAGCTCCTCTTCTGGAAGTTTGTAAAAAAGTAATTTAAGCTCTATATGCTTCTTTATTCTCTCAATATGAAAGGAATGCATTAGCCTATCATTAAGAACGTTAATAATACTCTCATTCTCCGCAAGACCATATATCCAAACATCTGAGTCTTTTTCCAAAAGACCAAATAAAATACTTTTTATAGCGTTTATTCCCTCAAGGGTATAAACCCTAGGAGTCTGACCAGATACATAAGTAGTT
>CAYOYC010000006.1:0-33746 GCA_964408125.1 Candidatus Woesearchaeota archaeon
TTTGCATTAGTTGAATTACTTACCACATCTTTTACGTAAGCAATAAATGAATGATTTCCTGGAGTTAAATCAATTAAATAAGGATCCGAAGAAGGTGATTCTATCGCGTTTTCTAAATATGCCCCAGCAGTAATTATCATAGATGCACTAATGGTTACATTGCTCGCACCAGTTTCTGTATTGTTTATACTAGAGAATATAGGGAAATAAATACGCTCTGTAAGAACACCTGCAGATCTAGGAAATCCACCAGTAACTGTAAGAATTAAATTTTCTGAACTATTTACAACAATAGAACCTACAGAAGAACCAGTTTCATTAATTAAATAATGTAATCCCTTTGTTCCAGACTTTAGGTAATATGCTCCTGTAAAATTCAAATATTCTCCATTTAAATCATACCCATCAGTTCCATCATACCAATCATTTCCCGCTGCAGTTCTTGCAAAAGTTATTGAACAGTTATTGATGGCGTAATTTGAGTCCCCAGTATTAGAGAAGGTTATATTACCTAATTCTAAAAGTTGATTAAATCCACCCGTACTTCCAAGATTATAATCTATTCCAGTCGTAACTACGTTCCAAGTGCAGTCCCAATTAGCCGCAAAACTAGAATTAGCGCTAGAGTTTGCAGTTCCCAAACTATCATTTGCCCACACTCTCATAGTATAATTATTATCCGTTTGATCTAAAGTTAAATTATAAGAATAAATTCCACTCAAAGAATCCCCAGAGATATTACTCATTGTGTAGTTCTCCCATGCTCCCGTTCCATTATCTATTTGTAAAATTACCGAATCAGTACCGACCAGATTATCCGAAACGTTTACTGTAAATGTAATATTAGACAAAGGATCTAAATCATCCGTTGAATTAGGAGTATAGCTAATTGAACCAATAGTCGGTGCAATAGTATCTATAGTTAGAGTATTATTCTCTGTTTGAAACTGATTCCCAGCCCAATCAAAGAGAGAATAGAACCAATTATAAATTCCATCGACCAGCGTTACAACAATTCCAATTGTAGCTTCTAAAGTTCCATCTACAAAAGTTATAGTAGAATTTAGCACGCCATCAACATATAAAGAAGCATTTGCAATTCCTAAATTATCTGATATATTTGCAGTGAAATTATTTGAATTATTTGCAGTAGGAGTATTATTTGCAGGAGAAATCAAAGTTCCATTCGGAGTAGTTCTATCTAAAGTTATTTTTCTAGTCTCTGTTTGATTATAGTTTCCAAAACTATCATAGGCAGAAGCATTATAATAATAAACTCCTTCTCCAAGTTCTGTCCAATTTATAGTTACAGAACTAGAAGTATAATTTGTCACATTACTCCAGCTATCATTATAAATTCCAATTGTTAAATTCTCGAAGTTTGTATCATTCACAGAAACTTCTGCATAAACAAAACTCTGATTCTTGTATGAATTGTTTTGTTCTGTCGTAGCTGTAGGAGTTAAATATCTAACGATTACTATTCCTGAACCGCCTGAACCACCATTTGCCGAGCCTGTGTCCAGTGCTCCAGCTCCGCCACCGCCACCACCTGTATTTGCACTCGCATTAAATCCATTCTGCGGATTTCCTTGTCCACCGTTACCACCACCGCCGTTACCACCTTTTCCTGTAGTCGCAGAAGTGTAATATCCTCCGCCTCCGCCACCTGCATAATAAACATTTGAACCATTTATAGTATAATTTAATCCATCTCCACCATTACCTGGAAAATAAGAGGTAGCATTCACACCATTAGTTCCAGCACCTCCACCGCCACCCCCACACATCTGTGTGGTCGGACCACTAACCCACGCAACCGAAGAACCGCCGTCATGTCCTTGCCCTGCTGTTCCCAATGACCCTGCTATAGTTGAAGACATATCAATACTCCATATTCCAACGCACCACCACCAGAACCACCCGGAGAAGGTCGAGCATCGCTATACCCGGCACCGGGTGCACCACCCAGTGCTGTTATTGCATCAAATACAGAATTGGAGCCAACTATTCCCACAGAGTAACCAGCTCCGCCACCGCCACCATTTCCAACAACTACATTTATTGCGTTTCCATTAATTGTATATGAATTATTATAAATTAAACCGCCAGCACCACCACCACCACCATATGCATATGTAGTGCCACCACCACCTCCGCCACCACCACCAGCAACAACCAAAACAGTTACATTAGTTACTCCCGTCGGTGGAACAAAAGTTTCATTAACTAAAAATGTATGAATGGTGTAAGCTCCGTCGTAAGTTATATTTCCGCCTGAGCCTGCTGCACTTGCAAAACTAATTTGAGGATTAGTTGCATCCAAACTAATATGTCTCACAGCAGTTGAATTTTTATTTCCAGCAAGGTCTGTTATATTTACAAAATAAGTATAGTTATTTCCATCAGCTAAATTTGTCCAATTTATTGAAGTTGGAATTGAAGAAATATCTAAAGTCGGTGTTAAATATCTTACAATAACAATTCCTGAACCGCCTGCACCACCATCATTATCTGGAGTATATGAACCCCCACCCCCGCCACCACCAGTGTTTGCTGTTCCACTAGCCCCAATATTATTAATAGAGCCAGCACCTCCGCCGTAAGAAGCGGTTCCAGCAGTTCCTCCTCCATTGTAAGTTGAACCTCCACCGCCGCCAGCATAATTTACAGAAGAACCGTTAATTGAAGACGAAATTCCTATTCCCCCATTTCCTCCTGCTGATCCAGACCCACCTTGTCCAACTCCTCCAGCGCCACCACCACCACCTGAACCATAATAGGAAGGAGAACCCGGGTTATTTCCTCCATCATACCCTTGTCTTGGAGAAATATAGTCTGCATCTCCGCCACTACCTGGAGCACCAGTTCCCGAACCTCCGCCTCCAGAACCACCATTCGAACCTATAATATTCGTATTAGAACCACCTCCACCCCCACCAATTGCGATTAGTGTAGAAAAAGTAGAATTACCACCATTAACTCCTTTGATGCTTGTAGACGGTGCCCCATTTCCGCCATTACCAACACTTACAGTTATTGCACTTCCATCAATAGTATAAGAATTATTAGAAATTACTCCACCAGCTCCTCCTCCGCCACCCGCTGTAGAACCACCTCCACCCCCACCCGCTACAACTAAAACAGAAACGTTAGTTACTCCTACGGGTGGTACGAATGTATCATTTGTTAAAAATGTATGAACAGTGTATGCTCCGTCATAAGTTATATTTCCGCCAGAAGCAGCAGTAGGATAAGTCGTACTATTCACCAACACGGAATTATTGTAAAGTGAGAAAGTTATATTTGCAAAATTTGTTTCTGTGAAACTCGTATTAACAAAAATAGAATTCTGAGAAAGATTTGCATAATCAACTGATGTGCCTGTTGAATAATCTATTTGAGGATAAGTTGTATCTACTGTTAAAGTATTATTCCCAGAAGAAGTTGAATGATTTCCTATATCAAAAGCCTGGTATGCCCAAGTGTAAACTCCATCGAGCAAACTAACAACTATTCCTAAGCTACTAGACAATTCTCCTAACGAGTAGATTGTTGTAGTCTGGTTTATTATTTGACTAACATTTGAAGAATTTAAAATTGTAAGTGTCGCATTTTTTAGTCCGGCTAAATCAGACAATATTACTGTTAGATTTTGAGAACTTGCATTTGAATATGCATTATTCAAGGGAGAACCGAAGGTTACATTAGGAGCATTAACATCTATTGTAAGGGTTCTATTTAAAGTACTATTAGAATTTCCAGATAAATCAAATATTTTAGCAAACCAATTATATATTCCGTCTAAAAATGTCATTGAAGTGGAAACGTTTAGAGATAAAGTACTCACACTCGTCTCGTTTTCTGTCCCGCTACCAGAATTATAAATAGTGTCTATTTCTGTTTGATTTAGTGCTTTATTATAAATACGAACATCATCAACATTACGAGTATTAGCATAATTAGTGCCGCCACCTCCGAACTTTAAAGCTGTAGCAGTATATTGAACATCAGTAGAATTAGTTGTTCCAATTAATCCTCCATCTTTGTACATTTTATGCGCATTTCCATCTCTTACATAAATAAAATTATACCATGTCCCAGCAGTCATTATTGTGGAGATTGCCACCCCAATACCATCGCTATACCAAAGCATTTGATTTACGTCTTTATTATAATAGCATGTATTAAATGGATGTCCATCTACATTAAAAACTTCAAAATGCACGTTGCTAACAGTTCTTTTCAACCAAAAGCTCATAGAATACGAAGTGCTAGATAAAGCAGTTGTAACTGCAGAACCAGAAGTGGTCGCATATTCAGTTGTTGCAAAAGACAAACCACCGTTGACAACTCCAGCTATATCTCTTGCATCTGTATTTTGTGAATTCATAGCTGCATTTTGCCCCATAGTATCAACCACAACGGTACTCGCAGCATTATCGTTCATTAAATAATGCGCAATCAAACCAGAAGTTGGTACAATAGTCGTGCTTGAATTAAATAAAGTTCCATTTGAATAATAAGCATAAATCGTTGCATTCTTTATCCCAACATCATCTGTAAAATTTGCAGATAGATTTTGTTGAGCTGAGGTAAAGAAACTTGCATTTTCTGGGAGGTTTAAAATGGCAACAGGGGAATTATCGACAGCAATAGCAAAGAGTATAAGGAGGATAGTAAATAATATTCCCATCAAAATTAAGACTAAGTTATTCTTTTTCACCATCTTTTTATAATTATTATTTATTTTTCCCATTTTTAAAGTTATTTTTTAATTCTTCTATCAGTAATCCCTTTACATATTCCGTTTTTTTAATACCAATATTTTCACAAATACTTTCAATTAATTTTTCAGTTTCATCAGACACAACTATTTTTATTTCACCCATATTACTCACTGTATAAGCACTAATAAAGCACTATTACAGTACTTATTATAAAAACAGGTTTATAAATATTTGTATAAAATTAGTTCTAGACATCTTCTTTATTTATTGCAAAACCATCCCCAAACTCTATCCTCTCTCCCCAATTCCGAGTATTCTCTCTTATATTTGAAGCAATTTTATCTCCAGTCCTAAGAACTTTTTTCAACAATCGAGTAGTTTTCTCCTTTGTCTCTGGTTTATAAAAAGTTTTCTTCATAGAAAATATTAATTTATCTCCGAAATCTCCAATATTTCTAGAAACTCTGAATAGAGTTATTCTCATTTTCGAAGTTTTATACCCCATTTTTATCTTGTTATAATTTCAATACCATCCCTATGTTTCAAAGGATTATCTTTTCCAACTGCCTGTTTCGTTCTAGCATCAATTGCTTTAACGAAATTCTTTCCCAAATCCGTATGTAATTTAAACGCAAAATCTAAAGCAGTTGTTCCAAGAGGTACTAAAAAACAATCTGGTAAAATATTCCCTTTCGAATCCGCCAACTTATGTGCACCAGCAGGGAATACAGCTATATGTTTCAATAATTTAAAAACAGTTTCATCCAAAATTTCTTGAACACCAGTCCCAAATTCAAATTTATCAAGAACATTATCTTTTATTGATTTTAAGGCAAGTTTCTGCTTTTCATTTAATTTATCTTCATGTAGTTTAAAATCTTTTTCTCCAGGAATATAGTTAATCATTCCAGCTTTCAATGCTTGTCTTAATGATAATTCAGAATCTGCAGAACAAGGAACAATTAATAAAGTTGGAAACTCATTCTTAATTTTATTATACCATTCAATTCCGCTTGGTTTATCTATTTTATTCGCGGCAATTATCATAGGTTTCGTTAAGTGTCTTATCTCGTGAGCAAAATTTCTCAAGTTTTCACTAGTCCAAGAATTTGCTTTCTCGGGGTCTAGGCCCAATTTTCTTATTGCAGATTTAACATCATCTTCTTTCACGTTTAACCCAGAGAATTGTTTAGCCAATGCCCTAACCAAATCCGTTTTTTCAATAACCATTTTTCTAATCAACGGTCCCCACGCCTTATTTAAAATTCCCAAATACCATAGATCTAATTCATTTTCCAACATAGCAATATCTTTTATTGGATTTCCCTTATCTGGTGAGCACTCTTTGCCTTCTGCATCCGTAGTTGCAGAAACATCAACAATATGAATAAACGCGTCTGCCTGAGATAAATCATTCAAAAATTGATTACCCAATCCTTTCCCTTCTGAAGCACCCTCAATCAATCCAGCTACATCCATTAATTCGACGGGAACAAATCTTAAATTTCCATCGCAACTTCCAGTTCGAGGATTACATTTTGTTTTAAATTCTTTACATATACAAGGAACGCGAACATATCCGATTCCCCGATTGGGTTTTATCGTTGCAAACGGATAAGATGCAATTAAAACATCCATAAGCGTTGCTGCCTTAAAAAAAGTTGATTTGCCTGCTGAGGGCTTTCCTACCAAACCTATTAACATAATGAGCCCAGAAGGATTTGAACCTTCGACCCCCGCCTTCCTTAGATTTCCGAGGAAATTCTGTTTCTAACGAAACAAACTCATATAAGAGCGGTGCTCTACCAGGCTAAGCTATGGGCTCATCTTACTCTAAATTCAGATACAAAAGGTTTTTTAAAGGTTATTGAATACAATATATTATGGTAAAAAAACAAGAAATTAAAAGATTGCATAGATCTAAGGAAGACAGGATAATCGCAGGTATATGCGGAGGATTGGGGGAATATATGAAAGTAGATCCAGTAATTGTAAGATTAATATGGGTTATTTTATTTCTCGTCTGTGGCGTTGGCGGACTAGCTTACCTGTTAGCTTGGATAATAATCCCTCTGGAAAAATAATTATTTTTTACAAAGTATAAGTGCCCATGTCCTTTCTTTATTAAGAAAGAACTTATAATTTTTAAAATATAACTTTATTGCATCTTCAAGTTGTTTTTCATTATATTTGTAAGAGTACGAAACAATAATTTGATCTCCATTATAGAAATGGATTTCTTTATCTTGAAACTTTATAGTTTTATTTTGTTTGATTGTATAAAAACACTCTACCCTTGAATTTTTAAATCTTGCGCCAAATTCTATTTCACTTCTTACAAAATCTAATTGTTCAAGAACCTTTCCCATGAAAAAATCCGCAGGTTGTGTCTTATATGTTTTAGCTATGTCTCCAGGATTAATTTTTTGGTTATGTAATGCTACCCCAATTAATAAGGAGTCACCTAACGTCATTGATTCCGTGATGGCATAAAGAGACTCATGTAATTCAAAATTGCCAAGTGTCCCGCCTAAAAATAATAAAAAGAGTTCTTTATTGCCCCTTCTTAACAATGTTGTAACATTTTCCATATTTTCAAAATCAGAGATATTCCATTGGAATTTCACAATTTCATCTACTTCTTCTAGTTGAGAAATTTTATCAATAGCTTTCTGCACCATATAGCTGCTAATATCCACAGGGCAATAAGAAATTTTTACTTTGTTTTTGAAATTACTTTTTATATATTGTATTGGGAGTATTGCCTTTTTGCCATCACCACAGCCTATGTCTATCATAGTAACTTCATTTGAAAGAACTACTTTTTTGGTGATTTCTGGCATTGTTTCTTTTAATAAATTAATCTCTGTGTCAATCATAGCAAGCTTGTAATCGGGAGCTTTTTCTACTGCTTCCAAATATGCCTGTGCCTGTTCCGGCGTCAAATACCACAATTTAGAATCAGCAATATTCCACACACGAGTATTGCCCTCTAGGGAATATCCTCTCTTAATCAATTCTTTGAAAATCAAGTCGTTGATTACCGGCTTGGCTCCATTGGTTTTTTGTGCCTTTACCATATTTTGCCAGAGAAATGAGGCTTTTTATTTGTTTGTATACTTTTGTATTCTTCTATAGTAGTTCTAAAAGCTTTTAAGGTAGAATGTGTTTCAATTTCTAGTGCCGATTCGCATTATTTAGATTTATTTTCTGAACGCCCCCACCGGGATTCGAACCCGGGTTTATGCCTTTTTCCACAAAAATTCGTATGGATTTACAGTTGCTCTTAAAGAGCTAGAGTTTACAGTTTCAGCAACTTAAACTCGCTGTGTGAGAAGGCATTGTCCTTGGCCTCTAGACTATAGGGGCTTTCTCTTAAATAAAAATAGTTTTGTCCTTTTTAAGTTTTTAGAATTAGAAAAACCTGGCTCAATAGCTTTTTATACATTATTTTATATGGTTTATTATGAAAAATAATTCGTGCTTTAAAATACTGTACAAAGACAAAAAAACAGACGCAAGAGTCGGAGTTATAGCAACAAAGAAAGGAAAAATAGAAACTCCATTTTTTATGCCAGTTGCAACAAAAACCGCAGTCAAACACATTTCATCTCTAGATCTAAAAGAGATGGGGGCAAAGGCAATAATCTCTAATACGCTAGTCTTACATTTGCGTCCAGGAGAAGAGCTAATAAAAAAAATGGGTGGAATTGGAAAATTTATGAACTACGACGGAATAAATGTAACAGATTCTGGAGGATTTCAAATGTATTCAAAATCACTTTACCAAAAATCAGAAGAGAGAGGCGTCCACTTCAAAAATCCATATGACGGAAGAACAGTTTTTATTACGCCAGAAAAAGACATGAAAATTCAAATTGATTTAGGTTCTGAAATTGCAATGTGCTTAGATACAATGCCATTAATGGATCACTCTAAAGATCAAATTGCTTTGGCGGTAGAAAGAACAACCACATGGGCAAAAAGATGCAAAGAAGAACACGATAAATTACAAAAAAAACTTCCTAAAAACAAAAGACAGCTTCTATGGGGAATAACGCAAGGAGGAATTCATACAGACCTGAGAGAAAAATCCGCTACAGAATTAAAGGAAATTGATTTTGATGGTTATTCTATTGGTGGGCTAGCTCTAGGAGAGACGTTAGAAGAAGAAATGAAGATGGTCAAGATTCATAAAAAAATTATAGGAGAAAACAAGCCCTGCTATTTAATGGGAGCCGGTAACCCTATAGAACTATTAAATGCAATTTCTTTGGGGGTGGATATGTTTGATTCTCGTTTCCCAACCCAAAATGCAAGACGCGGAACAATTTTTACTAGTAATGGTAAATTAAGAATAACTAGAAAAAAATATAGTTTAGACAAAAAACCTTTAGACGAAAACTGTGATTGTTTTGTTTGTAAAACATATTCTCGTGCTTATATAAAATATCAATTAATGCAAGAAGAAGCGGTGGGTTATAGACTTGCAACTTTTCATAATTTATATTATCTTCAAGATTTAATGAAAAAAGCAAGAGATGCAATAAAAAAAGGTAAATTTGAAGAATTTAGAGGTAAAGTTGTAAAAATATATAAAAAGGCGGACGTAGACGTTAAATCAAAATGAAACTAAAACTAAAAGTATTCAGGCAAACCAAAGAGGGATATTGTGGACCAGATTCGATTAAGACGGTCCTAGATTATTATGGGCTTAATAAATCTGAAAGAGAAATCGCCAAAGCTGTCTGTGTAACAAAAAAAGAAGGATGTACTCCACAGCAGATAATTAGTGGAATGAAGAAATTTGGACTAAATGCATATTATAAAAAAGATTCCACGCTTAAACAAATTAAAGATTTACTTAAAAAAAATATACCACCTATGATATATTGGGGGAGACATGGAGAAGGGCATTATTCTGTTATAACCGGAATCGGGAAGAATAATGTTTGGATTGCGGATCCAGAAAATAAAAAAGTTATAAATTTAAAAATGAAGTATTTTTTAAGAAGATGGATAGATGTTGAGAAGTCTAAAGACAAAAGAGAAATAATAGTTATAGAGCACTAGTAGTACAGGAGTCAGTATAATGCCTTCCCAAGGCGTTGACCTGGGTGCGAATCCCAGCTGGTGCATTTAAACAAGATTTAGAGCCGGATCTAATTTTCTTAAACCGCATATTAAATTAATTTCTCCGCCTCTTCTATTTCTTCTTGCGTAAAGTTCTCTAGTGTAATCCTATACAATATCTCGTCTTCAAAATTTATATGCGTTCTTATTTTTCCCAGAATAACCCTTCCGCTACCCTCTAGGGTTTCTTTAATTTTTTCTTCACTACCAGAATTCATAGCGTTAATTAGAGCTTCCTTGAGGGGCTTAAGTTCACCGTGTTCAAATATCATTTTTTCAACTGGGATTATTATTTTCTCGTGTTTTAAAATAAGAAATATTTTTTCCTCTTTCCTCTCATGCTCATTCCAGAAATCGTGTAGTTTTTTATACACATGAATCAAGTTTGGATAATTTATTTCTTCTGAATTAATGATGGTTTCTAGTTCTATCAATTCTCTTTCTACTTGTTCATGTTCCTGCTTTAATTTTTTAATAAAGTCCATTATAACAGATAGGCAAAGAAGTATAAATATTTATCTAACTACTGAGCAATTAAGCTTAAAAATACCTATTGTTTATAGATATTTATGGAAGAGCGTATAGATTTTGCAAAGATAGAAAAGAAATGGCAAGAGAAGTGGGAAAAGGCGAAGTTATTTGAGGCCTCCGAAGATTCAAAGAAGAAAAAGTTTTATGTGTTAGAAATGTTTCCATACCCATCCGCAACCGGGTTGCATATGGGGCATGCATTCAATTTTACCATAGGAGATGTTTTTGCTAGATTCAAAAAGATGCAAGGGTTTAATGTAATGCACCCAATGGGGTTTGACTCCTTGGGGTTGCCAGCAGAAAATTCGGCTATAAAGGTAAAGCAACATCCGGAGGAATATACCAATAACTCTATTAAGAATTTTATAAAACAGCAGAATAAATTAGGAATTACTTATGATTGGACTCGAGTTTTGAACACCGCAGACCCTGAATATTATCGTTGGGACCAATGGATTTTCTTGAAGATGTTTGAGAAAGGGTTGGTTTATCAAAAAGAAGCTCCAGTAAATTGGTGTAATGAATGTAATACTATTTTAGCAAATGAGCAGGTTCAGGGGGGGAAATGTTGGAGGCATGAAGATACCGAAGTTGAAATAAAACAAATGAATCAGTGGTATTTGAAGATTACAGATTATGCTGACAGATTATTGGAGGGGCATAAAAAATTAAATTGGCCTGAAAAAACAATTGCCATGCAAAAGAATTGGATTGGAAAATCTTATGGAACTGAAATTGACTTTGAAATTAATGGGAAAATCTGGCCAGTCTTCACAACTCGTCCAGATACTATTTTTGGTGTAACCTTTATGGTTGTTTCTGCGCAGCATAAAAATTTAATGGATTTGGCTACAAAGGAACAAAAACCAGAAGTTGAAAAATTCTTAAAAAAATTAACATCTGTTTCAGAAAAAGAATTAGCAGACATGGAGAAAGAGGGAGTTTTTACAGGGAGTTATGCAATTAACCCAGCAACAGGAGAAAAAGTTCCAGTTTACGCTGGCAATTTTGTCGTCGCTGATTATGGCGCAGGAATGGTAATGGCTGTGCCCGCACACGACCAAAGAGATTTTGAATTTGCTAAGAAGTATAATATTACAATAAAAGAAGTAATTATCCCTAATCTTGGTAACTCAGATTTAAAGGCAGTCAAGGGAATGCTGGAAATGATTAAGGAGGTATATTCAGAATTTGAGAAGAAAAAGGTTAAAATTTGGTTCAATGGAACTTTCGGAGTAATAGGCCATTATAAGAAAGTTTTTACAACCCCCAGAGATATAGATTGCGGAGTTTTAGAAGGAGATTTTGAAAATTCTAAGAAAATATTGGTGAACCTGGGTTATAAAAAAATGACAGATAAAGATAACGGGCAGTTTAGGGTTTCGATTTTTGAGAAGAATGGAGTCATCCTAGAAATTGGAACATTTAGCAAAGATTTAGGGAATGAAAAAACGAATATTTCCGGCATAGAATACCGAATCCCAGATGGGAAATGGCTTGCAGAATGTTATAGAATTACTTCAAAAAAAGATAGACGGGCAGAAATGAATGATGCAGAAAGAGCATTTTATTTGGAAATAATCTCTAATAGTTTAAAAGAAGCCTATACGGGCGATGGTGAATTAATAAACTCAAAAGAGTTTAATGGAATTTCAAACGAAGAAGCAAAAAACAAGATATCTGATTGGTTAATTTCTAAGAAATTGGCCAGAAAAACTGTTAATTATAAATTAAGAGATTGGTCTGTTGCGAGGCAAAGATATTGGGGAACGCCGATTCCATTAATACACTGTGAGAAATGTGGAATAGTCCCAGTCCCAGAAAAAGAATTACCAGTAAAATTACCAAAAGAAGTAAAGTTTGGTGCTGGAAATCCATTGTTAACAAATGAAAAGTGGTTGAATGTAAAATGCCCAAAGTGTTCTGGCAAAGCGAGAAGAGAGGCAAACACAATGGACACATTTGTAAATTCTTCATGGTATTTTTTAAGATATTGTGATCCGCACAATGACAAAGAAATATTTAGTGAGGGAAAGGTGAAACACTGGATGCCTATTGATTTATATATTGGCGGAGCAGAACATGCGTGCATGCATTTAATTTACTGCAGATTTTATACAATGTTTTTACACGATTTAGGATTAATAGATTTTGGAGAACCAGCACCTAGATTATTTCATCAGGGAATGATTAATGGAACAGATGGAGAAAAAATGTCTAAATCTAAGGGGAATGGAGTTGAACCATTGGAAACCATTGCAAAATATGGAGTAGATGCAACTCGATTCTTCTTGCTATCTGAAGCCTCTCCCGATAAGGGTTTTAATTGGAGCGATAGTGGCATACAGGGATCTGTGAGAATTATAAATAAAATATGGAAAATAGCACAAGAAGTAAAATTCGGAAAAGATTCTGAGGAAATATCTGCGAATCTTAATAAAACTATAAAAAACGTATCTGAGCAGATTGAAAATTTAGACTATAGAAAATCCACCATTGAATTAAGAGCACTATTTGATTCAATATTAAAAAACGGTGAAGTATCTAAGGATAGTTTTGAAAAAGCTCTGAAGTTATTATCCCCGTTCTGTCCGCATATAGCCGAAGAGCTTTGGGAAAAGATCGGCAATAAGGGATTTATCTCAACTGCCGAGTGGCCAAGGTATGATGGGGTTAAAAAATCTGCTAAAAAAGAAGACATCAACAATAAAATAATTGAAAATATAAAGCAAACAGTTGAAAAAATAATTTCAAATCAAAAAGTCAATAAAATTTATTTATATGTAATGCCATTTGAAATTAATCAAATTGATAAAAATAAAATAGAGAAGGTTTTTGGGAAAGAAACACAAATATTTGCAGTAAACGATCCGGAAAAATACGATCCCGAAAATAGGTCAAAAAAAGCTGTCCCCGGGAAACCAGGAGTTTTCGCCGAATGAACCTATATAAAATAACCACTCACCAAGATTTAGAGTATTTCGAAATACTTAAATACTCAGAATTATATAAAAATACAGGTGTCAAATGCAATTAAGTTTATTCAAAAAACCAAAGCGAAAAGAATTTTGCGAAATGACGAAGCCAGAAAAGAAAAATTTCTTAGCTAATGATCTTATAGAAAGAATGATTCATGTCGAACAGAGAGTGCGTGGTTCTATGGGAGAAGGAGTTGTCCCTTATTATCATACAAATTATTTTAAAGAATTAAGGAACGAAGAAAAGAAGAAATTTGTATCGTATTTAAAATCAAAAGAAGTTAAAAGAAAGTGGAAATTTTTACCGTGGGTAATTATTATAGGATTTGGCGTTTTTTCAGGATTTAGATTAACAGGTAATGCGATTGCGGGACAAAGTAATGTGTCTATTCTTGATATTTCATTAGTTTCTGCTATTATCCTAATTGCTGTTTTTTATGCTTTCCACGTTGCAAATGAAAAAAAGAGATGGAAGAAAGTGGAAGGACATTTTGACGTGATCGAAGGTATTCTAAGAAAGAGAAGACTTAATAAAAAGTAATCAATAGTTAGAATTGGTCGGTGGTCGATATTATGTTTAATATTTTAATCTAATGTTGCCTTTATTCTTCTTATTCCAGCAGAACTGGATTCTTCCTTTATAATTTTGAATTTTCCCAGTTCGAAAGTATTTTTTATATGCGGGCCCGTACAAATTTCCTTACTAATGGATTTATTTTTTTTATCTAATATAGTATAAACAGAAACTATCTCCGGATATTTTGTTCCGAATTCACCCTTTGCGCCTTGTTTTACAGCGTCTTTATATTTCATTTCTTCTCGTTTAACTTCTAGTTTTTCTTTTATTTTTTTATTAACCCATTCTTCAATTTCTTCAATTTCTTCAGCTTCTAATTTCCTCGGAAAATTAAAATCGAATCTTACTCTTTCGGCATTTATATTAGAACCTTTTTGTTTTATATTTTCATCTTTTAAAACAACCCGTAGAGCTTGATTTAATAAGTGTGCTGCCGTATGTAATTTTGTTGTCGCTTCGCTATTGTCCGACAATCCGGATTTGAAAGTTCCTGCGGAGGATGTTCTCGAAAGTTCTTGATGCTTTCCCAATTCCTTTTCAAATTCAGTTAGATTTACCTCTATACTCTTTTCTTTTGCTAACTCTTGTGTCATCTCAATTGGGAAACCATAAGACTGATATAATAAGAAAGCATCCTTGCCGTCTATGTTATCTTTGGAGAGTTTTTCAAATTCTTTTAACCCCTTTTCCAAAGTTAAGTTGAAACGTGTTTCTTCTTTTTCTATTTCATCTAGAATTTCTTGTTCTTTATATTTTAAATTCTCATAGTCTGGGTAAATATCAAAAACTTTTATGCAAACTTTTCTTGTAAATTCTCTTAATCCCAACAACCTTCCATGCCTTACTGCTCTTCTTATTAGTCTCCTTAATACATATCCTCTTTCGGTGTTGCTTGGTAAAACTCCGTCTGAAATTATAAAATAAGAGGCCTTTAGATGATCTGCGATAATTCTCATAGATTTTTCATTTTCAGAATATTTCTTACCAGAAATCTTTTCAATTTCTTTTATTAATGGTTGCCATATTTCTGTAGCATAGTTATCATTAGTTCCGTTAACTACTGCCAAAACTCTTTCTAGTCCTCGTCCATTATCTATGTTTTTTTGTTTTGCTTCATAATATTTTCCATCTTTCTCTCTGACATATTGCATAAATACATCATTCCAGATTTCTACCCATCGCGTATCTTTAGGATCATAGACCTTAGGTGCGGGAGTATTATTATCTGTCCAATAAAATAACTCAGTATCTGGTCCACATGGTCCAGTTTCGCCTGCAGGTCCCCACCAGTTATCTTCTTTTGAGAGGAATGCAATTCTATCTTTTGAAATTCCTAGCGATAGCCAAATTTCTGCAGCTTCTACATCTTTTGGTGCATCTGCGTCTCCAATAAAAACAGTAACTGCAATTCTCTCTTTATCAAATTTTAAAACATCTACAGCAAGCTCAAAACTCCATCCAATTGCTTCTTTTTTAAAATAATCTCCAAAGCTCCAGTTTCCAAGCATTTCAAAAAAAGTATGATGACATGTATCTCCGACAGAGTCTATATCTCCCGTTCTTATGCATTTCTGAACGTCAACTAATCTTTTTCCAAGAGGATGTGGTTGCCCAAGTAAAAATGGAACTAACGGGTGCATTCCTGCCGTCGTAAATAAAACCGTTGGATCATTCTCTGGGACTAAACTTGCCGAAGGAATTTCCCTGTGGTCTTTCGACTTAAAAAATTCAATATATTTCTTTATTAACTCCCGTCTTGTAAGTATCATAAAAATCATTACTAATCTAGGTTTATTAAGATTTCTAGATTTATCCCAATGCTTTTATTCGCCTATTTAGCTCCAAGAGTTCTCTATCTAAACCACCGATATCCATTTCCGGAGCTTCTATAATTTCCTTAACTTTTTCTTTTACCATCTTTTCTTTTGTATTTTTATGTTGTGCCTTTGGCATCTTGTCCCTTATGTGCTTTGGCAAACTACTGTCCGGCATTTTATCATTTAAACGCGAAACTACAAATCCAGTTGAAGAAACTTGTTTCAAAAGTTGCGCCAAGAGTCTTCTTTTTGAAGATCTTGTTGCGGATAGCATTGTTATGTTTTTTTGCAAGTTAACTAAAGCAACTTTACACCTAAGGAGTTCAGCCTTATTGGCCTTATATTCTTCATTTTCAAAAGAAACGTATACTTGTCTTTCTTCCATTTTATACCCTATTAAAAATTTCTATATCAATTTTACTCAATCTTTCTTTAATTTCTTCAATCATTTTATTAATCTCTAAAACCTCTTCATCTTCACGCATTTTTACATCTGTAATTTTTTCTATTATATTATTCATTTGTCTAATGTCTCTTTCTATCTCACCAATATCATGTTTTGCGGAATGGAACTTATCAATTCTAACAAAAATGGATTCATTTGCATCTTTTTTTACAGTTTTTTCATCTGGTGTTGGCAATTCTACTTTTTGTATTTCTCTCTTAGGAACAAAAGATAATTCTATCGGATCATCTCCCTGCGGAGGAATTGGCAATGATTGCGAAAAGGATTGCTTATCATATCTTGGAGGGTCAGGTAATCGCCTTTCTTGTCTTGGGGGTACTGGGATGTTTTGAATTGGAGCTTGTCCTTGTGTCAGATTTGGTTGGGCCACAGGCAATGATTCGAAAGAGGGGTTGTTGCCAACCCCATCACCACCTATTTTCTCAGAAGAGTCTTCAACAGCAGATTTTATCACATTTCTATTAACGATATCTCTTGCATCTCCAGATGTGATGGGTAAATCTATAGTTGGCCTTTTATGTTCGACATTTACATCTAAAGGCGGTAAGATTGGCGCAGAAGGAATCTCAGGGATTTCACTATCAGATTTTTTCTTAAACAAACTCATGAATATTTAAATAAAAACTCTCTTTTATAGGTTTATATTAACTATATAGTTACTACAAGTTCAAACGAAAAGTATTTAAGAGCTTCCTTTGATAAATAACTATGCAAATTAATCTTTTAAAAAATCTCGTCGAAGAAATGGCCAATACAGGTTCTGCGCAGATTGTTGATATTTTATTTGAGAAAACAGACGTTAATGAATTTTTAATAGCAAAAAAGATGGATCTTACAATAAATCAGGTTAGAAATATTTTATATAAGCTATCCGCAGAAGGACTTGTTTCTTTTACTAGAAAAAAGGATAAAAAAAAGGGATGGTATATTTATTTTTGGACCCTAAATACAGAGAAGTGCCTCATGAAGATCGAATTAGAACTTGAAAGAAAAATGGCGGAGTCTAAACAGCTACTAAATGATAGGGAAACCAAAAGATATTACATATGTAAAGGGTGCAATATAGAAGTTGGGGAAGAAAAGGCACTAGAAGATGATTTTTCATGTGATGAATGTGCGGAAATCTATGAACTTGTTGATAATACAAATTCATTAAGAGACATAAAGGGGAAAATAACAAAAAAAGAAAACGAATTGAAGGACATAAGAAATGAACTAGTTTCGATTAGAGAAAAGCTTGGTAAGGCGAGGGAAAAGAAAAGACATGCTTTCGATAAGAAAGAAAAAAGGGAAAAGGAAAATAGGGCGAAGAAAAATAAAGCAAAAAGAGATGCCGAAAGGGGAAAGAAAGTTCATAAAAACGAAAAAAAGAAACCCTTAAAAGTAAAAAAGAAGTCTAAAAGGTAATGAGAAAAGGCATTTTTAGTAGTTATACAGGAATCATTGTAGCTGCAAACATAATTGCGTTTTTAGCTTTTTTAATATTAGCATATTTCTATGGTCCAATCAAGATTGCCCACATACTTGCCCTTCAACCATTTATGATTTTACAAGGGAGATATCTTTGGACTTTCATAACTAGCATGTTTATTCATGCAAATATTTGGCACCTAGCAGCCAATATGATTTCCTTAATTTTTATAGGGGGATTTGTTGAAAAAATAATCGGTAAAAAAAGATTTTTATATTTATACTTCATAGGAGGATTAGTAGCCTCTTTATTTTTTGTTTCTTTAGCTGGTTTTTTTGGCTCTACAGCATTGGGTGAACGATTGTTTGGGGATCCACTTTCATTAGCGGTTGGTGCTTCTGGTGCTATCTTCGCACTAGGTGGGCTGTTGGCCGTCTTAACCCCAAGAATGAAAGTACTAGCATTTTTTGTGATTCCATTACCGATGTGGGCCGCGATGGTTTTTCTAACTTTCGTGATGTGGTTATTTTCAGCGTCACTTTCTTTACATATAGGGAATACTGCGCATTTCGGTGGGCTGATAGTGGGGGCAATATGGGGTGTTTATTTAAGATATAAATATCCGAAAAAAACAAGAATGATTTCTCAATATTTTGGAGGATAAATGAAAAATAAAGAGATAAAAAATAAAAGTATTAAAGAAATTTATAAAGAATGCTTCGATTTTATAAGAGAATCGAAAAATCAAATTTACTTTGCGATTGGTGTTTTTATTTTCTTTATACTTATTGGATATTTTATTCCCTTACCCGAAGAATTAGAATTGCAACTAATTAAAAGGATTAGAGAAATTGTTATAGCATTTGAAGGACTAACACTATGGCAAACAATTTGGATGATATTCTCAAACAACCTCCTTGTTTGTTTCATATCTATAATACTTGGTATATTTTTGGGTGTTTTCCCTTTTTTAATTCTAATGTCTAATGGATACTTAATAGGATATGTGGCTCAAAAAGCGGTTT
Organism: Candidatus Woesearchaeota archaeon; assembly: GCA_964408125.1. Lineage (GTDB taxonomy): Archaea > Nanobdellota > Nanobdellia > Pacearchaeales > GW2011-AR1 > CABMGO01. Next base: position 18,669 of record CAYOYC010000006.1, read on the forward strand.
TTCAAGAGGGAATTTTGATTCTATGGAAACTTATACCCCACGGTATATTTGAGATACCAGCCATTTTGCTCTCTGTTGGACTTGGATTCAAGATGGGATCTAGTTTGTTTAGAAAAAATGATTTCAGACAAAACTTCAAAAATGCTATGATGGTTTTTCTTTTTGTAATTGTTGGCTTGCTAATAATAGCGGCGCTTATAGAAGGAATGTTAATATTTCTAGCCAAATAGCCAAAATTTATATAACCCAAATTATTAAAACACGTATGAAAAACGTTGAGTCGAGCAAAGGTATAAAATTTCTAGGCGCAGTTGGAGTTGTTTACCTTCTTATAGGGGTTTTTGCATATTCCTTATTTATGATCGCGGGACCGCTAATTACGGCCAAAGCCATATTTAATTCGGAAGATAACGATATTGCCAGTACACAGCAAACAAGAGAAGATTTTAGTAAGACTAGTTATATTATTGGAGTTATCTTTGTAACTGTGATATTTATTTGGATAGTGGTATATTTCTTTGGAAGAAAGTTTGTAAAGGAAAAGAAGATAGAAATTCCAAAATATAGAGCTTTCAAAACTCGCTAAGTCTTTTTTGTTTTTTATAATTTGATAAAATCCATGAAATCTCTTCAAATTTTTTTATAGGGATTTTTATTCTAGAATCTATTATTTTTAATACTATTTCTAATGATTCTTGTTTTTCTGGAGACAACATAGCCTTTCTAGTAAGCTCTCTTAATATTCCTACGCCAAGTGGGGCATAATACTCTTCAGTAATTTCTCTCAAAACCAAAACAGTTGCCTGACGTTTTATTTTCTCTAAATATTCACAAATTGCTAAACGATTAGCGTAATAAGCTCCCGTAACGCTTTCTGCATAATTCTTTCTACCGAAAAATCCTTCAAAATCCTTCCAAAATCCGATTTGTTGTGTGGATAAATTTTCCTTTGTTATATTTTCTATATGTGGGACGCTTGCTTCTATTACTTCAAATTTGAATTCTCCTGGTAAAAGTAATATATTGTAGTGGTTCCCATTATAATCATCAGAGAATAGAAAAATTTCATCCACTTCCTTATATGCTTTAATGTTTTTTAAAAGATCTTTACCGATCATATCGTCTACTGCAGTAATGCTCCACCGAGTTGGAACTAGCTTTCTTTGATTTTTAATTCCAAGTAACCCAACGGAAAGAAGTTTTTGCATGTGACTTACTTTTATTTTCGAATTATATAATTCTTTGATTGCGGCTGTTGTCTTAACATCGTAATCTGATGTTAGATAATCTACTTTTTTTTCTACGTAGGGATTTTCTTCTAATAAAACCTTTTGAATTGGCGCCGGATTTGCCATTATGGAAAGAATTTTTGAAGAAGTATATTGTTGAACCGGTAATCTTTTTAGAAAAAACTCGGTCGATACGGGTTTTGAAGAAAGTGCCAAATCTTGCGTGACGCTTGAAAGAGATTTTTGTAATTTTATATTCGTTAGTTGTCTTCCATAAATCATTTGACCTCTATGGGTTAGGACTTGTTCTATGGAAAGATTATTTTTAACCCATTCTTCTGGGGAGGCCATTATTGTCGTATCCCCCCTAAAATCTGGAGATAGAATACCAGAGAATACGTTTGGATAATTCATCCTTCCGACAAATATTTCTGGAGGAGTTGAGCCGGAGAAATGTAGTTTTGGCTTCGGAAAATTAGCTATAAGTTTAGACATAATTACTTCCGTTTTATCTTTTCTAATGAAGTCGGGCATACGTGATAAAAGAAATTTGGGTTTAAAGGGATTATTGTGTTAACACTGTAGATAAAAGTTTAAAAAGAAGAATAGTGTATGTATCCCATGACAAAGATAAAAGAGGTTTACAGATGCCCTATCTGCGGGAATGTAGTTGAAGTTCTTTATGCAGGCGGTGGCAAACTTGTTTGCTGCGGGAAGCCCATGATTTTACAGAAAGAAAATTCAGATGATTCGGTATCAAAAGAGAAACATGTCCCAATAATTGATGGGAAAATAGTAAAAGTCGGTAGCGTCGCTCATCCGATGGAAGAAAAACATTATATTATGTGGATTGAAGCCGAGGGGAAAAACGGAGAAAGTGAAAGAGTTTTCTTAAACCCTGGAGACAATCCAGAAACAGAGTTTGATTTTGAAGTTAAAGTTGCGAGAGCATTTTGCAATATACATGGACTTTGGAGAAGTAACTAATGGCAAAATCGATCAAGGGAACTAAAACTGAAAAGAATCTTTTAAAAGCATTTGCTGGCGAAAGCCAAGCTAGAAATAGATATACTTATTTTGCAAGTGTTGCGAAGAAAGACGGGTATGAACAAATTTCTGAAATATTCCAAGAAACGGCAGACAATGAGAAGGAACACGCAAAAGTTTTCTTTAAATATCTAGAGGGCGGACCAGTTGAAATAACTGTGACTTATCCCGCTGGAAAAATTGGTACAACTTCGGAGAATTTATTGGCTGCAGCAAATGGGGAAAAAGAAGAATGGAGTGCGCTTTACCCAGAATTTGAAAAGATAGCGAAGCAGGAAGGATTTGATTTGGTTGCTAAATCGTTTAAAGAAATTGCTGAAGTTGAAGAACAACATGAAAAAAGATATAGAAAACTATTAGAGAACATCAATGATAAAAAGGTATTCAAGAAAGATAAGAAAGTAAAGTGGAAATGCAGAAATTGCGGGTATGTTCATGAAGGAACGGACGCCCCCGAAGTTTGCCCCGCATGCAAACACCCACAAGCATACTATGAAGTTTTAAAAGAAAATTACTGACGAATAAGTCAAAAAATAAGCCTAATATTGAATATTCTCCTTTTTTTAGTTTTTATTGTTTCTGCTTTATCAGGATTCACAGGAGGATTTAGGGGAATTCATTATAGCAGCAGTATTATACTTGTAATACTCGTATTGTTACATCTAATTATATATTGGAATTATATAAAATGTATTCCACGGTTATTAAAATGTTAAAAACATAAGGTTTATAATAACAAACTATTTCTGTAAAATATGGCACAAGACACATCAGTTCCTATGGGATTTGGCGGAGGCCTTACTCGTTTTAAAGAAGAGTATGACTCAAGAATTAAGATAAGCCCCTCTGCTGTAGTTGTTATGGTGATCGTTGTTATACTTTTTGTAATTTCTTTAAAATTTCTTTTTCCTATAAAAGTTATTTAACAGAGACTAAACAATGTTCGGCAATATAAATCCTAAACAAATGCAAGGTATGATGAAAAAGATGGGTATAGCTCAGACTGAAATAAATGCACAGCGAGTTATAATTGAATGTTCTGATAAAAAAATAATTTTAGATAGTCCATCTGTTATCAAGATTTCTATGCAAGGAAATGTTTCTTATCAAATTTCTGGTCCAGAAACAGAAGAAGGGTTAGAAGAATTCAATGAAGAAGATATTAAAATGGTTATGGAAAATACAAAAAAGACACGTGAAGAGGTTGTTAATTTCTTGAAGGAAAATAATGGAGACATTGCTCTCGCTATTTTGGAACTCAAATAAATAATGTTAAAAAAATATTCCGATTCTTTGAATAGTGCGAAAGCGCGCCTAAAAATAGCAGACCATATGGTTAAAGTTGGCGTGGGAATTATAGGAGAAAAGAGAATATTAGCCAAAGCTTTAATCGAACTACAGAAATCAGTTAGCTTCCTAATAGATGCTTTCCTATATTATGAACCCGAAAAAAACAAAATAAAGAGATTAGGAGATAAAGAGAGTAGAGCACAGGTTTTTTTTAACAAAATTTCAAGAAAATATCTAAACAAAGAAGAAAGCAATTGTCTAAAGAAAGTCTTAATCCTAACAAAAAAACATAAAAATGCACATTTAGAGTTTGTAAAAAGGGATAAATTTATAATTTTTAATGGTGAAACCTATGATATCTTGACAGCTGAAGGTCTAAAAAACCTAATTTTTACACTTAATAGCATTATTAGTAGATTGCCCTAGAAAAACATAAGATATAAATACCCGTTTTTGTTAATACATTTTCTACAACTTGACAGCTGGGGACAATTATGATAAGTGAAATACTAAAAGAAAAGACAAGCGCGGACCACCTACTCTATGTAAGTATGAAATACACTAAGACATGTGACGTTATTCTAAATTTAATAGCAAGATGGAAGTGTATGATTGAGATGAGTTTTGATGCGATGATACAAAAGGCCTATAATGAAGGAACCATAAAAAAAATGCCAGAATCCCCCAAGCAAAAAATCGAGTTCCTTAGGATATATTTTAAGAAACTAAAAGCCGTACAAGAGACTATCCCAGTTTATATATTTTTCAAAAGGATTCCGGAAATGCAAAAAACTAGAGAAGGTGAGTTTAGAAAGAATGTCAATCTAAAAATAATAGAAGTTGGTAAAGTAACTGATATAAATATGGATAAGCTAAAAGAATATACAGAGCTACTCGAAAGATTTATAAGTGAAACAAGGCAATTTCTTTCTGATTAAGATGGGTAGAATTATAGCAATCGTCTCCGGTAAGGGCGGCGTTGGTAAAACGACAACGGCAATCAACCTAGGAGCGGCTTTAAATAAATTGAACAAGGAAGTGATAATTGTAGATGTAAATCTAAACACTCCAAACATTGGGATTCATCTTGGTGCCCCAATTGTCCCAGTAACTCTAAATCATGTTCTAAAAGGAAAGGCAGAGATTGAAGAGGCTATTTATGAGCACTCCTCCGGAACCAAAATTATACCATCTTCACTCTCCGTGAAAGAGATTACGAAATTTAATACAAAAAAATTACCTCAAATTATAAGAAGCCTAAAAGATAAGGCAGACTTTATTATACTGGATTCAGCTGCTGGCTTCTCAGAAGAGGCGATGGCTACTCTTGATGCAGGAGATGAAATTATAATCATAACAAATCCAGAGATGCCAGCCGTTACCGACTCTTTAAAAGCTATCAAGGTAGCAAGAGAAATGAAAAAAGAAGTTAAGGGGATAATCGTAACAAGACACAGGAATGAAAATTATGAAATGTCTTTACCATCCATTAGGTCGATGCTAGAGTCTCCTATTATTGGGGTAGTCCCAGAAGATATATGCGTAAAAAAAGCATTGAACAGAAGAGATGCCGTTGTGCACACACACCCCAAAAGCAGAGCATCAAGAAAATATAGTGAAATTGCTGTGAAGATTATTGGTGGGCCAGCAAAGGATAAAAAACCAGAAGGAATGTTTTCAAAGTTATTTGGGTTTGTTACTGACGATTATTAATTTTTTCTAAACATTTATAAAATAAGACATTGTATGTTTCTTATGCAAGAGGTTTTCATTCAGCTTTGTTTAACTTTGTTAATAGTATTAGGGGTCTCATTTATAATGAGAATTTTAAAACAACCATTAATTATTGGGTACATTTTCGCAGGAATTCTAGTCGGGCCGTTCTTTTTCAATCTATTAAGTAAGTCTGAAACATTTACTATCTTTTCAGAAATGGGTATTGCTTTCCTTTTATTTTTAGTAGGGCTGCACCTATCTCCTAAAGTAATTAAGGACGTGGGGAAAATCTCTTTAATCACAGGAATCGGACAAATAGTTTTCACATCAGCTATAGGGTACGCAATCGGTATCCTTTTAGGATTTACACCTATTGTTGCTATTTATATTGCAGTTGCATTGACTTTTTCCTCTACTATCATCATTATGAAACTTTTATCAGATAAAGACGCATTAGAGAAGCTATACGGGAAAATTTCCATTGGTTTTTTACTTGTTCAAGATCTAATTGCAATTATGATTTTAATCGTCCTATCGGCCTTCTCAACAGGATCTGGAGGGAGCAGCGTTTTGATATGGACATTAGTTAAAGGTGGATTGACGCTTGCGATTTTCTTTCCCTTCAGCTATTTTGTTTTACCAAAACTAACTGATTTCTTCGCAAAATCTAGTGAATTCCTGTTTATTTTTACAATATCTTGGGGACTCGGATTTTCAGCATTATTCGTATTTTTGGGGCTCTCAATAGAAGTCGGAGCATTAATCGCAGGTATATTGCTTTCAATGTCACCCTATAGCTATGAAATGGGTTCTAGATTAAGAACGTTAAGAGATTTTTTTATAATTTCATTTTTCATAATTCTTGGAAGTCAGATGGTCTTTGCGGATATAAAAGAGTTTATAGTGCCAGTAATAATATTTTCATTATTTATTTTAATAGGAAATCCATTAATCGTTATGACCCTAATGGGATTCATGGGATATAGTAAGAAAACAGGATTTATGGCAGGATTAACAGTGGCTCAAATATCCGAATTTTCTTTAATTTTAGTTGCGCTTGGAGTAAAAGTGGGGCAACTGCCTCAACACATACTTTCGCTTGTAACAATCATAGGATTAATAACCATTGCAGGCTCTACATATATGATAATATACTCAGAGCAAATTTACAATAAAATATCTGGGTTATTATCGATTTTCGAGAGAAAGAACTTTAAAGAAAAAGACATATTAAAAAAACAGTATAAGTATATCTTAATTGGAGAAAACAGGATAGGATTTTCTATTATGAAATCTTTTATTAGTTCCAAAAAAGATTATTTAATTATAGATTTCAATCCAGTCAGGGTAAAGAAACTTTGTAGACAAGGAATAAACTGCATATATGGTGACGCTTCTAATCTAGAATTGATAAGCGATATTAATCTACAAAATACAGAATTAATAGTATCCACAATACCAGAAAAAGAAATCAATATGGCGATATTACAAATGATTAAAGGTTCTAATTCAAAAACAAGGCTAATAGTAACCGCAAGACGTATTACAGATGCATTTGAACTCTATAAAGAAGGGGCAGATTATGTAATTCTTCCACATTTTTTAGGCGGGGAATACGTTGCAAACCTAATTAAAGAATTTGAAAAAGATAAGGGAATATACAAGAAAGAGAAAGAAAAACAAATAAGGGACTTAAAAGAAAGATTAAAAGAAGGGCAAGAGTATCCAAAGACACGCAGGGAATAATTAAGTTTATATAATATATTTAACAGAGTAGTCTATGGAAAAAGATAAGGTAGTTGAGTCATTGTCTCCCATTGAGAGGAAAATACTGCCTAATATTAGTAATGGAAGTGATTTAGATTGTATCTCTGAGAAGTCGGGGACCGACAATACAACTGCCCTAAGAGCACTAGAATTCTTAAAAAACAAAAACATTGCTTCGATTGATGTCAAAGAAAAGCAACTAATAATTTTGGGTATAAATGGAGTGTATTATCAAAAGAAAGGACTACCAGAAAGAAAACTTTTAGATGCTCTTTCTGATAAAAAATCTATTCCACTAGGTGAAATAAAGAATGTTTGTGAATTGAACGAAAATGAAGCGAAAATATCAGTAGGGGTTCTAAAAAAGAAAGCTCTAGTGGAAATAAAAGAGGGCAGAGTGGTGTTGAATGCTTCCGATTCCGAAGTTAAGAAAGAAATGCTTGAAGAAAAATTGTTAAAAAAAATACCGATAGGACTAGATGAACTCGAACCAGAAGAAAAATTTGCATTCGAGTCCTTAAAAAATAGAAAAGATATTATTGAAATTAAAACAGAGAAAAAGATAAGCGCCAAATTAACAGATTTTGGAGAGAAAATATCAAAAGAGAATATAGAAGAAGATATGATAGAACAATTAACACCTAAAATTATTGCTTCTAGCTCTTGGAAAACAAAAAAGTTTAGGAGATATGATATAGTATCATCTGTTCCTAAAATTTATGGCGGTAAAAAGCATTTTGTTAATCAATCAATAGAATATGGGAAGAAAATCTGGCTAGAAATGGGATTTAAAGAAATGTATGGGCCAATTGCAGATAGTTCGTTTTGGATATTTGATGCCTTATTTACAGCGCAAGATCATCCAGTTAGAGAAATGCAAGATACTTTCTTCATAAAAGATGTTAGTGCAAAATTGCCTGATAAAAAATTAATTGAAGCTGTAAAAAAATCACACGAAAGTGGCGTTGGTGGAAGTCGTGGCTGGCAGTATAAATGGAATGAAGAAAATGCTAAGAAGGTTGTTTTAAGGACACACACCACAGGAATCTCTGCCCATACTCTTTCTAGCCTAAAAAAGGAAGATTTGCCTATGAAGTTTTTTGCTTTAGGAAAAGTTTTCAGAAATGAAACTGTTGATTGGAAACATGGTTTTGAATTTTATCAGACTGAAGGAATTGTCGTTGATGAAAATGCAAATTTCAGAAACTTACTTGGCTACCTAAAAGAGTTCTATAAAAAAATGGGCTTTGAAAAAATAAAGTTTGTTCCGAGTTTTTTCCCGTATACAGAACCTAGCGTTGAAATACAAGTTTTCCATCCGGAAAGAAAAGAATGGATTGAGCTTGGCGGAGCGGGGATATTTAGACCAGAACTAACCATACCCCTTCTTGGGAAGGCAATTCCTGTTTTAGCATGGGGACAAGGATTTGATAGAATAATTATGGATGCATATAAAATAAAAGACTTAAGAGAGCTTTATGCAAATGATATTAAATTGCTAAGGGATAAACCCTTCTGGGAGAAATAATGGCAACAATAACAATATCAAGAAAAGAATTTGATAAGAACGTGAAAATATCTGGAGACGTAGTAGATAAGATAATGAATGCGGGCATTGCTGTCGATTCTTATGGAGACAATGAGGTTGTTTTAGACATAACTGCCAACAGACCAGATTTACTATCTGCTCAAGGAATTTACAGGTATTTGCAAGCTTATTATGGGAAAGAATCTGGATTAAAGAGATATCAGATAAATAAACCAGAAAAGAATTTTAAGGTTATTATAGACAAGTCCGTAAAAGATGTTAGACCATTTACAGCATGTGCTATTGTTAAGAATTTAAAATTTGACGATGAAAAAATAAAAGAAATTATTGATCTCCAGGAAAAACTTCATTCTACTGTAGGTAGAAATAGAAAGAAACTAGCTATTGGTATTTATCCGCTTGAAAAAATAACTTTACCGATTAGGTTTGAAGCCAGAAAGCCGCAGGATATTAGATTTACTCCATTAGAATTTCCAAGAGAGATTTCTGGTATACAGATATTATCTCAACATCCAACTGGTAGAGATTATGCGCATTTGTTAGAGGGGAAAGAAAGATATCCTATTTTCGTCGATGGAGAAGGAAAAATACTTTCAATGCCTCCAATAATAAACTCACACGAAACTGGTAAAATTGGTTATGATACAAAAGATGTTTTTATTGAGTGTTCTGGATTCGATTTTCAAATATTACAAAAAATATTAAATATAATAGTAAGCTCTTTAATAGATATGGGGGGGAAAGGATATGCCATGGAACTAGATTATGGCAAGAAAGTCATTACTCCTAATTTCGAGCCAGAAAAGATGAAACTATCCTTAGAAAATACAAATAAATTAATAGGATTGAATTTAACAGAAAAAGATTTACAGAATTTACTTCCTAAAATGGGTTATGATTATTCCAAGGGAATTGTCTCTATTCCACCCTATAGAACAGACATATTACATGAAGTAGATATTATAGAAGACGTTGCTATCGCCTATGGATATGATAAGCTTATTCCAGAAATCCCGAAAGTTGCAACAATCGGGGAAGAAGCTATTTCATCCAAAATGAAATTAAGAATATCGAGTATATTATCAGGATTGGGTTTCCTAGAAACATCTTCATTCCATTTAATTAAACCAGAAGAGGTATTTGATGTTAAGGCCTCCGATTTATTACAACTTGAAGATTCAAAATCCGAGTATAAATTTTTAAGACATAACCTAACCACACCCTTATTGCGAATCATTGCACAAAATTCAGACGCTACTTATCCACAAAAGATATTTGAAACAGGAGTAGTTTTCGAAAAAGATCACGACGGTAAAACCGAATCTGGAATTTTAGAAAAAGAAAGATTAGCAATTGTTATTACAAATGAGAATGTTAATTTCACTGACATAAAACAAGTTTTAGATTACCTGTTTAAGATGCTAAATAGAGAATGTAAGGTAGTGGAAGTAGAAGATAGTACGTTTATCACAGGAAGAACTGGAAAGATAATGTTAGACAATAAGCAAATAGGAATTATAGGAGAAATTCATCCAAGAGTTTTGAAAAATTGGGGCATAAATATGCCAGTTATTGCTCTTGAGTTGAATATAGAGAGCTTATTGTAAGATTAAACCTGTATATTCTATATCAATAATATTTTTAAACAGGGGTTTTCTGATTAATACATGGTATCAAACGAAGATTCAATAACAGCATTGGTGAGCTATATAGAAAGAAATATGAAAAAGGGTTATAAGATTGAGGGTTTAAGATGGGCACTTATAAACCAAAAACATTCTAAATCGGAAATTGACAAAGCAATCAAAATTGTTGAAGCCAGAACGCCTTCTGTGAAAAAAGAAGATGAAAGAAAAGAGGAGATAAGAGAGGCTACAAGAGAACAACTTATAGAACCCGAAGAAAAAAGGGGCTTCTGGTCTAGATTATTGGGATAATTTTTAGAAAAATCAATTTTTATTTATTATATTGGGGATTTCTTTCATTACTTTATCCATAACTTTTTTATCACTTATCCCAGGTTCTTCCGCAAGTATTTTCAGAGCCTGCGTAACTCCAGTAATGATGAGAATTTGATGTTTCTTTAATTTAGGGTCTTTTAGAAAATCCATTAAATTTTTCATAATATTTTCATCAGAACTTCTGGGATATCTTTTCCTATATTTTAACGCCTCATTTATACCCGCAATTATAAGTATCCCCTTTTCTGTATCGTCCACCATGATCCTTTAATTTTATGACGATTTATAAATATTTATGAGATAAAATGATTTTCTCACAATCAAAGCCCAGGACGAGGATCGAACTCGTGACCTCGGCATTACCAATGCCGTGCTCCACCAGCTAAGCTACCTGGGCATGAAAGTTCATGATTACGAAGTTTTATAAATTCTTTTAATGGCAGGGTTATATGGAAAGAAGCCTGAAAGATATAGAAAGTGAGTATGAAAAATTGAATAAGAAATATCAGTTACCAGGGTTTGAGAAACTTATGGAGGATTTTGATATAGATAAAATAACTGAAAAAAGTGAAGGTATACTAATAAGAGACGTTAGAAGGGTTATTAACGATAAGCTTTCTGCCTATCTGCATCTATTTGAAACACTTTTACACCCAAGTTCTCCTCCGATGTTCGTTTTAACATTCTTAAAAAACACAACAGAAGATGATAAAAAGTCTATAAGAGAAATCTATAAAGAAATTGCAAAATTACAGATGACAAATATCAAACTTGATACCATTTTTAATGAAAAAGATGAAGCAGAATTCATAAAAAATTCATTTAACGCGTGGCAGTCTTTAAAGAAAAAGATCTATGCATTAATAGAAATATTTGAAAAAGAATTTGAGAAAAATATAGAAGTTAAAGAGAAAAGCTATTTTGGTTAAATATGAAAAACGCGAGTACAAATTATAAAAATAATTAGTTATTATCTCGCGAAAAATTTTACTTTTTTGAATATGAAAAACGGAGCGAATAATTTAAAAAAATTAATCTAAATCTCCGAAAATATTTCTATTTATTGAATATAACCTTCAACTTCTTTTTTATCATCTTCCTCTGGTTTTTTATAACCCTAGAAAGGGCTTGTAAGGCGCTTAAAAAGTATGCCCTATTCGCCCCTTCTGGGAAAAAAGAGGTGATAAATATTACAGTATTTCTTCCTTTTTAAATCTTTCGTTTTTGTTGTAATTATGTAGTGACAAAACAACTATAACAATTCAGCATCGATGAATCCAAAAGGTAAACCCGATACGCATTACCTAAACGCTTATTAATAAGCTAATTTAATGAAAAATATGGAAGAGGAAGTAAGAGTTGGTGAAACTAATCCCGGAAAGAATAAGATAGGCGAAAGTCAATTCTATAATCTAATTACTGGAGGGGAGGTTAGTTGGCAGGCAATTATTTATGATTTAATAAATTCAGAGCAACTTAATCCATGGGATATAGATATAGGGATTTTGGCCGAGAAATACGCACTCGTGATTCAGGAAATGGAGGAAGCAGATTTTTATATCTCATCAAAGGTTTTACTTGCATGCTCTCTTTTGTTGAGATTGAAGTCCGAAATACTTTCCAATAGATTTATACAGGAATTAGATGAGGCAATTTATGGGAAAGCAGAAGATAAGAAATATGTTTTAGAAAGAATAGAGTTAGATGAAGATGAAATTCCGATTCTTGTTCCCAAAACGCCCATGGCGCGTTACAGGAGGGTTACATTGCAAGAATTAATGGGAGCCCTGAATAAAGCTATTGAAACTGAAAATAGAAGAATCAGAAAAGACATTAAAACAAGACAAGCCGAGAAATCGGCACTCATTGTTTTGCCACGTCTAGACAGAATACCTCTAAAAGATAGGGTTAGTATGGTTTTTGAAAGAATTAGGGGACATATTAAATCAGACATAAAGCATATGGCATTTTCGGAACTTGCGCCATCTAGAGAAGAGAAGCTCGTTTCATTTTTACCTATTTTGCATCTTTCAAATGCAGAAAGAGTTTATCTTAATCAGCCAAAACAATTTGATGAAGTGTTCATGCGACTAGAGCAGCTCGAAGAAGAAATTGCCGAACTGAAAAAAGAACTAGGCGAGGCGACGGGAGAAGAAGTCGAGGAAATAGAAGAAGAGTTGGTTGAGCTTGAAGAATTTGAAGAAGAAATGAAGAAAACAGTAGTTGAAAAGAAAGTCAAAGAAGTTGATAAGGAATTAGAAGAAGGGGGTTAAATTTTCTCAATCAAGTCTTTCTCGCTTAATTTTTCTTCCCTACCCGTTTTCATATTCTTTAAAGTGTACTTTTTATTTTTGACTTCTTCTTCGCCGATAAATATAACTCTTTCTATTTTCTTTGAGTTTGCGTAGTCTAACGCTTTACTTGGTCCCTTATCTGTTAGTAAAATAACTGGGATATTTTTATTTCTAAGTTGTTCTGTAATTTTGATTGCTTTCTCATCCCTAGAAAGAGATAATACTAAAACGGTATTTTTATCAGATTCCACTTTAGACATCAAAAATAATGGTTCTAAGCCAAAAGAAATTCCTGTTGCCTGAATTCCGTCAACTAAATAACTTCCTCCGCCAGAAAGGGCGACATTCAAATCTTTTCCCCAAACTTCGAAAACACTTCCATTATAGTAGCTCAAGCCCCTTGCCAAAAAAGGTCTGAATTCTGTTTCGACATCATAAACAGCACAAAGATCTTTCAATTTCTTTATCTCTTCATAAAATTTATATTTTTCAAAGAATTTCTCTTTTGACGTAAATATTTCTATTAATTTTTCGGCATTTAGTTTTTTAAGATTTTGTCCAACTTCCTCTTTAGAGAGTTTATCTAATTTATCTAATTCTCTAATTATCTGCTCCCTGTCTCTTTCTTGGATTTTTTCTGTTTCCAATATTTCATTTATTAATTTTCTATTATTTACATAAATAGTAGCAGGTATTTTTAACTCATCATAAACTTTTTTTGTAAGAGCTAAAACTTCAGCCTCATCTTTCAAAGAACTCCCAATAATGTCTGCATCGCATTGTATAAATTGCCTTAACCTCCCGGCTTTTATCGGCTCATCTCTAAATACGTACCCAATTTGGTATCTCTTGAAGGGAAGTTTTTGATTTTTAGATATTCTCTTTAATTGAAATGTAAATTCAAATCTTAGCGCCAATTTTCTTTTGCCACGATCTTCTAAGGAAAAGATATCCCTTACCGCCTCATCATTTGTGTTTTTTCCACGAACGAATTCTTCGGATTCTACGATAGGAGTTTCTGCTGGTTCAAATCCAAACAATTTAAATTGACCCCTGATTATATCTATCATCTTTTCTCTTTTTTTAGCATCTTCTCCTAGAAAATCCTGGAATCCTTTTATTGTATCTGTACTCATTTTTGCCTAGTTGCCTCTTTCATAAATTTAATTACCCAGCCGTTATTAATAAATCTTGTTATGTCCGCCTTATCCACAAGACAGGATTTTCTATCGCAGTTTGGTGCAGCTTCTTCTTCCAAATATTGCTTGTATTCTCTAAGCTCAGAATTATACATCCTGTAGAAACAACAACGACACTCCAGATTTGTGAATATAATCACAGCTTTCAGCTACCATGTTATCCTCCGAAAATTAAGGGCGGAAGGTGTGAATCGAACACACGTCTCAGACGCCACAGGTCTATATTCTACCATTGAACTACATCCGCCATATTTTATATTTATTTGTAATAATGATAGTATAAAAAGCTTATTAGAATTAAGATTAGAGTCGCAACTAGTAAAAATACTAAAAGTGCCGATAACTCCAATTGTTTGCCATAATCGATTTAGAAAATATAGGTATTTAGATGTTTCGATTAAGGGCATTTTATGTAGAAAACTTTATCTCTTGGTGGATTCGTATAACATTCGTGAGAGGTGTATTTTCTCATGTAGTCATCGTATACATAATAAACATATGGCGAATCTTGATAATAAACATGGTCTGACTGATAATTATAGTTGTTGTGGTAAGGGTCTGTATACTTAACTTTTTGATTATATTCGCTTATTGCCCTATAACTATATCCATATCTATAATCATAAACTGGATATCTATCTTCGTTTTCCCATTTTTGATTATTATAATTTTCATCTGCGGGAACTTCTTTAATAATAAAAATTACTCCATCGTCTGCGTCTAAACTATTATATCTATCATAATTACCATAGTAATTATTCGCAGATGTAATCTGAAATGCAAATACCAAAAATAATGTTATTATTATGAATCTTATAGTGTTTTTCATATCAGTATTATGCGTTTTTTCTTTATAAAACATTGCCCTACTTTTCGTCACTGGGCTGTCCTAAAATATCTTGTTTATTGGGGCTTTAGGAAGTTTTAAAAATCAAATTTAGCTCGATAGTTTGAGCTCCTATAGTCTAGAGGCCAAGGACATCACCCTTTCACGGTGGAAACCCGGGTTCGAATCCCGGTGGGAGC
>CAYOYC010000007.1:0-28901 GCA_964408125.1 Candidatus Woesearchaeota archaeon
TTACCTTTTCTCTATCCCACTCGTTCCATCTTTCTTTATACGTATGATATTGTCTACGAACCCCTCTATCTTTTGCTCGTGGCTAACTAGAATAATCTGTTTTGCTTCTAGTTGATCGAAAATATCTCGCATTTTGCTTAATTGTTGCTCAGAAAAACCATCTGTTGGCTCGTCTAATATAATTAAATCTTTAGTTTTGATCTTAGATAACATTGAATTTATAACTTGATTGAGCGCTAAACGGTAGGCTAGAGCAACAGCTGTTCTTTCTCCTCCAGATAAGAAATCATAATCTATATCGTAGTCTTGATTTGTAATTATTGGAGTAAAATCTTCATCTAGCCTTACGGAAAGGGAATCTGAAACTAACGCAGAAAACCATTCATTAAATATTTTAGAAAAGTCTCTTCTTATTGTAATTAAGACATTTGTTTCTGTTAGTGTGATTAAGGACAAGAATTTTTCCTCTAACCAATCTTGTAAACTTCTAAGATACGACATTTGTTCTCTCACTAGTTCTTTCTCCGCTATTTCTATTCCTATTATTTCTACCTGTTTCTTTAGCATTTCCACCTCTTTTCTTCTTTCTGCTAATCCGACCTCTATCTTTCTTGATTCAATATCTACTATATCGAATTTACCTTTTTCTTGTTCATATAGCTGTCTGGAATCTTCAAATTTTGCTATTTGTAAGGTGAGATTTGCTATTTCCGCTTCTGATGTAATAATTTCTTGCATTGTTCTCTCTAAAACTATTATATCACTCTTGATTTTTGTTTCTATTACTCGTTGATGTTCAAATTTAATTTTGTTCCTCTCTGCCGACATTTTATCTTGCTCGTATTTTTGTATAAATTCTTTTTCCTTCTCTATATCACGCAAGAGCTGTTCTCTCTCCACTATCTTCTGTTCTAGTTCTCTTTGAATGTCTTCTATTTCGAATTGTGTTTTTTTCGTTATTTTTTCTTTATGCTCGTTTGCTACCGATTGGAAACATGTTGGACAATTTTCCATTGAAATAACTTTCTCTTTGAGCTTCAATGCCATCTCTTTTTGTGAGTTATATGAATATATTTTAGAATTTGAATCCATAAATTTAGAGCTAAGCTCTTCTACGACTTTTTTATGCTTAAGCAAAAGGGCCCCTATGTTATCCAAACTTTCTTGACTAAATTCTATTTTTTCAGATAATTGTGCCTTTGATGTTGAGATTTCTCTTTCGAGACGAATTTTAAGAGCCTTTCTCCCCTGTAGCTCTCCTTCTTTTTTTGATTTTTCTACATCCAGTTTATTTTTTTCTTCAACTGTTTGCCTTAATCTATCTATTTTCTCTTTTAGGGTATTTTTTTCTAGACTTATTTGTTCGAATTTCCCTGTAAAATCTAGAACTTCTCTTGCTATCTTTATTTTATCCTCATTCGCTTTTGTTAACTTTTCTCTTAAATTATTTATTTCTCTAATTTGACTTTCTTTTATTTTTATACCTTCTTTTATTTTTTGAATAAATATCTGGGCGTTTTCTTTTATTCTTTTATATCTATCGACTCCAAAGATGTGTCTAATTATATCTAACCTAGTTTCTGGCTTCTCATTGATAATTTCTTTCATGCCTTCTTGCGGGGTATAAACTGTAAATTTATATAAAAGATCAGATTTCTTTGCAAATTCTTTTGGATATTCTAATAGGGAAATCACTTTATTTTTTAATTCGGATGTTGAAAGCTCCAATCTTTCTCCTTTGAGGGTGATTATACTGTCTTCCTGCGTTATGCTTCCGTTTTTTGATTTTTTCATAGTTCTTTCTATTTGGACATGTTCTCCGTCTATATCCAAATCTAATTTTACCGATGCGAAATCCTCTCCTTGTCTCAGTAAAGAAGATCCTTTTTGCCCTGGCTGTAAACCAAATAATGCAAATTGTAGAGCCAAGAGAATTGATGTTTTACCAGATCCTATGTCTCCAGAAAGTAAAATTGTACCTACTGGGAATTCTATTTCTAGCTCTTTATAGCTTCTAATATTTGTTAATTTTAATTTCTTTATTATCATCCTAACATTTCTCCTAAATTTAGTATTTTCTTTAAATCGTCTATTAATCTATTTTCATAGATGACTTCTTTTTCATCTTCGTTCTTTTCTATTGAAAGAGAGTGCATTAGGGAATCTATAATTTTATTAAAATCTGCTGGGTTTTTGTTTGAATATTCTTCAATTATCTTCTTTTCTATATCCTCTTTATGATCTATTTGTATTTCCATCTCTGTTTCCTTAACTTTTATCGAGGAAATATTTCTTAGAAATGAATACGCTAATTTCTTTGTAACGAATTCCTCTATTTCGTCAAATCTTATATCTCCAGATTTCCCCTGCGTTAATGTTCCTGTTAATTTTAATAGAAATAATTTATCTCTAAGGTTTAATTTATCAATTGCTGTTATTATTTCTTCCGTCGCTGTTAATCCATTCTCTAAACTTAATTCTAAAATAACCACATCTTTTACTGGAAGGAGGATGTTTTTGGTTTTTATTTTGGATCCATCCATTTCTACCATCTGAAAACTCCCACATTTTAAATCTGCTAATTCTTGAAAGTTATTTGGGAAAATTGGGCCTGGGTAAATAAATAAAGAACTTCCCATGGCTGTTTCAAACCGTTGGTGTATGTGACCCATTGCATAATAGTTTGCTAGGGGTAATTTTTCTTTTTCTATTGAATCCATTGGAATATTCCCCACTACATCTTTTATAGTTGAATGAAAAGCAAAAACTGAAAGTGGATAAACTGACTCTAGGTATGCTTTTTTTAAATCTTCAATCTCCATACCTGATTTTTTACCAGAATAACCCAAAAGCGTTAGCTCTTTAAATTTTGTTGGTAAAAGTTTTATTCTTCCGTCTGGTTGAACTTCTGACTTATCTATATTTTGACAAAATCCCGCTTTTTCTAAAACATCTAAAAACGTTTTGCCTGAAGCTGAAAAATCGTGGCTTCCTGCAATCATAAAAATTGGGATGTTCGCTTCTTTTATTTTTTTAAACTCCCCAAAAGTATCTTTAATAATTTCTATTGGTGGATAGGCTGAGTCAAACAAATCTCCAGCTAAAAGTAGAAAGTCTGGTTTCTCTTGAATTACTAAATCAACCGCTTTTTGGAATGCTTGAAAATTGAGAGATTGAAGTTCTTCTTGTCTCCAGCCACCTAAGTGGCAGTCTGCGAAATGTGCGAATTTTATCATTTTTACCTCTTATTTTTGAGAAAGTGGTTGGGTTTATAAGAATTTATGTGATAAATTGCATTCTCTACTCCAATAATCTTTAAAAATAGATAATTATATATCCCTCCATGGTTCAAAATTTAGTAGAACGAGCTAGTGAATTGATGCCTAACTCTCTTGATTCCTCTCAATACGCTCCTCTTTTGCAAACAATGAGCGTACCTGCCGAAACACCAAAACGAGATCATGGGGATGTCGACGGAAACGGTGTTCTCTTGGGATGTCTGCCTTTTTTCGCTGTTTATGCGATCTGCGGTGTCATATATTTCGCAAAATCGATGTATAATAGAAAGCAAGAAAAAAGTTTATAATCGCAAGATAAGCCCATCCTTTAGTAATTTAATAAAAAGATCATTTCCATATTATTTCGACCTGGTCCGTTCTCTCTCTTGGTTTTATGTCTAACTCGTCTAGTTTGTCTGAAGGATGTAATATTCCCGCATTAAACATCTTAATTCCTAAAAATGCAATCATGGCCGCATTATCTACGAGCAATGGACGTTCAGGACAGAAAAACTTGCAACCTCTTTCTTCGCACATAATTTTACACATTTCTTGAAGACGTGAGTTACATGCGACTCCACCGCCTAATAATAATTCTTTCTTACCTGTGTGAGCTAAAGCTCTTTCTGCGGCTTCGACTAACATAGCGAAGGTAGTTTCTTGTAAAGAGAAAGATAAGTCTTCTAAGTTTTCTTCTTTTTTATTTAGCATGGTCTGCAATTTAGTAAGCATACCAGAAAATGCTACGTCCATTCCTTTTATCGAATAACCTAGATCTATGAATTTTTTTCCGCCTTTTGCTAGTTCTTGAATTTTAGGGCCACCTGGGAAGCCCATCCCGGCGTGTCTTGCGAATGTATCTATGAAATTTCCTACACCCATGTCCAGAGTTTCACCAAATATTCTATATTTTCCAGCTTCGTAGGCAATTATTTGAGTGTTTGCGCCTGAAGCATATAATAAAACTGGATCTTTTGCGCCGGTTATTTCTCCAATTTCCAAATGAGCAATGCAATGATTAACCGGAACAATCGGGATGTTTAATTCCTTAGATAGTTGTTTTGCGTAACGCATTCCTTCTAATAAACAAGGCGCTAATCCTGGAGCGTTAGATAAAGCGATAAATTTAATTTGTTCTTTAGTTATTTTTAGTTCATTCAGTGCTTTCTCTAATAATTGTGGAGCAATTGCTTTATGGTGCTTTGCGACTTCATTTGGAATTAATCCTCCCTTTTCTGTCGTAAAAACGTCTTTTATGTTAATTAAAATCTTTTTCGTGTTGTATTCTAGGATAGCTATTCCAAATGTATGTGCTGTGCATTCGATGCCTAGGACTAAGGATTGTTCCATAGAAGCAATATAAATTTTGAGTATAAAAATGTTGAGAAACAGAATAAAAATGTTAAAAGAGCCGGAGATCCCTAAATCCCGGCTCTTTGAATATGATGTATAAAAAAATAATTAATTAAAAAAAAGAATTTTTACTTCTTTTTCTTTTTCTTTCCGCCTCTAGCCATCTTTGCTTCACAGACATTTCCTTTGCCATCTACGTAATACAAAAATCCTGGCTTTCTTTTAACGACTGCTTTTACAAGTATTGTTCCCATTTAAACCTCCTTTTATTAACGATGAAATATTCAGCCATAGCGTCTATTTAAATGTTTCGTTTATTTCTCGACGGAGATTTTATCATTTTCTAGTAACTAACATTGTCGACGAGACTCCAACGGAATTTCTAATAAATATTTTCCCCTTCCTGAAATATTTGGTTTCCATGTTAAAACGTCGACGGACTTTGTTGATTTTCTTTTTTTATCTAACCAGATTGCTCTGAATGGTTTACAAAAAAAAGAATGAATGGAAAGTGTTTTTTCTTTGTTAAAAATAAATAACAGTGGCGGGGAATTTCTTTTAAACATTAAACCTGAGAATTTTGACAAGATAGATTTACATTCCTTTACTCGGACAGATTGCTTTTTATTGTCGAAATAATATGTAAAAGATGTTAGAACCATCTAAACCTTTTCTCCGCTTTAGATCTGCTCTTTAGGGCTGACTCCGGCATAGTTTCTTTAAATATTAAATTTGGTTTAAATATCTCTGGGACGTGTTCTTCTTTTGTAAAAGAAATCACTTCCTCTTGTTTTATATTTACTGGCGTATTTAACATTGTTAAAACGTTTTTTCTTTTTATGTTTCGATATTCATCAAATACAATTCGCACATTTCTTTCGTGAACCTTATCGTGATGAATAAATCCACCCCCGAAAGTCTTTGGAATGTGCATTAGTTCGTGAATTATTGTTTTGGTTTGTTCTTCTTTTGAAAGTTTATCAAATTTTTCGGAAATTACTTCAACTAAATAGAATCCCTTAGGCCTTCCCATTGCCATTTGCATAGCTTTTCCTAGCGCGTGGCATCTAGCTATCGTTCTTGGGGCGATTGAGCCATGACTTCTTAGAAATCCTAAATGGTTAAAATCTATATGCCCCCATCCCATAGTCTTCACTATATCTTCCGCCTCTTTCTTTATATCGTCTGCCTGAAAATATTTTATTCCCATCTTTATTATATCGAGAAATTCTCTACATATATATAGTTTATGAAGCTACTTCTGGAAGTCATATAATACTATAAATATATAAAGAAAGATTTAAATACTACTCGCAATAGTTATTTTGAAGCCATGGCAAGAAAAACCACTAGTTTGAAGATTGATGAGGAATTGTGGAAGAAGTTTAAAATAAAATGCATTATGGATGACCAAGATATTTCTGATGCCGTTGAGGAATTAATAAAAAAAGAGGCTAAAAGATAGATATGCACTCTAACAAAAAGGCTCAAGTAACTATATTTATTATTGTTGCTATAATACTAGTTGCCTTGATTACACTTGCGTTCTTTTATTCTGATAATATTGGATTTTCTAGTAGTCCCGCACAAAATCCAGAGGCATATTTGAAGAATTGTATTTCGAATTCCATTAAACAATCTGAGGCAATGATTTTAAAATCTAATGGATATCCGCAGTTAAATTCGGATAACTATATACTATACGATAAAGAAAAGATTCCGTATTTATGTACCGTGTCTGAATTTTACTCCCCTTGTATTCCACAAGAACCTGCTTTCTTTAATTATATAAGAAAACTTATGGAGAATAAGGTTACGATTGATACTGAAAATTGTTTAGCAAGTCTTAAAAAAGATTTTGAATCGAAAGATTTTGATTTCAAGCAAGATCCTGGAAAGGTGAATTTGGTTATTCAGAGAGATGCTATCCTAGTATATCTTACAAAAAATATATACGCCTCCAAAAAGGAGAATTCTTTGACTATATCTCATGTAGAGGTATTATATAACACAAATCTTTATGATATGATAAAGTTAGAACAAACTATTGTTAATTATGAATCAACTCTTTGTGAATTTAATGCAATGAATTGGATGAGGTTTGATTCATCTATTATTATCTCCGCAACTAGAACTTCTGACTCCACTAAGGTTTATACATTACAAGATAGATTAACAGATAGAAAAATTAAATTTGCAATTAAAACTTGCGTATTACCTGCTGGAATATGAGAAGAAAAATAATTTCAATATTGGAATTAACTCTAGTTGTACTTTCGGTTTTTGCATTTTCATATTTTGTTAGTACTAATTTGCCAGATGTTTTAGAAAATCCGTCTGAATCAAAATTCATACAATTTTTAACTAGGCCAATAATTCCCGTTGTTTCTGCAAATCCTCTTCTGCCTTCAGGATGTTGTAAGGAGACTATTAGTGGTGCAATTTGCCAAGATATGTTGTTAGTTGATAAAAATGTATGTAAAACTGATTTAATTGGAACTGGATGTGGCGTTGTCTCAGAGTGTCAGAGGGGTTGCTGTTATGATTCTGATTCTGGAATATGCTCTTTAAACTCTCCTAGGGAAAATTGTATTTCTAATGATGGGAAATGGGATGCAAGCACTACTTGTGAGATACCAGAATGTCAGGTTGGATGTTGTATTATGGGGGATGGTGCATCTATGATGACAACTAGAGAGTGTACTCAAACTGCTAATCAATACAGAATTACAAAGGATTTTAGACCGCTCGATATGAAAGGGTCTTGCGATATATATTCTGACACATCTGCTGAAGGCGCATGTTTATCTGATTCTGGAGATTTTTCCGGGAAGAAAAATTGCATATTTACAACAAAAAACAAATGTGTTTCAAATAATAATGAATTTAAAAGAGAATATTTGTGCACATCTGAAGAACTAGATACTATTTGCCAGAGAACGGAAAAAACTTCGTGTTTTGGTGATGGGGTTTACTTTATAGATAGTTGTGGGAATAAGGCAAATATTTATGATTCAACAAAAACAGATAGTCTTGATTATTGGGAAAAAATAATTGCACCCTCTCAATCTTGTATTGGAGATCCTACATCTTGTGGAAATTGTGATTATGCTACTGGAAGCATATGCACAAAATACTATAATGGAAAAGATATGGTTAAACCAAATACTGGTGATTATTTGTGTAGAAATTTGAATTGTGCGAATGGAAAAAAACACGGTGAAAGTTGGTGTATTTCTGATTCAGAAACAAAGGATGGAAAATTTTCTGTTGGTTCGAGAAACTATGTTGCAACTTGTTTTGAGGGTGAAATAAAACTAAATGGATGTGCAGACTTCAATCAAGAAATTTGTGTTGAAAATAAAGGTGAGTGGGAATATACTGAGGCAATGTGCATTACTAACGATTGGCGTTCGTGTATTTATGCGAATGATGCGGATCACTATAGGGATATTAAAACAAAATGTGATTTGCTTCCGCAATGTGTTATGTTTAATGAAATTCCCGAAAATGAAATTTACAAAGATTTGCCTGGCTTTAAAGAAATAGATAATAATGACCAGGGGAGGGCTGAAAAAGTGGGTGATGGTTCTAACAAGTACATAGCTCATTGTGTTCCTAAATATACTCCGGGTCTCCAATTTTGGAATACCCCTAGCGCAAAAATCATTTCCTCTAAAAACCAAGTTGGCTCAAATACAAATTATGGAGGAAATAAACAAGAAACGGATGATACTTGTAGATTAGGAAGCTTTGTTTGTATATCACATATTGAGATAGATGATGGACACAAAAGAGACAAGGAAAACCCAGAATGTAATTGGCAAGCAGCAAATCAAGAAAAACAAGAAGTTCCTTTAATGATGGAAGCACTAAATGAAAGATGTCGTTCTTTGGGGAGTTGTGGATTACAATATAATGTCCAAGAAAAATTAGGGGAAACAGGATTCTTTGTTAAAAGAACTCGTGTTGGTTCTAGTGGAGGGATGACTCTTAATTATACAACTGATGGATACTTTTTCTCTGATGCATATCTGGATAAACTTAAATTAAGGCAGGATTCTTATATATATGGATCTATTAATAAGCTATCTCAGTTAACAGAATTTTCAAATTATGCCGCTGATATAACTGATTCTCCTAGAATTGACTCTAATAATCAAATTTCTAATACATTTAAAATTGATGAAATAACTGGATTTAAAAATAAAAAGAACGCGGGTCTTGCACTCAGAAAAAAGGCTTGGTGGTTCATAGCTGGTGGACCCGTTGGATGGATTATTATGATTGTGATTATGATTGTTTCTCTCTTTCTAGGAAAAACTGAACATGTATATTACATCACAGAATTCAAATGTGAAGCATGGCAACCTCCCCTAGTTGGAAGATGCGAAGAGTGTAACAATGATGTTCGTCCGTGTACGGAATATAAATGTAGAAGCATTGGTACAAATTGTCAGTATTTTGTTGAGAATGGGGAACCTGGATATTGCGCATCTTTAAATGATATATGGAGTGCGAAGATTGAACCTTGGAATGATATTCTCACAACGGGGAATAAATACATAAATGTTTCAAGTTTCGGATTCAGGATTGTAAATGATAAACAAAATTCAAAAGAGGTTGACGCTTGGAAAATTATAAAGTTTGGTGTTATTACAGATAAAGAGGCAATCTGTAAAATAGACACAAATCACTCCATGAAGTTTGGGGAGATGAGATACACTATGATGTCCGATAGGGATTATTCTACAGGAAAGGTTGATGGATTATCCCACTGGGTTGCAGTCTCTCCACACGTGACAACTGGGGATGATGAAGAAATTGATGCAAGCGTTACGATGCCTCCGATGAGAGAAGGGGATAATGAATATTATATTATATGCCAAAATTTTGCTGGTCAAGTAAATGATGCTCCGTTTGTGGTTTCTGTAAAACAAGCGGATGGGCCAGATCTAACACCCGCAAGAATTGTTAGAACGACTCCGCAGGATCAATCTTATATTCCTTTTAATTCTACTAATACAACAATATGGTTATACTTGAACGAACCCGCAGAGTGTAAATATTCTTTGGAATATGACTATAATTACTTTGATGAAATGCCAAATAATTTCTCCTGTTTGACTGGGAAAGATCAGGGCTTTTATGGCGAGTGGCCATGTGCTACTATTATAAATAATATAAGTGAAGACACAAAAATTTATATTAAATGCCGGGATCAACCAGAACTTGTTGAGACTGATCTTTACAAAAAAAACAGTGATAGAATTAGCTATGAATACAAAATATTCGCTTGCAAAGAAGGATTGAATATGGATTCCATATCACCTGTTGGGAATGTTGAAACAAATGGTTCTAGATCTATAAATCTCGAAGTCAAAACTTCTGGGTGTATTAATGATGGTCAGGCAGATTGTTTTTATAAACTTCCTTACTATGGAAATGCTTATTCGACTTTCTTTTATACTGGGACAAATAGGCATACACAACCGTTGACGGGTTTGAGTTCTGGAGAGAAAACTGTTGTTGTTGAATGCCAAGATATTGCTGGGAACGTAGTCAATAAGGAAATAAATTTCACTGTATTTTTTGATGATTCTCCTCCTAAAGTAACAAGAATTTATGAAGAGAATAAGCGTATTATAATTGAAACTGACGAGAAATCAAGCTGCTCTGTAAATATGAATCAGACTAAGGGTTGCGATTTTGATATTTCGGGTTCGAATAATTTTGTGCTAAAACACATAATATCATTTAATGAAAAATCCGATAAGCAGACTCTTTATTTGCGTTGTGAAGATGAAAAGAATAATAAACCATCTGGATGTACTCAAATAATTAAACTAGTGGGTTCAAAACAAAATGTATAAAAATAAAAGTGGTCAAGTAACAATATTTATTATTGTCGGGTTAATTCTCGCTTTTACAATACTAGCTATTGCCTACTTTGGTGGATGGATTAAGAATGATAATCTTTCTACTGAAAATCCTACAGCTTATATGAAGAACTGCATTCTTGACTCCATAAAAAAAAGTGAAAATATTATCTTAGAATCTAATACATATCCTCAGTTTAATTCTTATAATTACATTTTGTATAACCAGGAAAAGATTCCGTATTTATGTACTGTGTCTGAATTCTATAACCCATGCATTCCTCAGGATTCTGCTTTTTTTACAAGAGTAAAAAAAATCATGGAAAATATGATTGCAGTAGATACCCAAAATTGTTTAAATAAGATGTATAAAGACTTTGACAAGAGCGGGTATGATGTTCAGAACAAACCCGGAGAACTTGTGCTTGAGATTTTCCCTGAATATATTTCGGTAAGAATAAATGAAACTGTATATGCAAAAAAAGACTATGACTCTTATTCTTTCTCGGAGTTTGAATCTATTTACTACACAAAACTATATGACATGCTCAAACTCACACAAACTATTGTTAATTATGAATCTACTTATTGTGAATTCAATAAACTTAATTGGATGAAATCATATAATGATATAATTATCTCCACAACTACAACTTCTGACTCTACAAAGGTTTATACATTACAAGATAGATTAACAGATAGAAAAATTAAATTTGCAATTAAAACTTGCGTATTACCTGCTGGAATATGAGAAGAAAAATAATTTCAATATTGGAATTAACTCTAGTTGTACTTTCGGTTTTTGCATTTTCATATTTTGTTAGTACTAATTTGCCAGATGTTTTAGAAAATCCGTCTGAATCAAAATTCATACAATTTTTAACTAGGCCAATAATTCCCGTTGTTTCTGCAAATCCTCTTCTGCCTTCAGGATGTTGTAAGGAGACTATTAGTGGTGCAATTTGCCAAGATATGTTGTTAGTTGATAAAAATGTATGTAAAACTGATTTAATTGGAACTGGATGTGGCGTTGTCTCAGAGTGTCAGAGGGGTTGCTGTTATGATTCTGATTCTGGAATATGCTCTTTAAACTCTCCTAGGGAAAATTGTATTTCTAATGATGGGAAATGGGATGCAAGCACTACTTGTGAGATACCAGAATGTCAAATTGGGTGTTGCATTATGGGAGATGGTGCATCTATGATGACAACTAGAGAGTGTTCAAGAGTTTCTGGTGAATTGAAACTTGAAAAAAATTTTAAACCATTAGACAGTCGTGGTTCGTGTGATTCTTATGCTGAACTAACCGATGAGGGTGCATGTCTCTCTCAGAGCGATGATTTTTCTAAACAAAAGAATTGTATTTTTACAACAAAGGCAAACTGCAATGGAGAAAATCAAGAATTCAAGAAAGGATATCTATGTACATCAAAAGAACTCGGAACAAATTGTGCATTGACAGAAAAAACTACTTGCTTTAATGATAAAGTTTATTTTATAGATAGTTGTGAAAACAGAGCTAATATATATGATTCTTTTAAGGGTAAAAACCAAACTTATTGGGAAAAAGTAGTCTTGCCGAGCAATTCCTGTTCTGGCCCTGCAGATTTTTGTGGAAATTGCCAATATAACGAGGGGAGTATTTGCGCTAAATATATCTTCGGAACAAGTTTGGTTAAACCGCAAATGGGAAATAATGTTTGTAAAAATTTAAATTGTGTAAATGGAAGAAAACACGGTGAGAGTTGGTGCGTTTCGGATTCAACTTTTCCTGATGAATCAATTTCAAATTCTGTTGGTTCTAGAAGTTATGTTGCAACTTGTTTTGAAGGCGAAATAAGGTTAGATGGGTGTGCGGATTTTAATCAGGAAATTTGTATTGAAAATAAAGACAGTTCAACAAAAAAGAGTGAAGCTATGTGTATAATAAACGATTGGCGTTCATGTATTTATGCAAATGATGCAGATAGTTATTCTAAGGTGGAATCTAAATGTTCTTCGCTTCCACAATGTATTATGTTCAACGACATTGAAGGGAATGAAAAATATGCTAACCTTCCTGGATTTAAGGAAATAGACAATGAGTTACAAGGAAGGGCCGGTGATGTGGGCAAGGGAATGAATGAAATAATGACGTACTGTGTACCCCGATTTACACCTGGATATCAATTTTGGACAAGCACATCTTCAGCTTCTTCTGGGGGGAGACTCACATCAAGTGCCGGTTATGGCGGGAGTTTATCTGAGACAAATAGCTTATGCGGTTTGGGAACATTTACTTGTATTTCCCACATAGAAACAACTTCGTCTATGGCTGGTGGTTCTTCCTCTGTTGATAAAGAAAATCCAGAATGCAATTGGCAAGCGGTTGATCAAACAAAACAAAAAGTTTCTCTTATGATGGATGGATTAAATGACAGATGTCGTTCTTTGGGAAGTTGCGGAATACAATATAATGTTCAGGGGGAATTGGGAAGGAGTGGTTTTGAAGTTAATAGAATTTATATTGATAAAAAGGGTAAATCTAAAGAGGGATATACAACTGAAGGATATAATGTTTCTCAGAGTTTTTTAAAAAATGATTTGAAGAAAGATCAGACTGGTAATATTTTTGGTAAAGTTAGTAATTTAGAAGAATTAACAAAATGGGAGAACGGGGCATCTATGCTGAGCGCATTTGGTTCAGAAGCTGGTTCTTCTGGGTCTATGATTTCGGGAGCATTTGGTGGCGAAACGAATGTTGGCGGTGGACCAAGTGTTGCAATGGGAGTCGGAGCGGTGGGGTCTTTAGCTGGACTTGGGATGCTGGCGACGGCTCCGGCAAAGGGAGCAGTTGCTGGGGTAGGTTATGGGATATTCACGACTTTTGCATTTGCAGCTGCCGCATTTATGTTGGGTTCATTTATTGGAAGTATGATGGCGAGAGGACAACCACCCGGAGAAGCTGCTGTTACAATTGCTATGTGGGCTGGCGGAGTAACGGCCGCACTCGCTTTAACAGCTGGAATTGGTGCAATGAGTGTTGGTACCGGAGGAGGACTTATGGCTGCGGGTGCAGCTACGGCGGGAGCGTCCTTGGGGAGTTTTGGCTCTGTTGTATCTGCTCTTTGCGCAATCCCTGCTATCTGTATAGTTATTGCAATAATCGCAATCGTATATATGCTATTCACAGAGGGGGTAGATCATGAATATTATATAACGGAATTTAAATGTGAAGCATGGCAACCACCATTAGTTGGAAAATGTGAAGAATGTAATAATGATGTTCGTCCTTGTTCAGAATATAAATGTAAAAGTACGGGAAATAATTGTCAATATTTTGTTGAAAATGGAGAGCCTGGATATTGTGCAACCCTAAATGACATATGGAATGCGAAGATTGAACCATGGAAAGAAATACTTACACCTGAAAATGAATATGCAAACGTCTCGAGTTTTGGTTTTAAGATTGAAAATAAAAAGAATAATGAAAAAGCTGTTAATGCATGGGAACCCGTTGCGTTTGGTATTATCACAGATAAAGAGGCGATTTGTAAAATAGACACAAATCACTCCATGAAGTTTGAAGAGATGAGATACGTAATGTCTTCTGAGTTGAATTATGCAACTGGAAAGATTGATGGTAAACATCATGGAATAGCTTTATCTCCACATGCTATAATCGGAAGTTCTAATGAAAACATTGCAACAACCTTACCGATGAGAGAGGGCGCTAATGAATATTATATTATATGCCAAAATTTTGCTGGCTTAGTAAATGATGCTCCGTTTGTGGTTCAAATAAAACAATCTGATGGTCCGGATTTGACGGCTCCGTTGATTACACGGATTGCTCCAGAAAATAATGCTTACCTTGCACTCAACTCAACAGATTTGAATTTATTTATGTACTTAAATGAACCAGCGGAATGTAGATATTCATTTGAATCTTATAATAGCGGATGGGAGAATTCGGAAAATGGTGCGGTTTCCATTACTCAAGTACCCGAGCAGGACATAAGTATTGAAGCATATCCGGATGCGGTTGTTGAAAACCCTAACTCTATGCCTATGACTTGTGTAACTAGTCCTTCTATGGGCTTTTATGGAGAGTGGATGTGCGCCGCGTTTATTACAAATTACACTGCCAATAAAAAATTATATATTGAATGTAAGGACCAGCCAGGATTAATTGAATCTGGGATGAAAAGAAGAAATATTGTTAAGAAAGAATATAGCGCTAATATTTGTGAGACAGGGTTATATATAAATTCAATTGAGCCCAATGGAAATGTTGAATTAAATTCAAACACTTCTGTAGAATTAAAGATAAAAACAGAAGGGTGTATTAATAATGGTGATGCTGTGTGTAGTTTTAGATTTCCCTATTATGGAAATATTTATTCGACCATGCTGATTACTGGAAATAAAACACATATACAACCACTTACCTCGCTAGGGCAAGGGACAAAAGATGTTGATGTTGTTTGTGAAGATATTGCTGGGAATAAAGCAGAAGCGCACACTAGTTTCACAATTTTTATTGATGATAAACCTCCTGTTATTTCCAGAATCTTTATAGACAGTGGAAGTCTGGTATTAAATACAGATGAAGACGCAGAATGCCTTTCTGCCATAAATAATGAAAGCTTGGGTTGTGATTTTGGATTTGAAAATGCGATTGGGCAATATTCTACGAAACATACTCTTAAAATAAATGGAGGTGATATCTTTTATATAAAATGCAGAGACAAATATGGGAATTTACCATTGTCTGGCTGCACCCAAATATTGAGATTAAGCGATTTGGAATAGTAGTTTTTATAAAGGATAGTTTATTAAAAATAACATGAGTGTGATACAAAAAAGAATACTTGGTTTGAATCATTTCTATAATACAAATTTAAACAGAAATGGTTCAAAAAGAGGTCAGGTAACTATATTCATTATTGTTGCGATTATCATTGTTGCCGTTATTTTATTTTCTTACTTTTATTTGTATCCAAAGTTTTTTTCACAGGCAGATAGTAGACCTATGTTAGATAGGTGCATTCAGGATGAAATGGAAAGACAAGTTAATCAATTAAGTTTGAGTGCTGGCTTATTGGGCTCTGATTTTAATACGATGTATATGGATGAGAATATTAGTTTTGTTTGTTATACGAATGAATTTTACAAACCTGGAGTTGTTTTGCATCCATTTTTAAAAAACGATTTTGAGAATTCCTTGTCAAGAGTTATGGCTCCAGTGATACAGGATTGCTATGATCGTGCTATTGATGAGTTGGTTGCTAGGGGAAATGATGTTATATCTGGAAACATAAAATCTAACTTAACTATAGACATGAATGGAATTAATATTTTAATAGATGCTCCTACGTCGATAACTAATAGCGATGGAAGTGGAAAAATAATTAAAAATTTTAATGTTAATTTGCCTTCAAACATTTATACAATATTAATGATTGCAAATTCTATATTGCAATTTGAATCTTCGTATGGTGATTCTGATGTTTCGAGCTTTATGTTTTATTATCCTAATTTGAATGTCCAAAAAATAAGAAGAGATGATAGTGTAAAAATATATATAATAACAGATAAAAAAGATATTAAATACAGGTTTGCTACAAGAAGTTATGCTTGGCCAGCTGGTTATGGGAGTTTAAATGGATAAAAGACTGTTAATTTTATTTTTTGTAGGATTTTTCTTAATTGGAAATGTTTTAGCTATTCCTGATATATCAACTCCTTCTGTTTGTTGTGAAAAAACAACGCAGGGTGCAATGTGTATAAACACCAATGAGGCTTCATGTAGTTCTAGTGGGAAGATAGTGCCAACATCCTGTGAATCAACTTCTTTTTGCAAATTGGGAACTTGTTATGATTCTAAGGAGGGAATGTGTATGGAAAATACTCCCCAGGTTGTTTGCCAATCAAATGGTGGAACATGGAGCGAAAAAAAAGCAAATGAAATTAGTCAGTGTCGATTGGGTTGTTGTATATTAGCGGATCAAGCTGCATTTGTTACAATGACGAGATGTAAGAGTTTATCTACGTTTTATGGGACTGCAATTGATTTTAGGACAACAATAACATCCGAACAAGCTTGCGTTGAGGCTGCTAACTCTCAAGATGAAGGTGCTTGTGTTTACACTTTATCTGGAGTAAAAACTTGTAAATTTACAACAAGGAAAGAATGCGGGGGAACAAGTTCTACTAATAATAATATAAATGCTTCCGAATTAAGTGATATTTCTACGAAAAGCTTTTTCAGTGGACTTTTATGCTCTGCCGAAGAGTTAGCTGTTCCGAATAATGCTAGGCAAGCATCTACTGGTTGTTACCAGGGAAAGGTTTATTGGTTTGATTCAGAAGGCAATAGAGAAAACGTTTATTCTTCTAATTCTAATTTAAGTTGGAATCAGGGACGAGTAACTAGCCCCGAAACCATTTGCGCTGCAACTGGAGATAGTAAAACTTGTGGTAATTGTGATTATTTAGCTGGAAGTAGGTGCGCTGCATGGGACTCAACATTTTTCGGTATTGGTAAGCCTAAAAACGTGGACAATTATTGTAAAACAACAAAATGTGAAGATAGAGATGGGAATACAAGATTAAATGGAGAGAGTTGGTGTGTTTATGATAGTGATAATTTAGGGAATGCGCAGGACCCCGCTGGAAGTCGACATTATAGAGAAATTTGTGTGGATGGAAAAGTTCAGGTTGAAGCATGTGCAGATTTTAGAAATCAGATTTGTGTGCATTCTGGAATTTATACTAGTGCTGGAGAATATTCAGTTGCTGCATGCAGAGTAAATAGATGGCAAGATTGTACTTCTCAAACATATAAAGATGAATGTGAGAATACTGACGCAAGAGATTGTATATGGGTAGAATCTGTGGACGGAATTAATCTTGGAAATCCAAAATACGCTCCTCAATCTACAACTCAACAACCATTTGCAAATCCTGTTTCTGGAAGTGGCGCAAGTACTGCTGTACAGGGATTGAGCGCTATTGGTTCTGCTGCTGGTGCTGTTTCTCAATTTACTGGAGCGGCTATTAAAACAAATGTTGAATCGGGAGTCGGACAGTGGGAACAAAATTCTTTATCTAATGAGTTCGGGATGGGAATCAATAGATCTTCTAAAGACGAAGGTATTTGTGTTCCAATGGTGTCACCTGGTTTAGATTTCTGGCAGAGTGGAGATTCTCAAACTGTTTGTTCACAAGCATCCGCTAGTTGTCAGGTTGATGTTGAAATAACCTATAAGAAGAACGCATTAACTGGAGCAGAGAGTGTGGCTGAGGTTAATATTAGAGAGAATGAATGCTTGACAATGCTAGACAAAGATGGTACAAATTTTGAGGTAAATCCAAGTTGGGGCGCTAAGGCTAATGCTGTTTGTTCTGCGCTTGGTGATTGTGGAGTTGGGATTA
Source organism: Candidatus Woesearchaeota archaeon (assembly GCA_964408125.1). GTDB lineage: Archaea > Nanobdellota > Nanobdellia > Pacearchaeales > GW2011-AR1 > CABMGO01. The sequence goes on from CAYOYC010000007.1 coordinate 17,930, forward strand.
ATATTAATGGAGTAATGACTAATGAGGGTTATGATTGGAAATATAAGAATGAATCATATTATTTCACCAATGCTGATTTAGGATTACTTTCTCAAAGCTTATCTCCTGGAACTGGGAAAGTTATAGCAATTGATTATGTACTTAATGATAAATATAAATTAAATGAGGACGATTACGTCTATGTAAAAAAATGAAAAAAATAATTGTTTTAATGTTTGTATTTTTCTTGTTAGTTTCGCTTGTTTCTGCGACCGAACTAAAGCTTACTAAAGTTAGCGATTTGAAAGTTGGGGATGTTGTTGTTAGTAAAGCTGGTGTTGAAATAGCTATAGAAAATATAGTTGTTGTTGAATCTGATAAAATAACTATTTCTGAATATTTAAGACAAAAAGTTTTCGGAGATACGGCACAAGAGGATATTAAGATTCCTACAGAGACGGTTCTGGCTTCTGGAAATTCTGGGTTTGGAGTTATAAGCGGAAATGCTGTTATTAGCTTACCTACGGAAGAAAAACCCAAGGTTAGTTTCTTGGAAAAAATAAGAATTAAAGTTAGAGGATGGTTTGGAAAATGAAATCTGTATTAAATAAAAGACTAGTCCGAAAAACTGGACTTAAGTCCGAAAAACTGGACAAGATAATGGAATTGATTTATGAAAATCCTCAGAAAGAATTTACGGTTCGAGAAATAGAAAAACAGACAAGCCTACCTAGAGCAACTATTTCAGAATATTTGAAAGAAATGAAGAAACTAAATTTTTTAGATAAACATTCTTTACTTTTTAAAATAAAAAAAACTAATTACTTTATAGAAAAAATTGTCAGTTCTGGATTGATTGATTTTATAATAAAAGAATTAAATCCCTCATGTATAATACTCTTTGGAAGCGTGAGAAAGGGAGATTCTGACAAAGAAAGTGATATCGATTTGTTTGTGGAAACTTATACAGAGAAAAATTTAGATATTACCAAATATGAGAAAATTCTGAAACATGAAATTTCTCTATTTGCTGAAAATAAAATAAGTAATTTGAATGAAAACCTGTTTAACAATGTAGCTAATGGAATTAAATTGTATGGGAGTTTTAAGATAAAATGATAATGGACTGGAATGTTTGCAAGAATGAATTTGTAAAAAAAACAGAAATCGATACAGAAAGAATAAAATCTCTTATAGATATTTCTGTGATTAGACTGGAAAGGGCAAGGCAGCCATTTAAAGAAAATGTTTCATTGTCACTTGAAGACTATTATGAAGTTGTTAAAGAATTACTAACGGCTTATATGCTTAAGTCTGGAATGAAAAGCCAAAATCACCAATGTTTAATTAGTTTTTTTTATGAACAAAATAAAAATTTAGAGGCTGAAGCTAATCTTTTACAGGAGATGTCTTTTTTTAGAAATAGATTGAATTATTATGGAGAGAAAGTACCTGAAAAATTTTATAAAAATCATAAAGAAGATTTTGAAAAAGTAATTAAATTGCTATTAGATTTAATTAATGGGGTGAAGCATGAGAAATAATTTTGCAAAGATAAGCTCAATGAGTTTTGCATTAATGCTAGTTATATCTACAGTTGCTTTTGCGTTTATGATTGGGAGTGAGACGGGGATGGTGAACGGTGCGGTACCAACTGGAATTAATAGAGCATATATTGAATCTCAGACATGGACTACCTCCACTGGCCAACCCCAGACTTTGGCATTTGTATCTCATGCCCCAACACCCGATGAATTAAGTTCTTTAAAATTCGGAGAATCTTATTGGCATAATAATAATTATTATACTAAGGGCACGGATGGGCTTTTCGTAAAAACAACCGCAATCCAGTTGGATACGTTTTATGGAACTCCTGAAGGCACCACCCAATCTGCTTTTGGTTATTATGCTAATGTTGGAAATGTAGGAAGGACAATCACTACTACGGATGAAGGGGAAACTAAAGTAGTTACAGCGACACCTACACCTACAGACGCACCAAACAATGTAGCAGTAACTGGAATTGCTATTAATGGGCAGAAACTCGCAGATGCTAAAAGCACCTATTTAATTAAAGGAGATGAAATTTATACTGTCCAACTTTCAGACGGAAAAACTCTAGACCTGGATAAAAATACAGACTATACTATAACTTCTAGTCCTGGGAAAGAGGGAACAACATACTATCTAAATGGTGATAAAAAACTAAATACAGAAGATTATAATGCCTTAATGGGTAAGTCTCAATTATCTGTCATATCCAAGGGGGCTCCGAGTGATGTTGTTGCATACTCTGGCACAGAATACTCAGATGGAAAATTTATCAGTCCGTCTACGGGTGGGGTTTATAATGATGCTGCAGAAAGAATAGGTACAGATAGGGGCCAAATCAAGGTATTAGGGACAAGTTTTGACTTTGGAGTAGCACAACTTCTTCAAGGTGTACAATGGGCAGCAACTGCTGCTGGATTAGTCGTAACACTAGGGAGTCTATTCTCTGATGATCCGGAAGCTGTAAATGCAGCTGCTGCGGGAATGGCTGGTGGAATTATGGTTGGGAAAGCTCTTTATTCTGTTTTGGGAAGAGGCGGAGAGAATTATTTGGGCTTAGGACGTTATGCTTCTACCAATGCTGATGGAAGTTTAAATATGATAGGAAGAAACTCTGGCCTTGTTTCTGGCATTGTAGGCGCTGCTGCTGCTTGGTTAATATATAATTCAATGTGGTCAAAAACAGAAACAAAAACTCATATAGTTACGTTTGATTGTTTGCCTTGGCAAGCTCCTCATGGCGGAGAAGATTGTGAATTATGTAATGATAATACTTTACCATGTTCTGAGTATAGATGTAAGTCTTTAGGGCAATCTTGCGCTATTGTAAACAAGGGAACAATTGCTGAAAGATGCGTAGATGTAAATCCAAGAGATGTGTCGCCACCAGTAATAACTCCACTAAAAGATGCTATCACAGAGGGTTATCAATATTTCGACGTTAGAGAAATGCCTCCTGGCGCTGGATTTAAAATAAAGAGTTCTAGAACGGAAACTGGTTGTATACCTCCATTTACGCCAATAAAGTTTGGAATAACTACAGATGAACCTTCTCAATGTAAGATTGATATAGAACCAAGAGGAAATTATTCTAAGATGAGTAGCTATCTTGGTGGGGATAATTTATACTCGTATAATCATACTGAATATTTAACATTACCATCTGCAAAAGATTTTAAGAATAGTTCTGTCACTTTAAAGAATGGAAAGGAATTGACATTCTATATGAGATGCCAGGATGCCTCTGGAAATTCAAATGAAGCTGATTATGCATTAACGCTTTGTGTAGATCCCTCTCCAGATACTACTGCACCAGTTATTCAGGGTACTTCAATTAATAATAATGGATGTGTGGCGGCAACAACTGAAAATGCAACTGTTGACTTCTATATAAATGAGCCAGCTCAATGTAGATGGAGTTTTACAGAATCTAGCTATGATCAGATGACTAATAATATGCTTTGCGCAAACACACCTGTTGATATTAATGCATTACAAAGTTATACTTGCCGTACAACATTAAATGGAATTGCTAGAGATGGAACTAAGTTTTACGTAAGATGTAAAGATCAGCCAACCAACGTCGTAAATGATAGTGCTAGAAATGTAAATAGAGAAAGTTATATATTTAATTTAAGGGGAAGTAGCGAACTAAAATTAAAAGCTCTGCGACCAAACGAAACGATATTCGGAGTATTGAACCCATCTCCTATTGAGCTATATGTAGAAACTTTATTTGGCTGTGATAATAATAAGGCAATATGTTATTATTCTACATCAGATTCTGCTGGTAGTTTTGTACAATTCTTTGATACTAATAAAGCTGACGGAGTACACACACAAAGATTAGATTTAACTCAGGGAAGATATACTTATTTTGTAAAATGTGTAGACGCTGGCGGAAATCTTGTTCAGAACTCTACTAGCTTTACAGTAAACATAGATACAAACTCACCTATAATTGCTAGAGCATATCAGGAAGATAATTATTTGAAAATAATAACTCATCTAAATTCAGAATGCACTTACACAAGTGATAATTGTGATTATTTATTTGAAGAGGGAATAGTAATGCCTTATCCGAATTCCACATCTCATGTAACGGAATGGTCACCTAGCAAGAAATATTATATTAAATGCAGGGATGAATTCAGAACAGAGCCGGCTGATTGTTCTTTGGTAGTTGGTCCTACAGAAAATTTCTTATAAAATGAGACCGCTAAGACTAGATTCTAAGAGAGCACAAGAGGCTATTGGGATGTCTTTTGGTTGGATATTCGCATTAATTTTAATTATTGTTTTTATATCTGTTGCAATTTATGGAATAAAATATTTTATGAATATAGGTAGTTGCTCTAGAGTTGGTTTATTCTACGATGATCTTCAGCAAAAAGTCGATCAGGCTTATCAGTCTTCTTCTTCTGATTTTGAAATGGAGGTCGCACTTCCTGGGATAACCCAAATTTGTTTTTCAAATCTTTCTGAAAAGATCACTGGTTCGATGTTGGCTTATGAGGAATTGAATTTGTATGAGTTTTATGATGCTAACACTTTCTTAATACCCTCTAAAAACGCTTGTGATATGCCCTATAAGACGATAAGGCATCTAAATATTAGCAAAACTACCTCATTAAAAAATCCTCTTTGTATAGATGTTTCTGATGGCGAAACAATTAGAATAATTAAGGATTATTACGATAGAGGTGTTACGATAAAATAGGATGATACCGAAAAATAGTACGAAGCACTCTATGTCGCCTATAGGCAAAAGGGGCGAATTTAATTTTGTATTGTTATTCGCAATAGTTGCGGGAACAATAATTTTGATACTCGCTATTTATGGGGCTGTAAAAACTGGTAGCAGTTTAACAACTGGGAATGAGGCTGAGCTCGCTAAAACCCTGGAAATAATTACAGATCCTTTACAGGCTGGATTCGCAGAAGCGTCTACATCGAGAATAGTTTTCAAAAAGGATACTAGAATATCGAATTATTGTGATAATTATGGTGGTTTTGGAAAAAATATCATTTCTGTTCAGACAAAATCAACAATAGGAGAAGAGTGGACTAATAATCCACTGGAATATTCAATAAACAATAAATATTTATTCTCTGATTCTGCTGCTGGGAAAACCTTTTATGTATTTTCAACATCATTTAGCGCTGGATTTAAGGTAGCTGATTTGATTTTTTTGACTTCTGAAAAATATTGCTTTGTCTTCCCTCCAGAAGAAATTGCAAATCAAATTTCTGGGCTTGGTGTTCCAAATATTGGATTAAGACTTGAGAGTGGGAATAATACGTGTGATGAAGATGCAAAGAGTGTTTGTTTTGATACTTCCGGATGTGATATAACGGTTATTCCTAAATGCAAAGAAACACGTTGTAACTCGGAATATGACCTTGGTATAGTCTCTAATGGTGATGGAACGCAGACAGAATATTCTGGAGGTTTGATGATAGGCGCTATAATTTCTGATAAAGAAACTTATGACTGCAATGTTAAAAGATTAACATATAGAGCATCCAAAATAGTCAATGTATTATCTCAAAAAATTGATTTAATGGGAATGAGGGGATGTGATAGCTTATTGAAATCTGATTTGACTTCTTTTTCTGCAATGTTACAAAATGCCAGCTCTAAAAATCTAGAAACAATATACTATACCTCGAATGATTTAGTTAAAAAAGAGCAAAGAGAGGGTTGTGGATTATGGTAATTTTTATTCCCGGAAATAAAAACGCTGATATGAAAATACAGCAGATGACTTTTATGATTTTATTTGTTTTTATCTTTTTTAGCGTCGCTGGATTGTTTTTTATATCTATCCAATCTAGCAGAATAACTCAAGGATTTAATCTTCTACAAAAAGAGTCCGCTAGATCTTCCATCCAAACTATTGCAAATATGCCAGAGCTAAACTGTGATTCTTCAAGAACACTTTGTGTTGACGAAGATAAATTAATGGTTTTTGCTAGTAGCTCTAATTTATATAAAGATTTTTGGCCGGTTGCATCAATAAGAGTTAGAAAAGCTTATCCGATGCAGACAGAAGACATAAGGTGTCCATTGGTAAATTGTACATACTATGAGGTTTATGACTCAAAACAGAAAAATACTCAGGAATATGGGACATTTGTATCTATTTGCAAAAAGATAAAAAATAATGGGTTTATCCAAGAGGAGTGTAGCATAGGGAGATTGGATGTTGGTGTTAAGATAGCTAAATAGTTATTTCCTTCCATCTCCATAATCTATTTTTGTATTATTTGATCCTATTACATTTCCAACTGTTTTGATTCCAGCCTTCGTTACATCGAATACCTGAATTCCTGCATCCCCAAGCCATACAAAATAAGAATAGATTGACCCCACAATTCCCTTTGGCGAATTCAAATCCATTTTGTTTGACGTTACCCAACCATAAACGGAGCCAACAATTAAAACCAATAAAACAACTAGAATAATTGCCTTGATTATTTTAAAATCGTGTTCCAACTTAATAAACATGGTTATTATGAAAATTAAAACCAATACCCCTATTATAATCCACCATATCATGAATATTCATGGTTTAGCTATTATAAAAATGTTTTTATAGTCTATTTTGCTTGTGTTTTTATGAGGTTGAAGATTTACATTTTTAGACATGGCCAGACTGAGTTTAATAGAGATAGTAAATTTACGGGATGGTACGACGCTAAACTGTCTAAACCTGGAGTTGAAGACGCAAAAATTGTTACAGAGAGATTGAAGGATAAGAAATTTCAAGTTGCATTTCACACTTCTCTCTCGCGTTCTAAAAATACATTAAAAGAAGTTATAGCCCTACACCCTGAGTGTTTGCATGTATTTATAGATGACAGAATGGTTGAAAGAAATTATGGTAATTTAAACGGGAAAACTCATTTAGAAGTTGTTCAAAAATCTGGAATTGAAAAATATGATTTATGGCATAGAAGTTGGGATATTAAGCCACCCAAGGGAGAGTCTTTTAAAGACGTAGAGAAGCGTGTCGGGGAATTTATTAAATTTTTAAAGGGCTACATGAAGAAAAATAAAGTTAATGTTGCCATTTCTGCTCATGGTAATTCAATTAGATTGTTTAGAAAGATTATGGAAGGGCTTTCTGTAAAAGAAACTTGTGAGTTATACATACCCTATGATAAAGTTTTTGAATATAATCTGGAGATTTAAATGAATAAGTCTGGTTCTGTTTTTTTAAAAATATTGATGGTTGTCGGAATAATCCTTCTTGTTCTGGTTGTTATAATTGGCGTTAGCGCATATCAGGCGTCTAGAGTTGTAAGGGTTATTACAGAGGAGGGATCTAAAATTGAAATTAGTTCACGTCTTATGGCTGAACAGAAAGATTGTACTAAGATTGCAGAAATCGAGGAGAGTATGCAAAAAATAGAAAAAGAAGCTGTTATCGCGTGTAAGAATCCTGTTTTAAATTTAGTAATTGGAAAAGTGGGAACAATTCCTATAAAATGTGAAACATTGCCGGAATTTAAAGAGGATTTTCAGAGAGTGTTCGCTACTAATGTGAAATTATACTGTGATAGCTCTGGTAAAATAAATGAGAGTATCATAAATGGTTCTATCAGCAGGGAAGAATTAATGGCTCTTGCGCAAAAATATGGAATTAAAGTATAAAATAGGTAATTTTAAGCCTAAAAACAGATTCTTTCTTGCGCCAATGCTTGAACCAAATGATATAGCATTTCGGCTATTGTGCAAAAAAGCCGGATGCGGATTAACTTATACTGGAATGATAAATCCATTAAGTAAACAGAAAGTATTTTTAGACGATAAACCGGCAATACAAATATTTTGTACAAATACGAAAGGAATTAAGGAATTTATTAAGAAATATGAAAAAGAAGTAGTTTTGTTTGATTTTAATCTTGGTTGTCCTTCTGTTTTGGCAGAAAAAATGGGGTTTGGATCATTTTTACACGATGATATTGAGACTATAGAAGAAATACTTAAAGTAATGCGAAAAAGCACAAAAAAGCCTATTACAATCAAGCTACGAAAGTCTGAGAGAGCTATGCAGATCGCAAAAATGGCTAGTAAATATGTTGATGCGATTGGAATTCATCCAAGAACTCAAAAGCAAGGATATTCTGGGGAACCAGATTTGGAATTTGCTTTGAAAATAAAAAGAGAAATAAAACTACCAATAATTTACTCTGGAAATGTAAATGAGAAAAACGCAAAAAAATTACTAGAAACGTTTGATTTTGTGATGGTGGGACGAGAAGCTATAGGTAATCCTGGTATTTTTTCTTTGTTAAATGGGAAACAGAATAAAACAAAATTCTCTGGCTATATTAAATTGGCTCTTAAATATAAATTATTCTTTAGACAAATAAAATATCAGGCAATAAATTTTACGAAAGGAGTAGATGGCGCTCGAGAAAAAAGAAATTTATTGTCTAAGGCAAAAACTATAGACGACATAAAAAAGATACTTTAGGGGTATAGAATAGCAAAGTTTCTGTGCATTTAATAACCTTTCGTCTCTAATATATATTTTATATATTGATAATTTTTTTAAACAGAAATCTTTATCCTAATTTACGTTATGACTAAATATATTATAGTAACGGGCGGAGTTATATCCGGATTAGGAAAAGGTGTGCTAGCGGCTTCTATCGGTAAACTGTTTTCTTCTAACTATAAATGTGCTGCGGTAAAATGTGACGGTTATCTGAATGTTGATCCTGGGACGATGAATCCAGTTGTCCACGGCGAGGTTTTTGTTTTAGATGATGGGACGGAATGCGATATGGATTTCGGACATTATGAGAGATATATGAATGTTACAGCGAGGGGTGAATGGAACTTGACCATGGGGAAGATATTCAAATCAATTATAGAGAAAGAGAGAAGGGGTGAATATCTTGGAAGCGATGTTCAATTTGTTCCGCATGTTACAGATGAAATAAAGAACAGATTCCGCCAAATAGCGAAAGATGAAAAATGTGATATATTAATGATAGAAATAGGTGGGACCGTTGGAGATTTAGAAAATGCGCTTTATCTTGAAGCAGTTAGGCAGCTGGCATGGGAAGAAGGTAAAGAAAATATAATGTTTGTTCACTTATCCTATGTTCCAATTCCTACTGGTGTAAATGAACAAAAGTCAAAGCCGACACAGCTTAGTGTAAGGTCTCTAAATCAGATTGGAATTTGGCCAGATGTAGTTGCATGCAGATGCTCTGAATACTTAACGGATAAAATAAAAAATAAAGTAGCCATGTTCTGTAATGTAGATAAAAATGCAGTTATAACCGCAATTGATGTTCCTTCTGTTTATTTAGTTCCTGGAGAACTTGAAAAGCAGGGTTTCGTCGAAGTTGTGGAGAAAAAGCTCGGGGTAAAATTGGGTTCTAAAGACGGTGATTCTTGGAATGAGCTTGCAAATAGGATGGTTGAGATTGGCTCTAAGAAAATAGTTAGGATTGCTATTTGTGGTAAATATACTAAGCTTGGAGACTCATATGCCAGTGTCGTTGAGGCTATAAGACATTCTGCGGCTAATCTTAACGTACATACAGAAATTGAATTTGTTGATAGCGAAAAAATAGAGAAAGAGATTACTTCTTCTGAAGCATTAAAGAAATTTGATGGGATAATTATTCCTGGGGGATTTGGAAATCGTGGGTGGGAAGGAAAAATAGAAGTTATAAAATATTTAAGAGAAAATAAAATTCCGTTTTTGGGGATTTGCCTCGGATTACAGGCAGCTGTCGTAGAATATACTAGAAATGTTTGTGGACTAGCTGATTCAAACTCAACTGAGATGAATCCAGGAACTACTAATAAAGTTATTACACTAATGGATGCACAAAAAAATGTTGTTGACTTAGGTGGGACAATGAGGCTTGGGGGATATGAAGCCTTGATTAAAAAAGATAGTAGGGTTTGTTCTTTGTATAATTCTGAAAAAGTTTCAGAAAGGCATAGGCATAGATATGAAGTAAATCCAGATTACCACAAAACACTCCAGGAAAGTGGTTTGATTATTTCTGGGATTAGTCCCGACGGGAAACTTGTAGAATTTATTGAATTGAAAGATCACCCTTTTTTCGTTGCGACTCAGGCGCATCCTGAATTTAAAAGTTCCTTAATAAAGCCTGCTCCCTTATTTTATGGATTTGTAGAAGCATGTATAAAGAAATAATTATTTTTATTCAGTAGCCAAAAAAGCCCACCAAGGTTTCTTAGATTGTATAACTTCTCCATTCTCTGCATTAATTTGAGCTTGAACTTGCATTTTTGCTTTAAACATTCCTAAAATTCTTGATTCCTTTTGAACTTTCACTTCGTAAGCTATTTTCATCTGCTCTCCATTCCCAACTTCTTTTAATTCTATTGAGCAATTGTTTTCTGAGTTACAACTCTTTAACCTCAATCTTTCAATTGCTGTTTCCGAGGCTGTATTCGGCATAACTTTGATCTCCGCGTCTCTTCCGTTTGAAAGTTTAGCTTTTAACATTGTTCTATTTTGCACTTGTTCTTGAGACATTACCATAGAGGATTTAGCCTCTACCCCTTCTACTTGAAATCTAAATCCATTTTCAGTTTGAATTTTCATTTGTTTTCCGTTAGAGTTTTCATAATTCCCCGCTCTAACTTTCTCCTCTACTTGAAGCTGAATATCGTCGCCGTTGTTTTCTGTATTTTGAATTTCCCCGTTAGAATCTTGTTCAGTTTGTGCTCCGCTCAAGCCGGCATTAACACTCAATCCTTGTCCTTCTTCTGTATTTCCTTGAGCTGCAAAAACAAATGAAGTTGTCATTAAAGATATCAATAGAGCTAAGCACAGATTCCTCGACACACTTTCTTTTTTAAACATATTATTTTTAGGGGAAAATAGTATATAAATCTTCCTGTTTTTTGAAGAAATGATAGAATGTATGATGCTCC
>CAYOYC010000008.1:0-28633 GCA_964408125.1 Candidatus Woesearchaeota archaeon
TTAATATTTTTATAACCTACTAAAATTGGTTGGAATATCCAAATTCCTTAATCTCATATCATATCTTTCTCAATTTCCATTACCCTTCTCAACTTAATCATTCTTTCCGGTCCCCACATTCCAGTCTTGATAAAATCAGCCTGAAAACCAACTGCAAAATCTGCTAAGGCAGAATCCATCGTCTCTCCAGAACGATGTGAAAATATAATTGCCATATCGTTCTTATTACAAAATTCAATAACTTTCTTAACTTCTATAAAAGAACCAATCTGATTTGGTTTCACGATTATTGCGTTAATAGCTTTAGCTCTAAATGCTCTTTCTAACCTATGTATGTTCGTAGTTGTTAAATCGTCTCCAACAATAAGGGTTTTTTTATTTTTGATTTTAGAAGATAGTTCCGCAAATCCAGAAAAATCTTCTTCCTTTAATGGATCTTCAATATAAAACAAGCTATATCTTTCAGCTAAAATCCTTACATAATCAATCTGTTCTAGCCTATCTCTAATTAAAGATTTATTTTTATATTGATAATAACCCCGAGTATCGCAAAAACCAGATGCGGCTATATCTAATCCAATTCTTAATCCATATTTATCAGCTACTTCTCTCAAAACAGAAAGGGTTTCTTCATTCGTTAATTTAGTTTCCCAGGCATTTTCATCGTTTCTTTTTGCAAAAAGACTTTTATGTTTTCTTTTAAGTAATTTTTTCGCATACAAATAAGCATGAATATTTTTTGTAACAGCGTGAGAAAATGTATTTTCATCTGGAATCAGTTCAAATTCTTGAAAATCTGGCATTTTTCCATCTACGCCACGAGAGTGTAGCCCGCCACCAATACAATTTCCAACAGGCATTGGGATCTTAAATTTTTTATAATTCATAGAGTCATAGATAAATCTCCAAAGTTCTTTTCTATTTTCTTTTGCTGCAGATTTTAACAAAGCACTTTCTATTGCATAAACAACATTCCCACCAAGTATGCCAAAATCTCTTTCAAATTCCTTTATTTTTTTTTCAATTATTTTTAAATCATCAATATTTTTTATAATTAAGTTCTTGTTTCTTAATTTAACTAAAAAGTTATTAGCGAGTTTTGTACTCCATAGGATTCCTCTAGGATTATAGTCTGCGACTTCATTCTTCCCTTTAGACTTTCCAGATGGCGCAGAAGCAATAAAATTACCATGATGACATTTAATACAAATTTCAACAGTCTTTTCACTACGAGAATTTCTTATAATTCCAGCCCATCCCTCTTCTATAAACATAATTATACTACTAGAAATTAGTTAATAAATCTTCCCCTTGCGGTCTAAATTATTTCACACGCATCTCTAAAAATCAAGAGATAAAAAATAAATTTTTATTCAAAGTAGCCTTATGATGCTTCGTCTACTTGCTCTTCTTCAGAAACTTCTTCTGTCTCAACTGGTTTTTCTTCTACCATAGGTGCACTAGGTGCTCCAGCACTTCCAGAATCTTTTCTTTTAAAATAGCATTCTTTACAATAAACTGGTCTATCCTGAGATGGTTTGAATGGAACTTCACATTCCTTCTTACAGTCAGCACAAACAGCTTTATGCATTTCTCTTGGTCCATCGTTGAAGCCTCTCCTAGATCCGCCGCCTCTATTGCCGCCGAATCCCCTGCTTCCACCGAAACCACCAGATCTTCTGTTAAATCCTTCCATTAGAAATCCTCCCTTATCGTAATTTGATTATATTTATACATGATTATTCGTCAGATGAACTATCGTCAGCTTCACCGCCGAGGCTCTCTGTACCTTCTCCTTCAATTTCTTCCTCGACCTCTTCATCTGATTTCATATCAGTAACTTCTTGCACTTTTTCTTCCTGTACAACTTCAGCTTCCTCAGCTTTTTCTTCCTTATCTTCAGTTTCCTCTTTCTTTTCCTCTTTCTCTTCTAACTCTTCAACCCTCAATTCCTTTAGCTTTTCATCTCTCTTTTCAGGTAAGGGTCTATTCACAGATATAGGCAAAACACCAGAATCTAATTCTGTTTGTGCAATTTTCAAAGGATCATAATTCAAATTCTCTAATTCTTCGCCTTCCATCTTCATTAAAAGTGGTGCATCCATAGAAATTTGTAAAGCTCTTGCGCCTAAAATTCTTGCTCTTTCATATTTTGAAAAATTCTGTACTTCCTTTGCCATTTTTATTTCCAAACCATCTCTACTACTTTTTTGTGTAATCCTTTAAAATTATCTTCAACTAACTTTAAAATCTTTTCCATGTCGTCTTCAGATATTCCGCCCTCTTTACCCTTTTGCATTGCAGTAATTCTAACTTCGCCGTCATTATCAGCCAAAGCCATTCCTAGTCTGTAATCAGAAATTCTTTCTTCTTCAAATGAAGGATCTAAAACAAAGCCATCTCCAATTTTATGTACAGTTAAATTAAAAGACATTTTTTCCTTATGCAACGGTAAAGGGGTATCGCTTAATTTATGTTCAATTTTCCCTTCTTTTTCATTATAAACTGGGAACTTTGCATGAGCCAAAGCAATTAATCCAGCCAAAGCAGCAACGTCAAATAAATTTCCGTCATTATTTATCGCATAAATATCCAATGAAATTTGCCAAACTTTTTTACCCTTTTCAATACACAATTTTTCCCAATCAATTATACCGGACTCTCTAATTCCTCTATCAATAACTCTAGCCATTTCAATAGCCTCAATTCTAGGAGCGCCTAAATCAAAATCATCATCAGCCATTGCGCCAAGTTCCAAGGTCACAGACAAAGTTCCTTCATTTGGTCCATCAGGATATGGTTCAATCGTAGACATCTTCACTCCAGCATAAACTTCAGTTTTACCAAGCTTAACCGAACAAGAGCCCTCTGCATTTTCACTAATTTCCAACTGAGTCTCGAAATTTCTAAACTCGTCTAATTTTCTTCCATCGAATCTTTTTCCCTGTTTCAAATATTCAATTATTCTATTCTTTTGTATTATTGGTACGCTCATCCTTTTATCTCCTTTCCAGGCTCTTTTAAAGCTTTCATTTGAACTTCATTTATTTTTTCACAAGCTTTTTTTGCCATTGAAATTGATTCTCTTAATTCTGGTATTGAAATTTTTCCATCTAATTGTAATAAAGCAATTTTCTTAGTTCTTGAAGTTATTCCTATAGGAATATCTGTTGCTCCCTCACCGTCTTCAAAATCTTCTTCTTCCTTATCTACATCAACAACTAAAGTTCTATCCATTTTACCAACAGCAACAGCGGAAAGCATTTCTCTCATTGGTACTCCAGCTTGAGCCAAAGCCATAGCGGCAGCATTTAAACCAGCTACTCTTGTTCCAGCGTCTGCTTGTGGGATTTGTATAATAACATCAACTACTGAATTTGGAAACGCATCCAAATCAACAATCTCATTCAATGCCCATTCGCTAACTTTTCCTATTTCCTGTCCTCTTCTTGAATTTCCAGGTTTGATTCTATCCCATACAGAGAAAGACATCATTTGATAAGTAACTCTTAAGATTCCCTTTTCTGGATTTTCCAGATGTTTTGGATGTAAAAGTCTAGGTCCTCTAACAACAGCGAGTGCTCTTGTTTTTCCAGATTGATACATTGCTGAACCATCTGCAGAAGGGACAACTCCGACTTTTGCAATTACCGGTCTAAGCTCATCAAACTTTCTTCCGTCTGCTCTCTTTTTGTAAGCACTTTCAGTTTTTGTCATTGTGAAACTCCTCCATCATAATTATCATCATTGTTTTCTTCTTGTTGTGATTGAACGTCTCTTGAACTTATTTTTTTACCAAGTTCTTTCTCAATAAATTGTTCAACTTTTTCTGTTAATCCAGATACAAATGAATTATCACATATAAATTCGATTATTTTTCTTGCATTCAATTCATCTTCGATTTTTTCAGACCCAACCCAAACAACACCATTCTGCCCAACAGTTATTTCGCATCCAGTTGCAGCTTTTATTAGATTAACCATACTTCCCTCTTTCCCAATTATTCTAGGAACTTTATTCGGATTAACATTTACAACTTGACCAGTATCTACTTTTCCAAATCCTCTTTGTTTTACAGTCAAATCAATATTATTTCCATCTGTCGCGAAAACACCAGCACAGATAAGATCTCCAAAATCGAAATAATCTCTTAATTCACCCTTTCCGATATATCTAGGAACCTCAGCAACGTTCAAAAACCCATTCATATGTGAGCCAAAATCAATTATCCAACCCTTGAAAGTTACTCCAACAACGGTCCCAATAATTACATTTCCCCTTCGTGGGACATAAACTCCAGAAAGTGGTATAACTCTTATAAGTTTATCAGAAATATCAGCTAAACCAAATCTATTAGCAACAACATCTTTGTCTTCTCTTCTCGTTCCATCTCCCGGCAAGAACTCATCCCCTTGAATAATCGTTTCGCCCGGGACAACAATTTTTCTTTCTTCCATTGTCCGTTCAACATTTCTTGTAAATCTTGCTTTATAAAGGTTACGTCAGGGGATTTATATTGGAGATATCACAATATTTATAAATCAAACTATGCTAATTCAACAATGGTGAAAAGAGTAGGTGTTCCAGGAGATCCTTCTAAAAAAAGAATGACAGCTGCAAAAAGGCAAGAGCTTCTTATAGAGAATTTTATAGGACTTCAAAAAGCAATGATTACTCTTTCTATAAAATTTGAAAATCTTTCAGATAACATAACAAAACTTTTAGGAGTATTTGAACTCTCGGCAAAAGATGCAATGGCTAACGGCGGGAGAACAACACCGTCGGTCGATAGAGAATTAATGAATAGAATAAATATGCTTTTAGACCAAAATAAAAATTTAATGAACTCCGTAAGGAATATAGAAAACAGGCCAAAAGAAGTTCCACAACACTCAATGCCACAAATGCAATCAATACCACAAGGAATGCAACAATCTCAACCATTACAGCAAAATACACAAGTTAAACCAAAAACAATTGTCCAATCAATATGAATTCTATAGCGCACCAATCTCCGATAGTTCGTGAGATTGTTTGGAGAATAATTGAAAAAGGAGACATTAGAGTTACAGGAGAAAAACACAGAATAGATTCAGATTCTATACCTCACCTTCCACAGCATATCCACATCCAAAGAAATTTTCAAGAAAGCATATTGCGAAATGTACAAAACGATTCTACGGCGATGCACCATACTATGAAGCCAATAATGAGACCACATCCTATTCAACAAAATCAACAAATCTTCTCAGGATACGGTAAGTTAGCAGCTTTAATAAATGATCCAAGCGTTAGTCATATAAACTGTAAAGGCCCAGGAACGCAAATAATAGTAGTAAAAAGAGGAAGAGAACAGATTACAACGATTTCACTAACACAAGAAGAAATAAATCTTATATTAAAATTTGTATCTGAACGAGCCAGAATTCCATTGACGGAAGGAATCTTTAAAGTAGGTGTCGATAATATGCTATTTTTTGCGGTAATAACAAAAGAGGCGGGAAGTACTTTAATGATAAAAAAGAATTTTCAAATTTCCACAGATATGAGAGAAGCTTTTCAACAATGAATAATCAACTTACAAAACCCTCAATAGAAAAGTATAGAAAAATAACCGAAAAAGCGTTTAGCATAGTAAAAAAATCTATTTCAAAAAATAAAGAATCAGATGCAAAAAAAATATTTGAAATGGTAGAATGTTATTTGTCGGATAGCAAACATTTTGAAAAACAAGGTGATTTAATAAACGCCTTCGGCGCGATCTATTATGCTCACGGTTGGATTGATTGTGGAGCTAGACTAAAAATCTTCGATGTAACTGACGACAAATTATTTACGATATAAATCTTTAAAAACTAACCATAGTAAAACTGATCATGGCGACAACAACTACAGCAAATTGGCAAGTTTACGCTCTTCCTATTGGATACTTGAAGAATTATGAACCGCCAAGAGAATTGATATATAAGATACAAAGAGACAGAGCGGCGCTTAACAGACAATACAGTATTAGGAGAGCGGTTACAAATTTTATTAGGATAGGATTCGGGCTATCACCGATAGAAGAACGATTAGATTAAGGCGTCTTCACTTTTACATCACACCAAAACCCTTAAAATACCACATTTCTTAATAAAACCATGAAAAAGGACATTTGGGTAGTATCGCTGGGTGGAAGTAAGATAATTCCGGATGAAGTTGATTTAAACTTTATACAAGAATTTAGAAGAACAATTCTAAAACACATAAAAAGTGCAAAATTTGTTATAGTTTGTGGTGGCGGAAGTATAGCTAGAAAATACATTAATTCTTTAAAATCAGATAAGAAATCAGATTATCTGCAAAGTCTGGCAGGTATTTCTGTAACTAGATTAAATGCAAGGATTATGTCATATTTTTTTGGAGAAGATCCAGAGTTGGGAATTCCTCATGATATGAAACACGTAGAGAGTATGCTTAGAAAAAATGATTTTATTTTCTGTGGCGGATTAAGATATGCACCAGATCAAACCTCAGACGCAACAGCGGCTAGACTTGCAAACCATCTTAATGCAACATTTATAAATTTGACAAATGTAAAGGGACTATTTACAGCAGACCCCAAAAAAGACAGAAGCGCGAAATTTATAGATAGTATTTCTTGGAAAGATTTTAATTCAATGGCAAACAAAATAAAGTTCAGTGCTGGCCAACATTTTGTTTTAGATCAAAGTGCGGCAGAAGAAATAATGAAGCACAAAATTACAACACACATTGTAGGTAACATAAGAGATTTCGAGAAAGTTATTTCAAAAAAGCAATTCATAGGAACAACAATTAAAGGGTAATTATTAAAATTTAAAACATTCTTTCGTCTGCTGAGACGACATTCCAAGAGAAAATCCAATAGAGGTCGCCTGTTTTTCGTCAATCAATTCCCCTATATTTTTAGCAAAACTTGCAATTTTCAGATCGCACTTTATCTTTCTACAAATTTTTATATTTTGTATTATTCTAGAAACTAAAATTGCCTTATTCTTTCCATCTCCCTGCCCGTTTATCAAAGAAATATCTATAACAAATGCTATATTTTTACTCTTAGCGATTTTTGCGACAACCTGATTTATTCCGGAAGATCTCTGCTTCAAGCTATCATTTTGCCAATTTATTTCGGGAGAAACTAAATAATTTATTTTTAAAGTTTCAACTGCTCTCCTATTAAATTCGTCGTCTATTCCCACCACAGCTATTTTTGTTTGTTTATTTTTAGATTTAATAAACTCAATAGTTCTTCTGCATTCTTTTTCCTCAGCCTCTATTAAAAACCCATCACAATCAAAATCAGTTATATCCTCTTTCTTTCGTATTTTCTTAAAAAACAGACTTTCAGAATTCTTGAAAAGAGTGATATCAGTTGCCATAAATTATATAATAAACAAGAGTTTTTTAATGTTTACTAATGCGAAGTCTTATATTAAAGATATTTTATAGAACTATTTCTTATTAAATTCAGTATAATGACACTTGCCGCAGTACATTCTATCTTTTGCATTCATTACAAAAAATCCAGGTCCGCATCTTGGGCAATATTTTGCTCTTACAACCTTATCACCCTGAATAGTATATTTAGAGCCCTTCACGGAGGTAGGACTATTCTTATGTTTTTTCTTTCCTTTTATTTTTGATTTTATTGCCATTATTGAGTTCCCTTAGCAGCCTCAGCAGCTTTCTTTGCTTCCTCTACCATTTTTTTTCTAACCTTCTTAGGTGTAACTTCAAATTTCTCCTTATCAACCTTTGTATTATAAACAACAGCTTCAACATCAAAACTGTCTTTTCCAAAACTCCCCTTAATCTTTTTTACAACAGTTAATTCTGCATCCTTTTTTAATGCTTCAGAAATTTCAACCCTGGAAGGATTTTTTTCAGAAGAAACCAAAAGAACATATTCTTCCCTGTTTAATGAAGCGTTCTTTATTTGTGAGATTATTTTGAATTCCATTTTATTTTACCTTTAATGCGAACCTACCCTTGGACGCTATTTTTAAATGATGAGCAATTAACGATTTCTCCGGAGAAAATATAACAGCTTCTCCTTTAAATGCTTCCGTAACTGCACTATCTCCACAATTAGTACACTTATCTCCTTCGAATATTGTTCTACACTTTAAACAAGCTTTTTCTTTTACCATTATTTTTTCTTACCCGCGTGGGCATCCTTTTTTGGTTTAGATTCTTTTGTTTCGCCTTTTTCTGTTTTTTTAGCAGCCTTTTTTGCTTTTTCTTTATCTCCAGAAATCCATTCAAGTTTTCCCAATCCAGGCTGTCTCATAGTCAAACCGATTTTTGGATCTTCTCCTTTAAATGAAATTGCAACAACTCTAGCCATACAATCATCACCAACATTCAAAGATTTCTTTCCATCTTTTCCAGTTAAGCTTCCACTCTTTGCGAAAGAGACAAAATCGTCCATTGTTTGTGAAATATGTATCATTCCCCTTAACACGCCCATGTCTACGAATGCGCCAAAGTTAGTAATTTCTTCTATTCTACCATAAACAATCTCTTGCAATTCAGGCCTGAAAACTATCAATTTAAAAGTTGATTTATAATAAGCCGCACCATCACCTGGAATAATAATACCATCATCAACAGATAAAACCTCTAAAACATCGACGACAGTCCCAAGATCCTTATCTTGAAAATTTGAATAACTTTTTTGCAATTGTTCTTTTACAGCATCAGCTGTTTTTAGGCCAAAAAGCTTTGGCTCTACTCTTACGAAATCCTCAACTTCAACTAAATAGAACATGATTTTACTAGAAAAAGTTCATTTTTAAAGCTTGTGATTATATGATTTCAATTCTTCTAACGTTCTTGATAATCATCACCCTATTCTTAACTTTCTTTTTTAACTCTTTGTCAAGCGTAGCCAAAATAATATCCTTTCCCTTGATATAGTCAATAATACCCTGATCTACATTTTTATTCTTTATTGAGATTATATCTGGATTAATTAGCTTGACAATTTCCAACCCGAGCTTTGCGGCATCCTTATCAGCACCGCTTATGCCTCTTCTTACGGATAATTCTTTCAACTCTTCTAAAACCTCGCTTGGAACAATCCAGCTTGTTCTTTCATCAATAGTTTCATTAGTTAAACTAAAGAAATCAACCTTCTGCTTCGCACACGTTAAGATGAAATTTGTATCGAGTAAAATTTTCATAAATAACTAAAGAAAAAGAGATTTATATTTGTGATGGTTTGTTCAAGTTATCTAAAAAGATTAGTGTGTTTAATTATCACAGGTCATCTTCCCTTAAAATTGGTTTCCATTATCTATTTATTTTCACAAAATTCAACCGCTATACTTAAAAACACCCATTTGCTAATAAAATCAGAAAAGAGTTCTGTGATAATTTACAATGAATGCTCAAGAAGTATTAGAGTATACTGATAGAAGTTATAGGCATAATGCAGTTGTAGATGTATCGAGACTTTCTATGAAAAAGCGATTGAAGCTAGAAACAAAGATTCCAGAACTAATAGAATATCTCCTAGATTTTAGAAAATATTTTGATGCTAGACAGACAAATGTTCCAGACTATCCCGTCGGATTCTGTAAAGATATAACAGACTCTGCTTTCGAAAATTTAAGAAGAGAAGAATGTATTAAAGCAATGCAAAAAGACGGATTAATTTTCAAAAAGATCTGGGGAATTTACGAAGGCATTTTCCAAAATGCAATGCAGCTAGGTCACTTGTTTATAAATGTAGCAGGAGATACGGCTAATCCCGAAACAGTTTCTTCAAGAGTCGTAAGGCTGGAAGACTCAGGATTCAAGCAAATACAAACCTATGAAGATTATCTTACTACAACAAGAGATTATTGGAAGTTCGATGCAGTACCAAACTACGTTTTCCCATTTATCTCCCTAGTTAACCCGTTCATTTTCACCTATGGAGATGAGGCTTTTTTCTTTACGCAACACCAAGGTCCATTACTTTCAAAAGATATAAGAGCAAATTTCACAGATGCCGAAAGCACAGTTCGAAGACTGAGTGGGAAAACCCTAACCCACCAACAACTTGAATGTTTAGTAAATAATATACAGCCAGAAGTTCAAAATCTATATAAAAATAATCCAGAAACGCAAAAATACTTGTCCTTTTATTTCGAACCTCACGCGCCAGAAGAAATGGAGAGAATGTTCGGAATTGCTAAACAATTATGGAAAACAGATGAGTCAACGCCTGGAAGAATGTATATGATGGCTCATGGAATCTTTAAGAATAAATTGTTCAAATTGTTGTAACCTCCAAAACACTTAAATAATAAGCAATCTTACATTATATATGCAAGAGGTTGATAATATAATAAGAATTCTAAAAGAAGCGCGTGAAGCATTAGAATCTAAAGACTCATACAAATTAAAAAATCTTTCAGACCAAACCGTTCATTCTGCAGCAGTTTATCAGGATTCAGACAATATAATAGTCGCGGTAATTGTTTATTCTCTAGCCAAAATTATAGAAAGGGAAAGCTATAAAAGAATGGAAGGTTATGATTTTTTTTACAAAATTTTAATAAAAAATTTGGATGCATCAGTCATATTCCTGCAAAAAAAAGATTTTGAAAAATTTATGGACTCAATGGGTAAAATAAGGAATTCCATAAACCAAATAGAGGGAGATTTATCAACATACATAAAGGATATTTTTTATAAAGCGGGAATAAATAAAGCATTCAGATTGTATGAACATGGTTTATCTGCAGAGAAAACAGCGTCACTACTGGGTGTTTCCCTATGGGATTTGGCAACATACATTGGCCAATCAACAGTTTCAGAATCGCATTTGAATGAAGCAATTCCAGTGAAAGACAGAATTAAATTAGCAAAAGGATTTTTTAAATGAAATTCGCAATTTTAGACGCAGGCCCATTAATTTCTTTAACATTAAATGGACTTTTGCACACACTAAAATTACTGAAGAGCAAGTTTCCAGAAATAAATTTTATAATGACGCCGCAAGTCAAAAAAGAGGTTATAGAAAAAGCATTAAGTGTAAAGAAATACGAACTTGAGGCAGTGAAAATTCAAACGCTTTTATTAAATAAAACAATCCTGCCCTCTTCAGATTTTATTCCAAATAATAAGATAGAGAAAGAAACTGCCAGGGTGATGAATATCGCTAATACAACAATTAGAGCAGATAGAAAAATGATAAATATCGTTCAAATCGGAGAAGCTTCTTGTTTAGCTTTCGCCAATCTTTGCAATTGTGATAATCTAATTATCATAGACGAAAGAGTAACGCGTCTTTTAACGGAGTCTCCACAAAATCTCAAGGCAATTATGGAAAAGAAACTTCATATGCCAGTTGCACTAAACTCTAAAAATTTAAAAGAATTTAGGGGCTTCAGATATATAAGATCTACGGAGCTAGCGTATATTGCCTACGAGAATAATCTTTATGATTACAAAAAAGATAAAGTTTTATTAGATGCTCTTTTATATTCTCTAAAATATTCTGGAACGTCTATTTCCAGCAAAGAGATTGAAGAGATAAAAAACCTAGCCTAAATGGACCCAGGAGGAATCGAACCCCCATCGCTAGCTTTGGAGGCTGGCAGATTAACCTTTATCCTATGGATCCTTATTTTCTTAAGTTATCAATCATTTTTAAACTTAAGTTTCGCAACTTTTATAAACTAACAAGCATAAAATATATTATGGCAGTTCATGAAAAGGCAATAGGCTTCTTTAAAGAGTTCAAAGATTTTCTAAAGGAATACAAAGCTATTGGGCTTGCAATAGGTATCATTATCGGTTTAGCCGCTACAGCATTCGTCAAGGCTCTTGTAGACGACATTGTTATGCCACTAATAGCACCATTTATGCCAGGAGGAGCATGGCAAACAGCAGTACTAAACGTTTGGCATTTTACATTCAAGTGGGGAGATTTTTTATCGGCGCTAATTAATTTTATAGTAATTGCTCTAGTTGTATTTTTAATTGCTAAGTTTATAATCAGAGAAGAAAAAGTAACTAAAAAATAGCCCTACCATTTATGGAAAAATCCCAATACATCAAAGAATTAAAATTCTGTCTAGATCTCTGGAAAAAACAGGGCGGATGCCAGTTTGGTGGAAAAACAAAATGCGAAGAATGTGCAGTTCCCTATATTCTACTAAAATTCATATCTGGCGATGTATTGCACGGAGACATGAAGCGATTAACATTAGAGGATTGGGAAGAGAAGATTAAAGGTTTAGAATAATTTTACAATATCCCCTTCTTTATCAATTCTTCCCAGGATTTTTCTCCAAGCGCAACCAGTGCCTCTCTATAAGTTAACATTGCCTTACCATAACGAGGATAATCATCAATCGCAACCCTCGGACAAGCCAGCTCAACAAACGCATCGACATTATAGAAATTCATAACTTTTTCCGGACTGATTTCATCCATACTTATTAATAAAACCTTTTGGTTGTTTGATTTAATTTTTTCAATAATCTTTTTATAATCTCCAAATTTCTGCCCCAGTTTCGATTCAGTAATTATCCCAATAGTTTTCGCTCGCTTGAATCTATCAATCGCCATCGCTCTTTCTCTAATAATTTTATCTTTAAAGCTAGACATTTCAGAAACTTCATTATTGTAAACATCCAAAAGATAAACTGGTTTTCCAACTGCCAATGCAGCACCAATGGAATGGAATCTATTCCCAACAATTACAAACGCTTCAATTTTCGACTCAATTTTTTTTAGACCAGAATACTCACAACCAATAACCTGGCCTTCATAAAATGCAAAACCAGACTTTTCGCTCAACACAACTTCCATATTGTTTTCTTTATAAAAACTAACAATCTTTTTCAAATCGTGTCTGTGTTGCACCGCAAAACTCAATCCAATTTTATTATATTTTTTCAAACTCTCTAAAGATTTCTTTAAAATTGGCCCCAAATCTAATTTATCTTTTATTTCAACATATAAAACAGGGAATTTAGTTTTTAAAAATTCAGAATGTCCAAAATGCACTATTAAATCAACTTTAAACTGCTTCGCTTCGTCAATCGCAACGCAACATCCACCCCAAGCCGTCTCACCAGAAAATACAACTTCAATTCCTAATTTTTCAATTTTTTCCTTAATTACAAGCGCTTCAGTCTTTATACCCTCCGGTAGTTGAACCAAAACTTTCTTCGGCTTTAGTCTTTTTAACTCAGAAATCATAAATTCTTCTTCGAAGTCAAGTACCATAACTAGCAAAATCTTTTTATATATAAAAGTCTTTGTATTACCTTTTGACTTTTTTCTGGTAGAAGTCTCTTATCATTCTTGGAAGTTTATGCATTACTAGCAATGTATGGGTTGCATAATCCTCGATTGAAATGCTTTTCTCTCCCTCGAGTTTAAAAGAATATCTAACTTTATTTCCTGGAACATACTCAGAATTCATCCTTATTAGGCTAACAGAAAGTATATTATCTTGATACAATTGAAAATTAATATGCCGTTGGAATTCATGTCCAAATTCTTCACGGTCTTTATTTACAACAATCTTAAATTTTAATGGCCGAATCCCCTCTTCTTCAAAGCAACATTCTCCACCCGACTCAAAGACACAAAAAGGATTCTCTCTAAAAGCAGCGGCAATCTTTTCCAAACGACTTTTCACCTCTTCAGAGCGGAAGGTCATATAAATCAAAGGGATACCGTATTTAACTATTTATCTATACCGCAATGCTCTTAAATCTTCAATTACTCAATCGGCTATGGAAAAGTCAATTAAAGAGTTGTTGAATTTTGGGATAATCGTAATTGACAAACCAACAGGACCAACCTCATTTTCAATCTCAGATTATGTAAGAAGAAAGCTAGGATTGAACAAAACTTCCCATTTTGGGACCTTAGATCCACAAGTAACAGGAGTCCTCCCAGTTGCGTTGGGAAGGGCTTGCAAGCTAACAGGAACCTTTCTGGGCCACGATAAGACCTATGTCGGAATAATGCACACCCACAAAGAGCAGGATATAAAAGAGCTTCAAAAAATAATAAATGAAAACTTTTTAGGGACTATTAAACAAACACCACCCAAAAAATCCAGAGTAAAAAGGCAAGAAAGGGAAAGAGACATTATCAGATTTGAACTCTTAGAATTTAGCGAAAGTAAAAAAGACTTTTTATTTGTTTCAGAAGTTCAGGGTGGAACATATATTAGAAAACTTTGTTCTGATTTAGGTGAAAAAATAGGCGGAGCCCATATGTTAGAACTAAGAAGAACTCAGGCTGGTATATTTGTAGAGGAACAGGCCATCAAATTATACGATTTTGACAAAGCGGTGGAAGAGTATGAAAAAGGAGAGGTAAAATCCCTTACGAAAATGATTACTCCGGCTGAGAAAGCAATAAAACAAGTTCTGAAATGTTACGAGGCCAAGCCAGAAGTAGTTTGCAAGCTCAAAACCGGAAAACCTATCTTTAGAGACGATCTAGAAGGGGTATCTCCGCAAGAGAAAGAATTTGCAGTTTTTTGTAAGGGTTCTTTTATAGGATTATACAAACTAACAAATGAGTCAATAGAAATTCTTGCACGTCCTACTTTCGTTTTTAATTGAACATTGCCATATATACATCCAAATATCTATAATTTTATAAAAGCAATCTGTTTCTGATATGCATGGCAGAAGAGTATGATGAGATAGAGGAAGATGATGAAGTAATGTCTAAAGGCAAGCCAGAGGCATTCAATCAAGAAGATTTGATTATGGAGGCTAAAAACTTCTTTAATACTCAGAAGAAGGCATTGGGGATAACCGCAAAACAGGGCGACAAGGTTGTTAAGCTGAATTTTGACGAACTTTCAGAGCAATCTCCAGAATTAGCAGAAAGATTAATTACAAAACCAGATGAAACAGTAGCTATTCTCGAATTGGCGTTACACGAAACGGGGATAGTCCCAGACGCAAAAGTTAGATTAATTAGTTTATCAGCTTCTCAATTTTTAAGAATTAGAAATATCAGAGCAAAAAATCTTAACATGATGATTTCCATTGAAGGAATAGTAAGACAAGCTTCTGAAGTTAGACCAAGAGTTACAAACGCAAAATTCGAATGTCCAGCCTGCGGTACAATTTTATCTGTTTTACAGATTGATGAGAAATTTAGAGAACCATCAAGGTGTTCTTGTGGCAGACGTGGCGGATTTAAAGAATTAGACAAAGAAATGGTTGATGCTCAGAGACTTGTATTGGAAGAATCTCCTGATGCTCTATCCGGAGGAGAGCAGCCAAAAAGAATGACTGTTTTTCTTAAAGAGGATTTGGTAGAACCAAAAATGGAAGAAAAAACAACTCCGGGATGTAAAGTAAATATTATCGGAGTATTAAAAGAAGTTCCATTACCAGCAAAAACTGGTGGTATTCTTACTAGATTCGATTTAGCAATAGAAGCAAATAATATAATTCCCATGGAAGAGAGTTTCGATGATATAAATATTTTAGAAGAAGACGAAGATATGATTAAAGATCTTGCATCTGAATCAAATATTCTAGAAAAACTTTCAGCAAGTGTTGCCCCATCCGTTTGGGGATATCCAGAAATCAAACAGGCGTTAGTATTACAATTATTCGGAGGAGTTCAAAAATCTCGTTCAGATGGAACGAAAACAAGAGGAGACTTACACGTTTTGTTAGTTGGTGATCCCGGTGTAGCTAAATCCGTTATGTTAAAATTTATCTCAGGAATTGCTCCAAAAGGTAGATATGTTTCTGGTAAATCTACTAGCGGTGCAGGCCTCACAGCGACGGTAGTGAAAGATGAATTTCTTAGAGGCTGGGCATTAGAAGCTGGAGCAATGGTTTTATCAAATAAGGGTTTAGTTTGTATTGACGAGTTAGAAAAAATGGACGAGAATGATAGATCAACAATGCATGAGGCGATGGAGCAGCAAACGGTTACAATTTCTAAAGCAAATGTTCAGGCGTCATTAAGAGCCCAAACTTCAGTTCTCGCAGCAGCGAATCCAAAATTCGGTAGATTTGATCCTCATGAAATGATTGCAAAGCAGGTTAATTTAGCTCCATCGTTATTAAACAGGTTTGATGTTTTATTTATTCTAAGAGATCTCCCAAATAAAATCAGGGATGAAAGCATCGCAGCTCACGTTCTTAACGAGAATAGAGATACAGTTCACGAGGGGACCATTAGTAAAGAATTATTAAGAAAATATATAGCCTATGCAAGACAACACTGCCATCCGTTACTAACAGATGAGGCGATAAGAAAAATTAAAAACTTCTACGTGCAATTAAGAAATCAGCCATCCATGACTGCAGATACTATAAAACCGATTCCGATTTCTGCAAGACAGTTAGAGGCTTTAATCAGATTAGCAGAAGCAACTTCAAAAGCTAGACTTGGGAAATCCGTAACAGAAGACGACGCACAAAAAGCAATTAATTTGATGAAATTCTATATGATGCAAGTCGGCTACGACGAAGAAACCAAGAGTTTTGATATTGACAAAATATCTGGAAACCCAGCATCTAAAAGAAATAAGATATTTGTAGTAAAAGAAATTGTAGAAGATTTAGAATCTAGACTGGGGAAGTTAATCCCAATGGAAGAAGTCGAAAAAGCCGCAGATGGAAAACTGAAAAAAGACGAACTAGAAGAAGCAATAGATAAGTTGGTTAGGGCAGGAGATTTATTTAGGCCAAGAAAAGGATACGTCCAAAGGATGTAAATATATAACCGAAATTCTTAAAAATGCATTTTTAAAGGGATAAATATGGAACTAGATGATTTATTTAGAGCAAAGATTGAAAGTAATCCAGAATACTTAGAAGTAGCAAATATAGTAAGAGAAAGCACTACGGGAAATGTATGGATGGTAGGAAAGACGGTCCTTAGAGCACTTGCAAGTCAAGCGACTGACCCACTAGAACAAATAGATCCAGAGTTAAATTTTGTTACAGATACGGAAGGATATGCCACAAGTATTTCAGAAGATTGGGACGTGATAAGAACAGAAAGAGGATGAGCACTCTTAAATGAGGATAGAAGTGCCGTACTATCACCATTTAGTTTAATGTATTTAATCAGGAAGAGACAATTGACAGCAACACTAGATAATTATTTTTCAGGAGTTCCACTCACAGTCCATGCTGTAGCATACGATATAAGGAATAATCGGCTTGTTGGAGATATGGGGTTAGATGCGATAAGGCAAAGAGTAATTTCTGTAAACGATATTCATTCCGCAAGATATTCAGCTAGGAAAAAAGAAATGTCCCTGGAAAAATACATAAAAAGTAAGGCAGAAGAACTCGGATTCAGACCGATCTATCCATCATATCTATTTTCTAAACAACATAAATCTTTATAAAACTAAAATTTCTGCATAGTTTATGCCAGAGTTATTGGATAACGAACAAAGAAAGAGGAACGTCGCTTACAAATTAAGAATAGGCGATATCTTAAAATCCAAACCAGTTACGAATGAAGGACGGTTAATGTTTTTAGAATTTGGTGATAAGAAACTAGTTAGAGTTAATTTAATTGCGAACGCAGTTGATAAGTATATGAATGACGGTGAAAAAAAATATGCTACTATTACCGTAGATGATGCCTCTGGCCAGATGAAGCTTAAGACTTTTGGAGAAGACATTGATATCGTAAAAGATATCACGCAAGGAGACACTCTCCAGGTTATAGGAATCGTGAGAGAATACAATAGTGAATTATATATAAATCCAGAAATAGTAAAAAAAGTTGATCCGAAATGGCTTTTAGTTAGGAAATTAGAAATTCAAAATTCACACAAAGATATACCATTATCACAGAATGCGTCTATTCGTGAAATTATTTTAGATAAAATAAAAAAAGCAGATGCAACTGGTGGAGTAGACAAAGAACAACTTATATTAGACACCCAAGCTGCCCCAGATGCAATTAATTCAGAAATCAAACACCTTTTAGAAGAAGGAATGATATATGAACCCAGACCTGGAATTTTGAGATATTTAGGCTAAGCAGTCGCACTCCACCTATAATTTCTAGTACTGAAGATAACTCTACTTGTTCTTTTTGGAGACTCCTTCCATATTTCATCAGATAATGATACAATGATTTCCGTATTTTTTTTAGAGCGACCAAGACAATAATCTGGAAAATCCCTCTTTAAATCTGTTAATGTACGATAAATTTTAAATCTATTGTCAAACCCATTTCTACCAGAAATAACAGCATAGCCGTCTGGGTGGTTACTAAGAATTCTAGATTTATAATATTCCCAATAGTCACGAGCACTCTCAAGCATTCTTTATCTAGAAAATCCTCCATTCAAAAATCTCAAAAATATAAAAGTTCTTCCCTCAATCATTCTTTATCCAATCTTTCTCTTTCTTGTCTTAATTTTTTTAAATCAGCTAAATCATTTAATGTAATATTATTTAGATTCTCTCTATTTGAGAAGTCAAACTTGTCAGACTCAATCTCATTTGCTAATTGTTCATATTTTTTTCTTTTTTCTTCAGCTTTCTGTTTTACTATTTCATTAACGTCTATAGTGTCATGTTTTGTTTCAGTATCCGAATCATAATAATCCACACCTTCTTCTTTTGATTTATTAACCAAAAACATGTGCTTTTTCATTTTTTCTTTTACGAAATTCAATATATTTTTCTCTTTACTTTTTTGTTCCTCAATTTTTTTAGCCACAGCAGGAATAATGTTTATTTCTTTTTTAGGTATTTTTAATATCTTAACATCTAATATCCTTTCAACAGCTAACGCAACCGCCTGAAATCCGCCAAACAACTGTCCAGATTCTAGTGCCTCATAAGATTTAACTTCTACACCAGCTAGTTCAGCAACTTTAGATACAGTTAATTTCGCATGTCTTCTCGCTTGCTTTAAGATCCAGTCATAATTTGACACCAAATCACCATGTTCTTGTTTTAAAGTAGGCACTCTAAGTTTAGCCAAGTTTTTATGAACGATTAATTGATCCTTAACGACTGGCTGATTTCTAGGAGATGATAATTTTTCCATAACCTCTCTAACGCTTCTTCTTTTATCAGCCTGTTCCAACTGCTCTAGGTTTGGTTTTTTTATCAAAGTCACGTCATCTCGTGTAGCACAAGGATAGCAAACTTTTCTTATTCCACTATTGCTAATACCTTCAAATAAAGCGACTTCTTCTTCTGGTTTACCGCATACGAAACACTTTCCCATGCAAAACAAATCCGCACTGTCTTTTTAAGGATTTATGTATTAAAATATAGTTTTCAAAAAATAGATTTATCTGTCTATTTCAAAATATTCCCTAATTTTGCTGATATCAGAATAAAAAAATACATCTTTTTCATCAACAATTAAAGCAACACTATTGCTATTTAGATTATATTTTGAGATCAAACCATCTAACTCCGGAATATCTAAGTTTTTAGCAATAGGTATAAGTATGATTTCACTTTCGGCACTGCTTTTTATTTGGTAAGTCAATCCTTCTATTACTTTCTGTTTTGCAATTTCGTTATTGGTTTCGGCCGGATAATCATATAAATAAACAAGCGTGCTAAAGACTTTCTTTCCACATCTATTTTTGATTTCAATACTATTAATCCAATAGGATGTTCTTAGCAAGTCAAACTTTCTATGCTCCCGAATCATTTGTGACTTAGTAAAAATCGCCGAAGATTCATATTCTGCAAAAATAAGTGCTTGTTCATAAATTTTATTTCCTATTTCAAAATTTTTTTCAGACAACTCTTCACACGTAAACCTACCGAGATTTTTTATATTTAATTGTTCCTTTAACTCCAACAAGTCTTTTTCTGTTTCATAATACGAAGAACGCAGATATTCATTTCTAGCTTGTTCTATTCCCAAACCAATTAAAAAACCAATAACAAATAAAGCACAAGTAATCAATAAAGCTTCTAAGAAATAATATCTATATCTCATCTCCAACGCGTCCCTCCTTTCGCCCAATTATAAACAGATTTTATTATCATAAACGGATAGATTATCAAGTATAACGTCATGTAAACAACTATTTCCCAGAGCTTTTCTTTTTTGAATAAACTTTCTTTCATTGTATATAAAACAAAAATTGTGAAAACTAAAAACATTACAAAAAGCACAATTCCAAAATAATTTAATACGCTTGGCGTTATGTTTAAGTCTACGCTTTCAATTATAGGTATACTAGAATTTATTTTATATAATGCGATACTTATTCTTTGTATAATTTTTGATAAAAATAAATAAAGAAAAATACCAACTCCAATAATTCCTATGCTTAAACCAAAGGCAAAAAAGGGAACAACGAATAGTCCGAACATCCCATGTTTAAACATATATCTAAAATATTTTTTCAATACCTGAAAGCCACCTACTGTCCATCTTACTCTTTGTATCCACCACGCCCTGAATTTATTTGGCACATTAGTTGTAACGTTTGCAGCCAAACACATTCTTACTTTCCATCCATTTTTCAGAATATGCCAAGTAGATTCTATATCTTCAGTCATATTCGCAGGATCAAAGCCCCCTATTTCTAAAAATGCAGTTTTTCTATATATAGACAACGAACCAGGGGCAACATATATAGAATCTATATATTCCAACAATTTTCTTGTGAATGCAATTACCTTATATTCTATGGTCTGAAGTCTTTCTAATAGATTATTTCTATTTAACGGGGTGCATGTTGCAGTAACCACGCCAATCTTCTCATCATCGAAAAACCCCATCATTTTACTAAAAGCATCTTTATGCGGATAGCTATCTGCGTCTATAATTGCAATGAAATCTCCTTTTACGAATTTTAAGGCATAATTTAAACTATTTGCTTTCCCAGAATTTTTTTTATCTAAAACAATTAAGTTCTTATATTTCTTTTGCAATTCTTTTGCAATTCTTAAAGTATTATCACAACTTCCATCGTTTATAACAATAACTTCTAAAAGATTTTTATAGTCTGTATTAAAGACGTGTTGAATAGTTTCTTTTATCGTTCGTTCTTCATTATATGCAGGTATCAGAACACTCAACGAATATTTTCCATTCAATTTTGGCACATGAAACATTTTTCTTCTGTTATGTACAAATAGCAATAACGAAAGTATTAAGAAAAATAAGGAAACAAACATATAAAAAAAATAAATCAATTCAATCGTCATTCTTCTTCACCTTCCACATCTTCTTTCAAAATATTTTTTTTCTGTACATTAAAATATTCATAAAATTCTTCCGTTAACATCAAGTCATTTGTATGTCCCGCTTTTTTCGATTGTAATAATCCTAGCTCGATAAATTTTGCAACATGGTCGTACGCCTTATTTCCACGAATTTTAATAACAACCGATTGTTTGATAGGCTGTTTATACGCAATAACCGCCAAGGTTTCTTGTTCGGCTTTCGTAAATTCTGTGCTACCTGTAGCTAGTTTATTTACCATATAAGTATATTTTTCAGCAACGTCCATCTTCCAGGAATTGTTTCTATTTACCAAAACTATTGCGCCCTTGGAATATTTTCTTTCTAATTTTATTAAAACTTCCTTTAACGTTATTGGATTGATGTCAGTCAACATGATTAAATCCTGTATATTTAAAAAACGCCCTGCAATAAATAAAGCTGCTTCTATCTTTTCCTCATTTTCTCTTTCTCTATCTTCAAAAACATTGTCTAACTGCTCAGCAGTTTCGTGAGTAATCACAGACTCTTTCCTAACAATTTCTTCCATAATTTAGATAAGAAAATACCATTTAATAAGCTTTTCAACTCATCGCATATCTTAGAATTCCGCCAACACCACCAATATTATTAAATTGCACTCCTTCTGGTGTTTCTGTCGTAACAATATGTATTTCTACTGAAGTAACCTTAGCCAAATCTTCAAAATGTTTTATTTTTTCCCTTGGCAAAGACTTAGACAAAACTAATTTTCCAACTGCACCCATATTTAATCTTCCCTCAACCTCTGCTTCTCCATACGCAACTTTTTCTGGTTGTTTTGCAAGCATCATAAAAAATTCATCTAAAATTACTTTTTGTTTTGTAACCTCTTGCTCTGCCAAAACATCCTTACACGATTCAACTAATTCTTTTAATCCAGCTAATTCGCTATCTCCTATATCTCTCACTGCAATAACCTTATCCTTCAGTTGTGTTACCAATTGACCAGTTTCTAAAAATTCATCTTTAGTAGGAATAGGTCCGCCAATTAGAATTCCCTTTAATTTTTTATTTTCAAAAAATGTATCCTTCATTACATCTGCAACTCTTCTGAAAAATTCCTTTGTTAAACCCTCTGTTATTCTATGAAATCTCTGAGCCGATTGTCCCCCCGCCCTTACCTTCGACGGAATTCCGGATGTCATAGTATGTAAAACCTTTATCGATCTTCCCTCTAAAATTCCTATTGTAGCCTCTTTTCTTTCAATAATTAATAAGGCATAAACCTCATCCGTCTCTAACATCTCCTTTAGTGGTTCTATAATAAAAGTTTGATCGCATCTATAAATTCTAATCTTCAGTGGTTTTGGTGGTTCAATTGCCCATAACTTAATATCCTCTTGTCCTTCAACTGTTGAGACGTTTCCAGAATATAAAGCCAATCCATTTGGAGGTAGCTTTTGACCAATTAATTTTAATTGTCTCGAAATTCTTTCTAACGCATCTAAAACAGCCTTTCTTGTATTCTTAGATTTAATATTATCAGCCGTTCCCTTTTCTGTATCTATTTGTTTAACTACGCTATTTATGTTAAAATCTGCCGGAATTAAAACGCTAATTAATTCTGTATGCCTACCTCTATATCCTTCTAATTCTCTTAATGTTTCTTCTAGGTCATATTTCTGTGCATCATCCATAATCTATCGACAATTTTAATGTTTATAAAGTTACTTTATGATTATATTAGAATACAGTAATCTTTTTAAACGAACTTTATGGGAAATCTATATGGGACTCATAGAAGATATAGGGGGATTTTTTTTGCCAAAGCTAGAAATTGAAGCAGATAGATATTATAGAGAATTTCTAAAAAAAGATGACGCTGCGTATTTAGGAAGCTTTGTTAGAGGTTTTGGACGTACGTGTACTATCCCATTAGCTATTCTTGCCGTTGGAAGTTCTACATTTCCAAAAAGTCACTGGGAAGACAATGCTAGTCTTAAAAATAGATATACAGATGTTAACATTCCTACAACCTACAAAGATATTAATTTGATTTTAGTTCCCGAACGGGAGGAAATCACATTTTTTGCTTTAGAAACGTGTGCCCAGGAAGCGCTAGTTGGCCTTGGAATGCCATTCGATGCTAAGCAGAATACGCCTATGGTGGTAAAAGGTTGTCATGCAACGGAATGCGGAGAAGACGAAGTTCCAATAGAAACAGTCGCTCCATTTCTTTATGTAGGTCATGGAATTCATTCTCTTTCAACAGGTTTACATAACGGAACAAAACTTGATTTAATTTTGGGAAGAAAAGCAGATCAAAACATGATTGCCGAGCAAAAGATTGCTCAAGAAAGAAGAGACAGATGCACTTTCTCTGTTTTGTATAGGGGAAAATAAAAAAGTCCCGACAAAACGAAAGCACAATCTTCTTCTACAATTTCTCCCAAATCATGATATTCTCCTGTTTTTTCCATTTTTCTTGATCTATCACAGAATTCTTTTCTCTAACTAAAATAGATAAAAATAGGTATAAAAATGTTAGCCTGATCTAAAAACATTCTTAAATCTTTCACGAACATATCTTCTATTAATACCTTCATCTGGCAGACCTCTTTTGATTTTGTGTGTCGGCACAACCCTTCCTCTTTCTATAACGTGCTCCGGGGACATCAGCGTCCAACCATTTTGTTCGAGTGCCGTATAGTCAACATTTCTATGAGTCGAAACAAAAACCGTTGCTTTCTTTTTATCAAGACGACTCAATAATTCAGGCCCAAGCCATGTAGCAACTCCAGTAGTTGTCGAATCTAAGAACTCATCGAAAACCAATAAATCATTTGGCCCGCTTTTGTTTATAATCCCATTTATAGCATTTATTTCCGTATCTAACTTTCCCGCGCCATTACCCCCATTCTCGGCATTTCTAAAATAAAATATTCTATCGTATCTGGGTAAAAGTAAAGATCCTGCTGGCATTGGTTCTCCAAGCTGTCCCAAAACAGATGTTAAAACAAGATTTTC
The DNA here is from genome assembly GCA_964408125.1 of Candidatus Woesearchaeota archaeon. GTDB lineage: Archaea > Nanobdellota > Nanobdellia > Pacearchaeales > GW2011-AR1 > CABMGO01. The sequence goes on from CAYOYC010000008.1 coordinate 24,208, forward strand.
TAAAAAGAAACTTTTTCCACCGCTATGAAGTCCAGCCAACAAAAACTTTCTCTCCGAATCTTTTGTTGTAAAATCTATTGGCACAAATTCTGAAACACCATGATCTTTCAATAGGCTTGGGGGGAATAGATCTTTTATATCGTAATGTCTTCCAAATTGAGGGTAGACGGATGCTGGGATTTCTCTGTCTATCGATTCCCCTGCCCTATCTCTAAAATCATCATTCAGTTCTTTACACTCTTCAAGAAGGGGTCTATATTTGTTATTTAATCTAACTGGCACAGCGAGTCTCTCGAAATAACTTCTTATATTATCAACGTCGGGATCAAAACCAAATTCATCTCTTACAAACTTTACGATTCTAGTTTTGAATTCACGTCTTCCGCCCCTAACCATATCCAGTACGGCCTTTTTCATTTTTACTTGTATTCTATCTGGAATATCATAATCTCCACCATCTGATTTATCTGGAATATATGCAGGATTAATAGGGGGCATCTGATCTATATTTACTATGATTCCAGTGTTTGCATCTATTGCGAATTTATCAAAATTTCTAATATCTTTTAATCTTGCAAGAGTGGCGTTTAATTCGCTATCAAATTTATCAAGTCTTTCTAGTACGCTTCTTGCTTCTGGGAGATCAAAATCAACTAATTCTTCCTTAGCACCAGCTATCGTATCATAAACATTATCGCAAAATTCCAAAAAACGGCTAACGGATTGATATATTCTCTCTCTTCTCGGGAATTGCCTTTCAAATAACGATTTTCCTATAGAGCCAGGCGGAAGCTTTCTAAAAAATTCTTGTCTTTGTTCTGTATATGCAACTGGAAAGCTAGGCATTACCATCTTCCTTCCACCAACTTCTGTTCGATATCTCCTTAATGAGACTTCTTGTCCTAAAGACGTGCTCAATCTTTCTAAAACTCTTGATCTGGGAAATCCAACTAAATCTACCGCTCCCGGAACATATTCAAACATTTGGGCAACCGAAGGTTGTTTATTCATCTGGTTTAGTCTGAACTAATACTTAAAAATAAATGTGTTCTACGAAATATATAATCAAAAACTTCTTAATCTAACTAAACTCAATATTCTCATGGTAGAATTTTTAGCTAAAGACAGAGAAGATTGGAGCAACTGGCTTAAGGAGAATCATATAAAAGAAGAGAAGGTTACTCTAGTAAAATATAAGAAACATACCGGAAAGCCCATGATTAATAACAAAGACGCCATGACCGAAGCTATTCGTTTCGGTTGGATTGATACCACTACGCATAGAATTGACGAAGATAAATACGCTCAAACCTTTGTAAAAAGAAATCAGAATAGTAAATGGAGCGTCAATACTCTTGCGCGCGGGAAGGAACTTATATCAAAAGGGTTAATGAGTGAACACGGAATTAAAATGTACAAAGAGGGACTCTCAAAAGGAGCTTACGATAGGGGCTTACCTAAAAATCCAGAAGTTCCTGAAGATCTAGAAGAAATAATAAATAAGAATCCTAAAGCTAAAGAAAATTTTGAGAAATTATCCAACTCTGCCAGAAAAATGCACCTAAGACATATAATAAGAGCTAAGTTGCCAGAGACTAGAGAAAAAAGAATGAATAATTTTATTGAAAATCTAACGAAGGAGCCTCATGTCAGATAAGCCCTGGTTCGTCTACATTCTAGAATGCCAAGATGGTTCTTATTATACAGGTGTTACGAATGACGTCGAGAAACGAATGAAGATTCATAAATCCGGGAAAGGAAGCAAATACGTTCGTACTAAAGGATTCCGACATCTGATTGCTACAAAAGTTTGTGAAAACAAATCCGACGCCTGTAAAGCAGAATACTGGATTAAACAGTTGCCAAGAAACGAAAAATTGAATGCTTTCAAATAAGTTTCACCACATAAATTTTTTTATTTAACATTCAATTTACCTCCTTTCAATGATTTGATTAAACCTGAAACTGCGCCAAATATAACGATAATATTTACTCCTATAATTCCAAGAAGCAATGCTCGTCTGCTTCCTTTCTTTAGGTCTTCTCTCATCACTTTTACTGTTTTGAATAAAAGAATAGTAATGACTATCCAAAGGATCGCTAGAATTAAAAGAATTAGAAAATATTCTGGATACTTAGCCATCATTTTAAATGGTCCTTTTATTGCTAGTAATTGGAAGTACGCTCCAATCATAACAACAATGCTAGTCCATTCTCCCATTTATCTGCTTTTTATACGTACATATTTTTGCCAGTAATAGGTAGTTCCTCCTTCTGAGTCATATTTAAAAGAAACAGTATTCTTCCCAGGACGAAGATAAGATCCAATTGGAATTATGCTTGTAGTATACCCTGATTCAAGCTGTTTCCATTTTCTAACTTTATTTTGATTAACATATAAAGTAACAGGGGTGATTCCTGGTTTTCCTTGCGACGATGAAGAGAGATGGTTTACTTCTAGTTTGGTGCTAGAAGGGGGGGGAAAAAGAAATTGTAATGTAAAAGAGTATGATTCTCCTGCCCCCATACGAAGATGATTGGAATTATCGTATTTATTTTCTAGAATACAACCTAAATAATTAAGGTTGTCTATTTCAATTGATTTTTTAGATTCACCAAAATCTAATAAGAGACTTTCAATTTCTTTATTTTGTGTATTTCCTCCTTCAATTCTCTCAATCTCTTGTCTCATTTCTTGTCTTCTATCAAAACTTTTTTGTCCATCTTTCGCATTAAAATAAAGTGCTGCTAGTAATCCTCCTCCAACAACCAAAGGCAAAAGAATTTTTCCAAGACCACTCTTTTTCGGTTGCGGAATTGGAGGGAAAACAGGAGGAGGCAAATTTCTGGTTAATCCTTCTAATCTTTTAGCGCTTTCTACCAGTTGTGCTTCTAAAACTTGGAGCAAATTATCTGCCATTTAATTTCCCCTGCTTCCATTAGGCTGTAACGCTTGAAAAGCGGCTGATGAATTTTTAAGATAGCTTTCTGACTCTTGTATTCTCATCGCAGTTAACGCTTGGAGATAAGCGAGTGATTGCATCATAAGGTTGCCAGTAGCTCTTTCTAAATCTCCAATAGTTGCCGCATAATTAACACTGTGTATTTGGCTATTGGGAACGTCTCTAATATCTCTTCCGAGCGCTTTTGCGAACCCTCTAGATATCTCTGCAGATTCCGAAACCGTTCTTTCTGCTGCTTTTCTTTCTCGGGCATAATTTTGACTAATTGGACTAAAAACTTTCTGAAGAACTGTAGGCTCTGGCATTCCAGCCACTCTTAATTGATTAGTTATTGCTGCTAATTCATATTGTTGAGATACTCCCAAAGAATGCATTATTCGCGTTAAGGGCTCTTGCATTCTGCCAATAAACTCAAGTGTGTTGCCAACCCCTAGGGGTGTTACTGGGAAATCTCCATTTGTAATAGTTATTCCCGGAATTGCAGGAGGCATATATCCTTGCCCATCTCTTACGATTTGTACATTATTCCCCATATCTTTTTTATGATTAGACTCTTCTTAATCTCTGGCTGCCGTGAATGACGGCGACATAAAGGATAGATTTTTATAGCTATAGTTATTTGTTTATCTATGGATATTGAATTTTTAACTAAGTTTGGAATGACTCCCAGGGAGTCAAAAATTTACAAAGAGCTTTTATTATTAAAAGAATCTCAAATTGGGCAAATAATAGAGAGAACTAAAATTCATAGGGGAACCGTTTATAACTCATTGCAGAAGTTATGCGAAAAGGGATTTGTTAGTTTTATAAAAAAAGATGGTTTGGGATACTATTGTCTCGGTGATATAAAAATATTCCACAATAAATTAAAAGAAGAAAGGGATAAACTACATGAATTAGATACAAAATTGAAAGGAATAAAAGAAATCTCTAATATGCACGAATCTTTAGAAAAACCGAATATAGAAATACTAACAGGAGATGATGGGTTTAAAACTTTCTTTAAGTGCTTATATGATTATTCTTATAAAACAAAAAAAGAATATTTATTTATGGGGCGTGGAAATGAAATATTAGAGCATTTTGGAGAAGACTATTATCAACAAACTCAAGAGTTAAAGAAAAATTTAAAGTTAAAATGTAGAATTATTCTAAATGAGATTGCGAAAAAAGAGCTAGTTAGTAGAATCGTTGTTGGAAATGTAAAATATATTGCATGGAAACATCCAAGCCAAACATCTACGTGGATTTATGGGACAACTGTAGTAATCGTAATTTGGAAAGCAAATCCTCTAAAAATAATAATGATCAATAGTAAGGAAGTTAGGGACAGTTATACGAGTTTTTTTGAAGAGATGTGGAATTCTTAGTATAGAAAAGTTTAAAGACACTGTAATTTTTAAATCAATATGGAAACAGAAAACCAAGGGATGCCTATAATAAAAAGAGAAGATGGATATACC
>CAYOYC010000009.1:0-27750 GCA_964408125.1 Candidatus Woesearchaeota archaeon
AAGAATTATTATCTACTTTTCTTATATATGCCTCTTTTGATTTACCCTTATTTAAGAATTTAATTTGTTGTGAGTTCTTTGGAATTGAATATATCGTTGGATTGCAGTGCCAATAATCTCCATATGCCTCAATAATAACTTTCTGTTTAGGAAAACAAAAATCACACATAAATTTATTTACAAATTTATACTGGTGAATGAAGTCTATTCCTTCTTTATACCCTCTTTTAATTAGTTCTTCTTTTATTTGCCTTTCAGGTTTCGTGTTCTCTTGTTTTGGAAAGAAACCAGACTCATATTGTTTTAAGGTATTCTCTCTTATTTTTTCTATGATCTTTTTCTTTGATTCACTTTGTTTTAATCTTGTTTCTTCACTAGTATGTTTTCCTTTCATCCCAGAGATTTGTCCTTTATGAGATTCACTCAATTTCCTTAAGGTTTCAAGAGACGGATGTTTTCCTTTATTCCAGGGAACTTTTCCTTTGTGTGATTCACTCAACTTTTCCATTGTTTCTTTAGAAGGAGATATTCCCTTATTCCAAGGAACCTGTCCTTTGTGAACTTCGCTATGTCTTTTTCTTAATTCAGGATTAGACCATGCTTTCTTTTGAGCGTCAATATTTATTTGTCTCTGCTCTTCAGTCATTTTATAACCTTTTCCCATATCTAATTCAAGAATAAGTAATTATTAAACATGTCTCTAGTTAGAAATCACTCAAACGCAAGATTGCCCAAGTCGTCAATTCTGCCAACTTGCCAAGAATATTTTTTCTGAGATATTGCTTCTTTAATTTGTTTTCTTATTGTATTCATCGATTCTATCTTAGATACTCTTGATAAGAAAATAATATTCTTTATCTTTTCTTCTTCTGTCATTCCATCAAATACTAAAAAGTCTACAGGACTTAAAATAGGCTTAACATCAAACGGATTAAGTTTTAGTTTTCTGAAAATAGGCAAAATAACATTATTCACTATTTTTTTAGCTTCTTCTCTTCCTTTTTCAACCGCCTTATCTCTAAGTTTCTTTTCTTTTTCTTCAAATTTTTGTTCTTTTTCACTCATGGCCATTATTTTTGCTTCATGAGTATCTAGCCAAGTTTTAGTAACTGGCTTTTTTACTTTTAGGTGTAAGTCGGAAACTCTTACTATTTCCCCACAACACGGGCAAATACAAAGTATCTTTCTTAGTTCGCCAAATTCTTCAAATAAATTACTCATTTAAATTCCTCATATTTTACTTTATTATTTTCAATAGCTTCTTTCACATCTTTCTGATGTTTATTTAACACAGCCTTTCCACTTTTGACTTCTAAAAAATCAATAGAAGCAATTTTTCCGGCAGTCAGTCCATGAAATATTATGAGATCAATAGGCTCACCCAAAAATCTACAGTCAGATAGTTCCCATTTAAAGTCTTTCATAGTCGGGAAAACCTTTTCTAATAACTTTCCAGCATTAACAGATTTAGAAGTTGTTTGTGCTCCAGTTGTTGCTAGTTTCATGCTCTTGTCTAACACTTCTTGCCGTTTTTTCAATGCTTCTTCTAAATTCTTTTGGACTTCCGTTGCCTTAAAGGGGAATGGTTTTGTACCGTCAAAAAGTAAAGCATCAGAAATTTTAAATTCACCACCACACCCCGGATGTTCGGCATAAATGTCAGACTTCTTTAGAAGTTGTATTATTTCTTCCGTATCCATAAAGAATCATGGTAGCCTATCTATAAAAATGTTTGTTAATTATAGGAATACCCCCCGGATATAATAACTATCTCCGGGGTTGCACGTCTTATGTCTGCTCCTCCGACATAGTCTGAAGGAATCTGCCCAACCGGATATGGGGAAGTAGATTCTATAAAACAATAGTTAGAATTATAATTCCCCTTTGCGCATTTTATTCCTACCGCCCTATGACTTTCTGCTTCGAATTCAAATATGGCTACTCCAAAACCCAAATCCCTTAAAACATAAGCAAGCAAAAGCGATTTTTCTCCGCATACTCCCGTATTATCATACAGAACTTCATAAGGCATTCTTCCTTCAGGGGTGCCCGCAAGTCCCTTCCAATCATAAGGAATGTTTTGAACGGCGCTAATTGCTATCTTTGCTTGCTCCTTGTTATTGTTATTTTTATTCCTTATCTCGTCGACAAGAGGCTTAAGATAAGTATCTTGTATCTGATTATCCAAATCTTTCACAATAAAGTCTTTTGTTGTTGGTGGAACATAATAATATGAAATTGAATCAGATAACGAAGACAAGTAATTATTTACCCCACCGTAGACTGTATACTTTATTGAGCCAAATTTTATTTCCTTGGGAGAGGTCTTATATTGCTCCGGGTTAGAAATCTTTAATTCTACTTGATTGACAGTTTCTGTTGTTTTATTATAAATTCCCCCAATAGACATTTTTAAAGGATTAAAATAAGAGAAGTTAGTATTCTCTTTATATTGTATGATTGGGTCAAAAAGTGTATCTCTGTTCTCATAAGCCTGCCAAAGCACAAGCAATATTAGTAATATAATTAACCACCTTAACCAATTTTTCTGTCTTTTTATTATGTTTGGAATTTCTTTTGCAACTTTCCAGCCATATTTTAAAATAAAAAACACTGAAACTAAAAGCAATATCCCTGCGAGATTAATTATCCAAATGTTAATTGAGTTAAGTTTTAAGGTATTAGAGTAAATAATTTTGTATACAATAATAGAAACAATAAATATTGAAGCAATTGTGATAAGATAGTTGACTCTTCCTTTCCAATCGTAACTATTGTGCTCTCTTTCATTTAACCAGTGAGTAAGGCTATCTCTTGTTTCTTTAAAGAAAGTCTTTTTGCTGGCATGGGTTTGCCCTTGTTTTCTTTTATGCATGGGCATAAAGGATTCTTCTTTCGTAGTTTTTGTGTCTTTTAGGTTTTCGAACACATCTCTCTTATGGAGATTATTGCAAAAATGGTCCTCAGGTAATCTATGTTGTCCACAAAAGAATTGATTACAATAGTGGCACCTGAAGGGCATTCCCTCTATCTTTACACCGCACTCTTCGCAATGAACCATATATAATTATGCTTCAAAGGATATTAAAATGTTACTTATTTCTTAATTTCCGATAGTAATAATAACAACCGCCTTGTGTGTTGTCAGTTACTTTAACTTTATATAAGAAGGATTTGCCTTTAATATAATAATTTTTATTGTATGGGTTTCTATTACCCCTTACATAATTTCTGTTAAATTCCTTACGGAATATCCTTATAGCCCAAGAAGGTATACTCTTTATTTCTTCCCACCCCACGTCTGATTCAAAAAAATCTTTAAACCATTCAAAAATTTTCATATTATTATTAACCAAAACACGTATAAAAATGTTTGTAAGTTGTCTTAGGATTAAACAAGTTTAAAAGGTTTAATTTTTGTTATACTCACGTTCTTTTAGTATATTTAGAATAAACAAAACAGCTACAAATATTAATATTGTAATAATAAAAAATGTAGTATTGGTTTTCAAATAAATAGGATAAATTATAACAAAAATGCCAAAGGCAACCCATTTAATAGCATCAAAAAATGTTTCATTTGAGGCCCTACTATAAATAGAGCTCTTTATTTTTCTCTCTGTAGAATTTATAAAAAGAAGTAGAATTAATAGAGAAATCCCAATCATAATTTTTAAAACAGAGGATGTGATAATAAATAACATTAAAAGAAATACCACACAAAGCCACATAAATAGTTTTTTTAGGTTCTCGTTATTCATCGGTTTATCCCGCCAATTTATGGCAAACCTTCAACTCTTTCTCAAATTCTTTTAGCTCTTTCGGAACGTCAATCCCAGAAATCTCTTTATTTAACGCAAGTAGTTTCTCTTTCTTTATTTTCCAAACTTCAGAATCGAACTCCATTATTTTAGCAATCAGTTTCAAGTCAGATTTTCCTTTTTTAGCCGTAGGAAATTCAGAGTTAAGTAAATCTAGTCCCAGCTCCGTCCCAATCGTCGATGAAATCTGTGGTATAATAGGATAAATCAAAGTCAAAAATCTTTCAAGTAAATAGTAAAGTGAATATTTAGCCGAATCCGATTCATCCGAACTAAAGTTCTTATCCTGATTATAAGCTCTATTCTTAACTATCTCTAAATAATGCGAAGCAAATAAATCCCAAAGAAAAGTTCGTAGCTCTCGTACAATAGCTTGAAACTCGTAATCAGAATAGCATTTATCCGCTCGTAAAGTCAAGTCTTCCATATAATCAATAAACAGTGCGTCAATAGGATATAGTTTCTTGGGTTTAGTCTTTCGTTCAAACTGAAATATAAAACGTGAAACGTTCAGTAACTTATTTATCGTTTTCAGTTCAGCGTTTATCTTCTCTTTCGAACACGGAACGTCTCCCTTACTCAAATCTCCTTCCGTCCCAGCCCAAATTCTTATCGCTTCAGCTCCGTAGTTATTAAGTAACTCTTGCGGATCTATAACGTTACCAAGTGATTTAGACATTTTACGTCCAGAGCCATCAAGTACGTGTTGGTGTATCCAAGTATTCTCAAAACAAGGTTTACCAGTCTCCAAGTATCCTCTAAGTAAAGTATAATATAACCAAGTTCTAACTATCTCTTTCCCCTGCGGTCTTAACGTAGCCGGATAAGCTTTCTTAAAAAACGCCTCATCCGTCTTATAATTTAATATAAATAGTTCAGATATAGAAGAATCCATCCAAGTATCAAGCACTCTCTTATCTCCTTCCCAGTTCTTAATCTCAGAAACCTTCAAGTCAGTCTTCTTCCCATCTTTCCAAACTTCAGCATCAGAAGGCACGTCCTCTTTCCACGGTTGCAAATACTTCCCAGGTTTTGGTACAGCAGTATACTCTCCCGAAGTCCAAAGTGGTACAGGAGTAGCGTAATATCTACGTCTAGATATAGGCCAATCTATAGAAACAGAATCTATCCAATCATCTAATATTTTTTTAGACTCTGTAGGATAAAACGTTATCTTCTTAGCTATCTTACGCATATCATCTTTAAACTCTAACTGCTTCAAATAAAACTCAGGCATCTCAATAAATTCAATCTCCGCTCCTCCTCTTTCAGAAACAGGAGTTCTATGCGTTATCTGTTGTTGTTTAACTAATAACCCTTTCTCTCGTAAAACCTCAATTATCTTCGCTCTAGCTTCTTTTATCTTCAATCCTTTAAATTCCAAAGCGTTTTCGTTCATCGTTCCATCCTGGTTTATAGAAATCTTAGGAGTCAACTTCATCTCTCTAAAAAACTGTATATCTGTTAAGTCTCCAGCCGAACACATCATCACAAGACCCGTTCCTTTGTCTATCTGAGCTACAGGATGCGCTTTTATCGGTACTTCAATTCCAAAAAGTGGCGTTATAGCGGTTTTGCCTTCTAAATGTGTATATCTTTTATCTTCAGGATTATACGCAACCATTCCGCACGAACAAATCAACTCCGGTCTAGTCGTTCCTATTATTATTTCCTCTTTAGAATTCTTAACCGTCCATTTTATATCATTAAAAGTAGAGGGTAAGTCTTTATAGTCAATTTCAGAATCAGCTATGGTAGTCCTCAACTTAGGATCCCAGTTATTTATTCTCTTAGCTTCGTATATCAATCCTTTTTTATACAAACTAATAAAAGTACTTTGCGTCAAAGCCCTATACTCAGGCGAATCCGTCTCATATATTCCACCAATTGAGGCATCCATCTCATACGAATTAAAAGAAATTCCTAACCTAGCGAAACTATCTATAGATGCCGTCCCAGCTTCTTCCAATAATTTTCTACAATACTCAACAAACTTCTCACGGCCAACAATAAAAGGCGAAACGTTATACTTTTTCTCCGCTCCCATTTCAATAGGTAAACCGTTATTATCTAATCCAAGTCTAAAAAGTACTTCATATCCCTTCATTCTTTTGTAACGAGCGAAAAAATCCATAAAACAATAAGTTATCGCGTGACCCATATGAATAGGAGAATTAACGTATGGTGGTGGCGTATCTATAGAGTATATTTTTTTCTTAGTCTTAAAATCAAAATTATACATCTTAGACTTCTTCCATTCAGCCGTAATTAATTTCTCAACTTCCGGATTCCAGTTCTTAATATCTTTCAATTGCATAATCTATCTATCAAACAGCCATATAAAAATATAACTATCTTAAATTTACGCGCCCGATCTTTCAATAGCTTGTCTCAAAACAGCATCCGAATGAGAAGCAAGTTCTTGATCCGTTCTAAAATTGCGTATCGCTTCGGTAACTCCACTCGGGCCCTCTCCCGCCATTATCCCCGCAAAATAATCAATTCCTTTCGCCACATTCTCAAGACGGCCAAAGGAATATATATCAAGTACATCTGTACTATAAAATCCTCTTCCGACTTTTTCATCTCTTGCTCTACAATAGCTCAGTGTGATAAATCCTGGAAACCCTTCGAGCAAACCCCTTATTTGCCACGTGGTTGATTTAGATTTAGATGCTCTTAGCTCTCTTACCAAGGAAGAATTTTCACATTGAAAAGCCTGAGCCTGCGCAAAAGAAATCGTAAAAGGCGCCTCTATGCCTAATTTTTCTGGTATTAAAATTGTTTTCTTATCTGCATTAGTATGACACATTATTCGAGATTCTAGAAATTCAATACCATAGTCAGTAGCCATTCCAAATTCAGAAGATAAGTAGCTTCCTATTTCTGTAAAAAGCTGCCTAGACTCATCAGGTAGAATTGGATTCGCCTGTAGCATATCCCTGGCTTTTCCGAAAGAAATTCCCCTCTCTTTTACTAACGATTCAACATAAGCCAACCTATTTTGCCGAGGCATAGCATCAATCATTCCTACTTTTTCTGTCGATCGGCTTAAAATAGTTTTTAAATCAACTCCCTCCGTCCACAAACGTTTTCTTATTTCATCTAACGAAACATTATCCAAATCCATAAAAAATCAACATTTTCTCTCTTTAAAAATAATGTTATACTAGAATGTATATTTCCAAACTCGGAGAAGAGACGTTTAAAAAGTTTGAGTTCGGAATATATATAAAGGAATCAATCTAAATTTTACTATGGATAGATGTATTAGTGGATATGGAATCGCACATCAGGCAAGATTAGCGAGAGTGGAAGAATCCCCAGAGCAACGTGACGCAAGGCAAAGAAGAGCTCTAAGAAAAGATATATTGGCATTTTTAAGATGTTCGCCAGGATACAGAGAGCAAGTTCCAAGACCAACGCCAGTACAACAAAGTAGATATGCAAGAAAAGAGATAAGACGTGCAGTGGAAGCATATGAAGATTCTCAGAGAAGAGGAATTCCGCAATCTCCAATCTGTGCAAGTTGTTATTTATAAGAAAGTTTGAGTTCTACATTCCCAAAAATTCTCACCAAAACCTTTAAAAAGCTAATTGTATAAGTATATACAACTAGAAAATGGAAACAAAAATAAACATTTTACACTATCCACGTTTAGACACGATCCTATTAGTTGAGCAAGCAATACAAAACTACGAAGACTATCCTACAAGAATGCAACTCTGGAAAAGTCTATCAAAAGGAATACAATATCAGACATTTAAACTAATCTTAGAATATCTAGAAAAATCAAACAAGATAATGTTCAAAGAAGATAAAATAATTTGGATTTTTGCCAACAACAAGAAACTAAATGAACTGATAAATAATTCTATCTAAGAATACAAAGGAAATTACTAAATATCTATAATACAAATATTTATAAACTATATTGCAATACAATAACTATGATAAAAGACATACTATTACTTCAGAAGAGAGAATTAAGCGCCTTACTCAACGAGAGATATATAGAAAGAGACAATATTAAATTGGACTTATCGAATAACTTAATTAAAGTCATTATTGGACCCCGAAGAGCGGGTAAGTCTTTTTTCAGTCTTCATGCACTTAGTAAAAAGGATAAATTTGGATATATAAATTTTGATGATGAAAAATTAATTGAAACTGAAGATTATGATGAAATTATTTCTGCAATTAATTCTATATATGAAAATCCAAAAGTTCTATTCTTAGACGAAATTCAGAATCTTCCAAAATGGGAACTATTTGTAAATAGACTACAAAGACAAGGGTTTAATTTAGTAATAACTGGGAGCAACTCTCATTTGCTAAGTAAGGAATTAGCTACACATTTAACAGGGAGACATTTACAACTCATCGTGTTGCCCTTTTCCCTTAAGGAATATCTTTATCTTGATAAAAAAGAATTAACTACTTCAGAGATTAAAGAAGGATTGGAGACTTATTTGACATACGGAGGATATCCAGAACCTCTAATAAAAAAGATAAATTACAAAGATTATCTGTCGACATTATTTAACTCTATAATCTTTAAAGATATAATAAAACGATATAAAATAAGATCTGCTCAGGCGATAGAAAAGTTATCCGAGCAACTACTTTCAAATATTTGTAATGAGTATTCATTTAACTCACTTGGCAAAATAGCGGGGATAAAGAGTTCACATACAACTGAAAATTACCTAACATACCTTGAAGAATCTTTCATATTTTTTAGCCTTAAAAGATTTTCTTATAAAATTAAGGAGCAGATAACTTCTATAAAAAAGATTTATTGTATTGACAACGGGTTTATACACGCAAGAGCATTTAGTTCAAGCCAAAATTTAGGCAAGCTATATGAGAATTCAGTGGCTATTGCCTTAAAAAGATTAGAGTTGGAAGGAAAATTGAACTTTTATTACTGGAAAAATCAACAACAAGAAGAAGTAGACTTTGTCATAAAAGAAGGAATCAAGGTTAAGCAACTCATTCAAGTTTGTTATAGTTTAGACAAAACGGAGACCAAAGACAGAGAAGTAAGGGCATTGTTAAAAGCAGGAGATGCCTTAAAATGTAAAAATTTATTAGTAATTACCTCTAGCAAAGAAGGAGAAGAGGAAATTGAATGGTTCGGCATTAAAGGAAAAATTAGGTTTATTCCTCTTTGGAAGTGGTTGCTAGAAAACTAACAAAATTTCCCCCCTCGAACAATAATTTTCCCACTGCCAAAAAATAATGAGGTATTCTAGTAGTCGTATTCAAGGTCGTGGCAAAAGTAAATGGGCTACCCTTGTGAGAATTATTAAAACAACTATTTAAATATCTACTTTAATATAATATTTCATGGAAAAAATCAAAGGTCTTAAGATTCTCGCAGCCGCCGACTTTCACGGTAACGCCACAGTAGCGGAATCTCTATCAAAAAAAGCCGAAAAAGAAAAAGTAGACCTAATAATTCTATCTGGTGATTTACACGGTAGGCAAAAAACCTCCCCAGGAATAATAGCTCCTTTCAAAAAGAGAAACCAAAAAGTAATTTTCATCCCAGGCAATTGGGACACCACAACAGAAGCTAATACCCTAAAAGATATGTATCAAATTAACAACATAGACGGTATTTACACACATTACAACGGAGTAGATATTATAGGCGTAGGCTCTCCAGATTTTAGACTAGATATAGACGATAAAAAGACACTAGACAAACTAATAAAGAATTTTGAGAAGGTAAAAGACAGACCAACAAAAAAGGTTTTGGTCTCGCACATACACGCAAGTGGTACCTTAGCAGAATTCTCAGGTTTTCCAGGAAGCGAAGTGCTAAGAACGGTTATAGATTATTTTCATCCAGACGTCTTCATTTCCTCACATATTCACGAAGCCGAAGGACTAGAACAAAAGATCGGCAGAACAAGAATCTTCCAGGTTGGCAAAAGAGGAAAAGTAATTAACGTAAAGTAATATATATTTGCAGTATTAACATTTAAAAACAAGAATTAGTAACTTTTTTCATGAAAACATTAGAATTAACAGCTACGTTAGGAAAAGCTTATGCAAGTATGATTGCAGCCGTAGCTCAAACTGCCTTATTGAATCCAGATCAGGATAAAAGAGCACAATCTATATGTAATTTAGACCGTTTATTCGATGGCAGATTAAATTGCGGATATGTAGGAGATAATCAGCTATTTTTAGAACTTGAAGCATTAGATGGGAGTATTGCCCAAGTTTATGTCTGTGATTTACCAAAAGAATTACGTAGTCAAAGAAATATAACTCAATATAATTTTAGAATGCCAGAAAGGTAAAACACATGAAAGAATTACAAAACATTAGACAGTCTTATGAATTGGCAAGAGACCAAGAAATAGACTTTTTTAGATCCATAACTGGTGAAACAACTCCTGCAGAAATAGCTCAAAACCAAGCAGGTGGAGATTTATTATTTTTTCCAAGAAAAAAACTTAGAATGCAGAAATTAAGAAGCGGCAACTGGGAACCAAGAGCCTGGTTTGTTCAAGATAGGTTAGAGGAAAGAGTAACGGCCCTAGACCAGCCAACGAATATTTCCCATGAGGGTATAACTTCTGGTTTGAGAAGCGCTATAATTATGGAACCAAACGGAACGTATCTTAGATTAAAAGGTGTCGCGCCAAAAACTTTCGAAGCACAAAGGCCATTTATAGGCCCAGCAAGAAAAAGATCAGTGGGGGCCAGAAGGGGGTTACTAGAGGTAGTTGAAGCTTATAATGAATTAACTTGGGTTACTCTTTTAAATATAACAGGATTCGATTTTTCTTGTATGAAACCGGCTTACGTAGAATATTTTCTTCCGCCATTTAAACCAGAAGAAGCTAAGGAATTTTTAACACAGTATGCCCTGGGAAAGAGAAAACTAGATCATCTGAATTTAACTCACCATAAGCCTTCAGTAAAAATGGATTTGTTAGATGGATTTATTTATCTTGCAGAAAGAGGATATTATGGTCGTGGCTCGGCATTTGTTTCTGCTTTTCAAATAACGGCAGACACTAGACTAGACGAAGCGTTATACGAACTAACTCGTACAGAACTAACAGGAGATAAAAGAGTAGAAAGAGACGAATTGGTACATTATTTAGCGCACAATGCGGGCAAAGCCATGGGTTTCTTAAATGCTCGTGGTTTAACTTGGGGAGCAAAATTATACAATACAAATAGCCACATTGGAAATTTTGTTCTTGGTAGAAGGTGTGGAAAAATGCACGTGGACATGTGTGATTTCTCAGCAATACTCAAAAGCGGATCATTCGGAAAAGATGGATGCCCGTTTATTGTTCAGCGTGGAGAAAGAGGAGATACGTTTTGGCAACATGCAGAAAAAGAGATGGAATTATTTAGAGACGATTTTTTTTCAGAATATACTATGAGTCATCCAACTAGCTTGAAGTTTAGACACTTTTCTCCAGAATTAAGAGAATCAAGTTACCAGGCTTTTCAAACAGGGTATGCTATAGTGATGAGTTATGTTAATAACGAGCTTCATACCATAATGCCCACTGTAGCAAAACCAAATAGATTAGTAGTTCCAGAAAAAACAATACTGTCCGAGCACGACTTCAGAGAAAGAGTCGATTATGTTTTAGGTAAGAAATAATTCCTAAATCCTATCCAATAATCCCTGAACTATTTTTATTGTATAAACTAATATCATCGGACCAACTATAAAGCCAAACAATCCGAATACCGAAGTCCCGCCAAGTATTCCTAATAACATTATAATAGGATGTATTCTCGTATTCCCAGCCAATATTTTAAACGACAAGAAAGTCTCAACAAACAAAGATAATATTAACCATAAAGCCATTATCGCTCCAAAACTAAACCAATCACCAATTATCCCGAAATAGGAAATAAGAGGAATAAATACTAAAGCAGGCCCAAGTCCAGGAACAAATACCATAATTGCAATCACGAATGCAAGTAATAATGAAAACCTAACGCCAATCAAGTACAACCCAATAGCCGCAATTGTAAAATCAATAAGTGCAATCAACAAATACCCATAAACAATTCCATGAGTAGCACTTGAAATTTCCCGTATCGTTTTATTTTTATTATCAAATGGTATAAACTTTTTTAAATTAAATATTAACTTATCCCAATCATATAAAATATAAAATACACAAGATAAAAACAATATTAATGAGATAAATAAAGACGGCAATGCAGAAGCAACACTACTCACTACAGAAAAGACATAAGAAATTAATTTATCAATTCCAACCTTAATATCTAACCCAAACTTTTCTAAATAAGGGAAAGAAGTTACCGTATCTATTATATCATTAAAATCTCCCTGAACAATAGATTCATGCGCCTGTGTGGCTATTTGAGTCGTCAAGAGAGCTATAGGAATAATAAATAAACTCATAATTAATAACATACATAAAATCGCAGAAACGCTCTTATTCATTCTTTTTTTAAGAAAATCAAACAAAGGCTTAGAAATATATGCAAATACAAAAGACGAAAGTAATACAATCAAATATGGAGAAACAATACTATATGATAGAAATATCAAAACAAGTATAATTCCAAGGAGAACAAACTTACCAAAACCTCTTTCAACCCTTTTTATCATAATCTATTTAGGATTTTCATATTTATAAATCTATTTTCTCACAAAATGAGGATTCTCAAATCCAAGAAATTCGCAAATTAAAAAATAAATTGGCCCAATTAGGAAATAGGCAGCTTGCATCCATCTAGGTGCATGTAGGCAATCGCATAATGGCAATCCAGAATATATTGCATTAGCAATATTATGAATATTAAAAACATGATAAGCAATCGTTTCTACAAAAATTAATAATAGCCAATAAAGAACTATAAAGAGCAGAAGTTTACTATTCAATGTTCTTAATTTATGTTCCCAATGAGAATATAGTATATAAACAGCAAACAATCCAGTAGCAAACGCAAATAAAAGGTAAGAATTGAGCCCAAATATTTTTAACGTTTCAAAATTATAATTATAATATTTATTTGTAAAAACAACCCATATAATAGAAACAATAGAAGCTATAGCAAGATGATTTAATGCATTTTTTCTTTTAGTCAAATATAGATACGGTATAAGTAGAATATACACAGACATCATAAGCAAGTCCGGCCTAGTAAGTCCCAAAAGCAGCAGAACAATAACAGAAATAATTTTATCAGCAAATAATAATTGTTTTTTCCATTTATGGAATTTATAAACTATATTTCTACTTGAAAGCATCATTAGAGTTAACAAACCCCTCTTATAAATCTATTTTCTTTTCTTTTTAATAATATAAAACAAACCAAACATAATAGCTATTAGAAGTAAAAGCATCCCAATCCAATTAAAGGGTTTCGTTGAACTATCTACAATTGCATTTCCACTAATCCCAGAATATAAGAAAGTAAGCCCGCCAAGAAACCCAACACTAATTATAGATGCAGCCATAGAGTCATTAAGCATATTAGGAGAAAGTTTTTCTTTTGTTCCAACCATTTTTGCGAGTTGTTTCATTTCGTGTGCCAACGCATAATTTCTAGTAAGTAAATAATTAGAAGCAGCTTTTCCATAATCCAGCATCGACTCATCACCAGTTTTCCCTCTAGCCATAGCTCTATGAGAATCCGCTAACGCTTCACACTTCTTCCTTTCTTTCAAGGTCAAGAAAATAGGTTTCCGGTCAGAATGTGTACTATTAGGCATATTTAATAGAATAAAAGCAACTTTAAAAATGTTAGGATTAGTTTCCTTGTCTATTATTAGCTCTCAAACTTGGTCTAACTTTAGGAACCTTAAAAGGAGAATTATGCAACCCTCTAGCCTTTGTAGCAGCAGAAGTTAATCCTCTAAATATTCTCTTATAGTTTGCAGGTTTATTCACAAAACTCAACTGTCTATCTGTTTTTATTTCCGGAGCAGCTCTATCAACCAATATAACTTCGTAAAAATAATGCATTCCGTCTCTTCCTATCCAATAGGAATTTAAAACTTCACAATTAGGATATTTTCTAGCAGCTCTTTGTTCACAAATTTGCTGATAATTCATCTTTAAATTAAGTCTTGTATGTAATCTTCTACCTATTCTAGCCTTGTTTGGTCTTGGCCTAACGTGTCCGCCTCTAATAACTCTTACTCTAACTACGAAAACTCCCTTCTTCGCCTTATATCCAAGTGAATGTGCTCTATCAATTCTCAATGGGTTTTCAACTCTAACAATTGAATCAGAAGCTCTCCACTCGATCATTCTTTTTCTAAGTGTTTCTTTATCAGGCTTTTTCCAAGCTTGTCTTAAATAATATGCTAATCCATTAACCATTTTGTAATTTTTGTTTTTTAAAATGGGTAGTGAAACATCCGCAGATGTTGCTCTAACCATATTTCTCTTATCAAAAATGGGTTTTTAAACCTTCTCCTGGTATCGTGGGAATATACTAATTTTTTTGGTAAGTTATTGAGTTAAATAATACAACTCTACAAAAATTTTGGCAAGATATATAAATGTATAATTAATAATTCTACCAGATGACTTTTCCATATTATAAACAAGAAACAACCCACACTTGTGGTCCAGCATCATTGAGAATGGTTTTAGAGCATTTTGGAATTAAAAAATCAGAGACCGAAATAGCAAAATTTACAAAAAGCAAGCCCCATCAAGGGACATGGTTTAAAGATTTTTATAAACTTGTTAAAAAATTAAAATTAAATCATATTAGTGGGAGTAGTAGTATCCCCGAAATCAGAAAACTGATTGAATCAGGATATCAAATCATTGTTTGTTATATTGACACCAAAGACAAAAGTCACGGGTTTCCGATGGACCATTATTCTGTTGTTAGAAAAATAGACAGAAAATATATTTACTTTTTTGATCCATGGTACGGACCAAATCACAGATATTCGATTAATCATTTTAGAAAAACTTGGAAAAGTAGAGATAGGCCAGACAAGGTAGACCGATGGTTTATTGCAATAAAAAATTAATATAAAAATTATATCATTAAGTATAAGATAAATATTAAATTAAACACCAACTCTTGGAAGAGCTTCAAAAAATTCTTTTGCCATGAATGGCTTGTGTAATAGCCTAAGGTTTGAGATGTTGTGTTCTTTTATTAATGCCCTGTAGCCTCTTGTGTCCCTTACCGCCAAAATAACAGGTAATTCGGGATGGGATTCTGCAAGAGTAAGAGCAATAGTTTCACCATTAAATTGTGTTTTCATAGAGATACTTCTTCCGCATGTTTCCGCTATTCTTCGAGATACATGTTCATCTCTTGAAGGATGAATACATCCGATATCCAAAAACATTAGATCGTAGGGCAATTGTTGAACATAAGACTTTCTTATTTCCGCAAGAGCATCTTCTTCTTTATAAAAAGTTTTTGCAGTGTATCCACACATATTGAATAAATAAGGTAATAGTTTGCCCACTTGCAAATCTGTTTCTAAAACCAATGCTCTTTTAGGCACTGATCCATCTACTGCCGATTTTTGAGTCGCATCCCGTGTGTGTGTCATAAATATTTATTTCAATAGAGGTTTTTAAATCTTCCTAAAGATGTATCTATAGAGTGGTAGCAAATCTTAAAAATGAACTTATTTTATTCTAAATAAGGTAGGCGGTCTCATTCGTATTAATTCAACATCATCGGTCTTGGGGTAGTATTTGGCAACATCATATTCTGGATTCCTTCTCAATATTCCATCAGTTCTACGTACAAATTTTTCCCTTTCATTTTTAGAATACCCAAAACACCTAGGGAATCCCCTTTCTCTAGTTTGAATATCCTGTGCATGTTTCCTTCTCGCTACAACATAATACAATGATATCATAAAATTATGAGCTGGCTTAAGATGGTTATTACAACTTCCATTCCCCGTTCTCCTGTATAACTTTTCCATCCACAATAAGTTTTGCTTTCTTCATTGATTTGACAATATCCCAATGTATCGCAGAATCATTTCCTCCACCATTATCCCTGTAAGCCATTCCTAATGCTAAGTGTATTGTCCCGCCGATTTTCTCGTCGAACAAAAGATTATTCATATATTTGGTAACTTTCGGATTACATCCAATTCCAAGCTCTCCAACATAAGATGCATTCTCATCAGTAGCTAACATTTCCTTCAAGAAATCTTCATTTTTAGAAGCTTTAGATTCTACAACTTTTCCGTTTTCAAATCTCAAATAAATATCACAAACCTCTTTCCCGTTTTCAATAGAGCTATAATCAAATTTAATCCAGCCGTTCAAACTTTCTCTAACCGGTGCCATGAAAACTTCTCCCGCAGGCATATTATCAAAACCCATATCACTAATAGCCCTGTCTCCGTGTACTTTCATTTTCAAGTCCACTCCTTCGCCAACCAAATGTACCGAAGAGTTTTTCTTGAATTTTGAAAGCATTTTATCAATAATTATTTGCAATTTCTTCCAGTCAACACCAATTGTTGCGCCATAAACAAAATTTTCATATTCAGTCAAAGACATTTCAGCGTCTTGCGCTAGAGCCAAGCACGGATAAGCAATAGTACATCTTTTTATTTTGTCTTTTTCATTACAGACATAATCTGAAATCTTATGAGTTATTTTTCCACGAGCAGTCATCTTTTTAGAATCACAACTTGTTAGTTCTCGCGTATTTGTTTCAGTACTAACGCCAATATATCCATTAGCTTGTTTTATAGTATCAAACCAATAATCTGGAAAATATTCAAGTTGTTCTTTTGTCGCGTATTTATAGAAAAAGTCATTTACATCCGGTAGTCCAATTTTAACAATCGGAATTGCTCTTTGTAGAATAATTTCTTTATATAGTTCAACTAAAAAAGGAATCGCTTCACTACTACCAGAAATAATTACCTTATGCCCAGGTTTAACATTAACTCCTCGTCTTACAGCGAGCTGTGCAAGTTTGCGAGTCCGAATATCAGTTGGCATGTCTTTCCCCAATCCCAAAAAGAATATTAGTTAAACCTTGCAAGTGGTGTTTTAAAACTCTTACTTCTAGCAACGCAGTTTGCTTCATTCTTTCCCCTTCATTTTTAATACCACAAAGTCTTAATCTTTCCTCTTTATACTGCTCGAACGTAATATGGGAGATATCTAATTCAAGGTCACTAAGACCATAGTTTTTCTGGTACGCTCCAATAAAACCCACAACTTTTCTCTCTTCTTCTACATAATAATCTTTCAAGCTCATTTTATCTAGACCCACCAAGACGGGTCACAACATGGTTTATTGCATATTGTTGCGCTATACGTGCCAAATTTGATCTAGCAGTTACTTCATTATCAACAAGACCATAATCTGTTCTTTCAGTACCAGAAACTATAGCTAATAAACGATATTTTTCACCTTCAGGTCTAGCATGAAATGTATAAAGGCAAGTAGGGGGTCTCATCAGTCTCATCACATTACAAACGAGGACTCCTTCTGGAGTTTTATCTAGGACGATATCATATGTGGTTTTGATGTGTCTTTTCATATTTTACTCAGAATTCTATGGTGATTCTTTACCGACTATTAGTCAATCAATCACCTTCATTAATTAGTGTTTTTCGACTTTAAAAACTTTTAGAATATGAAATGAGCCTGCTAGGATTTGTCTTTCTCTTTAGATATGATCCCACAGGGAAACCTCGGTGAAAAATCGTTTATTATAAAAGTGAGCCCGCTAGGATTTGAACCTAGGACCCCCGCCGTTCTAAATATTTTTCATTTTTATCAGGACGGTGCACTACCAGGCTGTGCTACGGGCTCACAAGAAAGCGAGTTTTTTTTCATTTAAAACTCTTTCTGTATTGCTCATATTTAGCAATATGCTTAGGATTTGCGGGTTTTATAAGAGTCATAAATTTGTGGAACATCTCGTCTCCTCTCAATGCTACGGTGTGAACTATCTTCCTATTTTTACCCTGCGGGATATTCTCTCCATAAATAGTTGCTTTTAAACTCAACTCATTAAGAATACAATGTATCTGCTCTGCTAATCTTTGGTTATAATAATTCTACCCTTTCAATTTCAAGAAAACGATATCATCCTTTACACTAACCCCAAGAATCTCAACTTTCATCGGAATAATTTTTACGTAGCATCTATCTTTAGAATATGCTTTTAACTCAATACTTTGTTCAAGCTTAGTAATCGCAATGTCTTTCCTAGACTTAACACCAGGAGCCTCAATTTCATACACGATACCCTCAGGAAGTCTTCTTATGGTTGATTTAGCCCCAACTCTTTTTAATTTAGATCTTCTGTTTCGTTCACTTTCAGGAATTTCTTCAATTAATTCGTTCCCGTGCGGCAACTGAACATTCAGATTATTTTGTCCAGGACCAATCATTTGCATTTTCGGCATCCCAGTAGAAATCTGTATTTTAAATCCACGTGGCTTTCCAGCATTTGCATTCTCTAGTTTGTTTATATCGCCCATCTCTTTTTCTATTTGTTTCATTAAGTTGCCGACTATTCCATTCAATCCAAACGGCAAATTCATCTGTTTTACAGCCTGTTGAATCTCATCATCTTTTCCAAGCATTCCAAAGTTCTCTTCAACTTCTTGCTTTTTCAAAGAATAATTACACCAAGGACAATATCTAAACTTCCTCTCTACCTTCTCCCCACAACCTGGACACTTTTTTTCGAACATAAGAATATCAATACTATTTATTTTAAAAGGCTTGTGTATTTGAAATTAGAGTATTTTACTCAGTTCATTTACGTTTCTAAGCACATTTTCAGCACCAGCTATCATCAAATCTTTTTTAGAAACTGCGCCAGTCAATACTCCAATACTATCCATTTTTGCTTTATTAGCGGCAATTTGGTCGAATCTAGAATCCCCTACCATTAGGCACCGAGAGGGATCTGTTTTTAATTTTCTAGCAGCAAGAAGCAATTGATCCGGATTTGGTTTTCCTTTTTTAACATCATCTATCGTAACAATAACACCAAATAAATTTCTCAGCTCTTTAGTTGTAACCTGGAACAAACTAGCAAATGATGATCCGGTAGCAATTGCTAATTTATATTTTTTGCTTAGTTTTCTTATACTGGGCTCTACTCCTTTAAATAAAAGACTTTTTTTTGTTATTAATGAGAAAAATATATTTCTTCTTTCCATTCTTAGGTCAATTATTGTATCTTTTAACCCGTACTTCTTCTTTAAAAATAATAAAATTGTTTTTGTTGGGGCACCAGCATAAGCATCTATATCAAAATCTTTAATATCTATATGTCTATTTCTTAACAATATCTTAAAAGATTGTCTGCTAGCGGGAAGTGTATCTACAAGTGTCCCATCTAAATCGAAGATAATAGCTTTGTACTCTTTTTTCATATTAATTGAAATCTTATTGCTTTTTTAAATTTAGTCGTGTGCACTTTTCCAAATCATTCCAAAATGTTTTCTATATCCGTCCGCAATTTCTTTTTGTTTTATTAAAATAGCTAATGGATTTTGTTTATTCCATAGAATAATAGCGACCTTATCTCCATAGATATTAACCGCAACCGGAGAAGAATATTTTTCAGGTAAGTATCTTATTTCGGATAATGGTATCTTTTGATGTTTATTTTCTACTTCTTTATTAAAAATTATTTTCGTTTTAATTTTTTTAGCTAATCTTTTTTTATCGAACCAGTGAAAATAAAACTCCAAACTTTCATACGCAATTCTAGAAGCTCCAATAATTAAGATTTCTTTACCTTCGGATAACTGGTCTTCAAAAACAGATTTTAATCCATCTTTCCCTTTAAAAAAGAACGTATCTTCTTTTTGTTTTTCTTTAACACTGTTAAAAACATCTACCATCGAAGGCAAAAGTTCATTTATTTCATCCTCTTTTTCTTTTATTATTTCTAAAAATCTATTTGGATTAGAAGCGCTAAATATCTTTTTCCCATTTTCAACCATATAGCCAATTAGCCCCTTTTTAATTAGTCTATCCATTGTATCATAAATAACCCTTCTATGCAAACCAGTTATTTTTGATATTGTTCCGGCAGGTTTAGGACCCATTTCTAATAACGAAGAATATATTTTTGACTCATTATCTGTTAATCCGGCTGATTTTAGTTTTGAAAGATCCATAGAAATTATAATCTTTCTTTATTTATATATCTTGTGGTGACTAATATCACCGCATAAACGTATATACCAATAAGAATATAGATAGTTATGGAAAAGAAATCATTTTTCAAAGAAAGAACAAAAAGCGAAATAACTGATCTTAGAGTCAGAGACGTATTCGCATCTCGTGGATTGGTAGATGGAATTTCGGCTCTATCTCCGCAAGAAGCATTAGCGGTTAAGGTTCCAGTTACACCTCTGAATTTTTTCAAAAACGTCGCAGATGGCGCAGAGGCCTCCAGGAAATGTTACAAGCATGGAGATGAAATAATTTTAAGTCAACCCAGAACACAAGGAGAGGCCTATATGTGCCGAGAAATACCATTAGCTATTCGTGCTAGAGACTTCTCCAGATTGACAACAATGAGGGAAGAAGACATAGATTACGTTGCCTACAGTTTTAGACCCGTTCAAGGAAGAGATACAGAAAAAAGAAGAGTGCCATTTGTTTGGCTGTTAGAAGGTGCAAGAATATTTGCTTACGCAGAAAATATGGCTAGTGGAATAAAAGTTGAGCCCTACGCAGACTCTGTTCGGGCAAGAAGAGAGGGATCAGATGTTGTTGTAGCTGTTCCATCAAGAACTAAGAGAAAATCAAGATACAAAATGAAACTTGAGCACGTGGCAACAGAAGGAGTTACGGAAAGAAGAGCTGTCGCCTGGAGTTTACGAAGCCAATTTAATTCTGAAAATAGCATTGCTCATAGTACATATAATATTAGATATACATTTGATCAAGGCGCAGAAGGAAGCGATGTGTTCACATTCTACCCGCATGATATAGCAGGATATTATGCAACAATAAACCATTATTTAAAACAACATAACCCAACTCCGCTTGAGATGTCACCCATTGCCTTACCCTCTAGAATGATGGCAGATTTTTATATGAAACTATGTAATAATGTTCTAATTTATGATGGATTTTTAACATCTAAAGATAAGATGAGGAAGCTACATATAGATGAAAAATCTATACTAATCGCAAGAGCTATTGGAAAATATGGACACGATGCAACAATGTTTGCAGATGGCGCAAGAGATGGAAAACTTAAAGACTATAATTGGACCGTCAGAAATTAGCTTATGTATTTTGAACTAGGAAACTAGTCCTTTTTTGGTTTTATTATTCCTTTCTAAGAAAATAACCACCGCAGTTTGAAGATTGACAATTGCAGGATACTCTATTCCCGCCCCTTTCTGTCAAATTATAATCAACTGTAATTTCTTCTCCCATTCTTATAGTTCTAACAGCAACCAATCTTGGTTCAATAGTTAAATCTAATTTTGTATTTGGATCACATGAATGATTAATATAATTTAGAACTTCTTCATCTGAAACCCAACTATTATTTCCTATAAAGGCACATCTTGGACGTAACTCGTGGAATAAAACTTTTAGAGGGATGTCATAAAAGACCTCACCCTTATTAATATCTCTTTGAGTAAATATTCCCGTTCCGTGAATTTCGCTTGGAACTTTAAATAAAAATGGCTTGCAAATATGTTTCCTAGATGATCTCTTTTTTTGCGTGCTCTCATGTGCATCTGTTGTTTTATTATATTCTGCTTCCATATTGTTTTGCGCCCTCTTTTATTATTAAAGTTATTTATTTTCCAAATACTTCCTTATATTCTGGAAATCTAGCGACTACGCTCTTTACCCTAGCCTTATATTCTCCAGAATTATAAAAATCACTAGTTAGTTTTTTTCTTAGCCTATCTAAATCATTTTGAAATAAACTTGGATGATTAAAAACTAAATGAGTAGTATCATATAAATCAAAATCAGAATTTGTCGGTGATGTATTTTGATAGAGTCTGCTTCCAGGAAGTGGGGTGTTTACAGTAACTCTTAGTCTATGAAGAGGTAGGGAGGAAATTCCTTTAGAGCTGGCCAATATACTCGCCTCTGTTTCGCTAGGGTGACCAATCATATAAAATCCAGTATTTATTATTCCTGCGTCTTCAGATGCTTGTAAAACCTCGTGTGTTCTTTCTAGCCCTCTTTTCCCCATAACATCAATTACACTTGGGTCAAGAGATTCTATACCCCAGCCTATTTTTCTACAACCCGCATCATACATCAGTTGAAGTAATGCGGGGTCTTTTACTGTAGAAATATTGCTTAGACATTCCCAGTATATTTTCATTCCAGATCCGATAATAGCATCACATAATTCTCTTGTTTTTCCCTGATTAGCTGTAAAATTTAAATCTGCAAAGAAAAAAGCGTTAATTCCTCTTCCTCTAGATAAGTTTTGTAATTCCGCTACCACTCTTTCTGTTGATCTATACGTGACTTTTTGTTTATACATTCCTGGACTGGAGCAAAACTCGCAATTAAATAAACATCCCTTTGAAAATAATACAGATGCCATGCCTGTTTGTTTTAGGGCTACGGGATATCTATGCCCATGATCTCTTAGTTGCTCTAGAAAATCCGGTCTTATCGGATCTCTAAGCGAATCTAAATTCAGAATTCTTTCTCTCCCCTCCCTAATGTATGTTATTCCTCCATTTTTATATGAGACACCCATTCTTTTTCTAAATTCCGCAGGATTATTTATTGCTAGAGTAAATTTTTCTTCACCTTCGCCCATAATTACTAAATCAACTTCTGGTTTATGTGTTATCGACGGCATAGCGGTTGGGTGATAGCCTCCGAAAATAGTTTGTACGTTTGGAAGTTTTCTTTTTATTTTGCCAGCCATCTTTAATCCAAGATTAATTTGCGGAGTCATAGCAGAAACGGCTAGAACATCTGGAGAATATTGAATTATTTTCTCAACCGTTTGTTTTACGGTCCCGTCAAATAAAGTAAATAACTTTACGTCGTGCTGATCTGCAACTTGCGCTAAAACATATTCTAGTCCTAACGGTTCTAAGAACTCTATTTCTCCATGCGGACCACGATTCACTGGCTGCGGATATAGTCCTGCGACTTTCATTTTGCCAAATTGTCTCTTTGCCCAGGATCTGTTACGTTTGATGAAAGAGTGTCTCTTAGAGCATTTGCCCTATCTCTTGCTTCAATCAAATCTTGATCTGTGAGATTCTCCGTTAAATTAATTGGTACAAAATTACCAGAAACAGTATCTCCACCTCTTTCCTGTAGTGGATAACTTCTTAGCAACTCTATTTCATCCTTTATCTTTCCTTGCGCTATTGCTTCATTATAAACTCTAGTTCCTGGTAATGGTATTAGAATTCTTGCTCTTGGGATCAGCTGAGTTTCTTCTATTCCTTTTAATGTTGTTTCAATTGTTTTTTTTGTTTCTCCAGGTAATCCAAATATAAAAAAGCCCATTGCACCTATACCAGCTTCTTGAGTAATTCCTATTGCTCTATAAATTTGATCTCTTGTTATATTTTTCCCACATTTTTTTAGAATCCCTTCATCAAAAGATTCTATTCCAAATCTTGCCCATATACAACCAGTTTCTTTTAGGTGTTTCATTAATTTTAAATTAACATCACTAACTCTGGTTTGTATTTCATACAAAACTCCTTTTTCAGCTAATAAATCTCCTACTTTCATAGCTCTTTCTTGGTCATAACTGAATGTATCGTCGGAAAAGTGTAGTCCTTTTGGCTTTAGACTTAGTGCATTTGCTAATTCTTTTTCCATTCTTCCAGGAGTATAGCTTCTTATTCCGTGTTTTTTGTCTATTAAATAACAAAAGCTACAACGATTATAGCAACCTCTGGCTAATTGGGGGACGTTAAAAAATTCGCCAGCTACTCTTTCTGAAAATCCTTTCCATCTAGAAAAATCTACTTCTGGCAAATCGTCAAGATTTTGAACAATTTCCGGTTCGCCTGTTGTCTCTAGAGTATCTCCTTTTCTAAAAACTACTCCTCCTGGCATTTCTCTTGTTTTCCCGGCAAGAAAATCCATTAATTTTGGTGTTGTTAGTTCTCCTTCTCCGATAACTCCAAAATCTATTTCCGGGAAAGCTCTCATTAAAACATTTGTAGGGGTTCTGCCATACGAACTCATAAGTGGACCGCCAACAACAATTGGTTTTCCTGTTGCTTTTAATTGTGGCATTATTTCTTGAAATGCCCCGTAGCATTCCAGTAGTGATGTTGCACCAAAAACATCGCAGTCTCTAACGTCTCTTAAGTTTGCATTTGGGTCGTGGGCAAAATTTACTGTTCGAACATCATGTCCTGCTCTTGCTAGGGATTCCGCAACAAAAGAAATTCCATTTACGTAAGCCATGTCTTGATGGATTCTATTTGAGACATATGCACTTCCTGGATTAATTAAACCAATTTTCATTTTTCTCCTCCAATCACCACATCAAACTTTTCTTCAGAATCTTCATCAATTATATCTAAAGTTATCTTAACTAACATACCTGCACTAATTTTTTCTTTCAAGATAGAGGGAATAACAATTACAGCTTGATTGCCATGCTTGGCTATTCTTTTCGTTATTACAAAATTGTTTTTTGAGGATTGCATTGTCATTTTTTATCTCCAATTTTAGCATCAATGACCAATGCATGCGGAACTCTATCTCCTTTCGCAAAGAATTCTTGCATATCAACAATCTCAAGTCCATGTCTATTCAGGTCCGCAGTATACTCTGCCAATTGATGATGATATCCTGATCCTCTTCTTGTTGTACCATCAGCCATTAGGATTTTAGATTTGAATGGGAAGTTATCGGTATAAGAAGCATTAGGATCAAAGTCTGTTTCCCACAAACTAGTACTGCCGTAAAATAAACCATGTGGGTGCGGAGCATAAAAAATAAAATGACCTTCGGGGTTTAGAATGTCTCTAATTTCTTCATAAGCTTCATTTAAATTTTTTCTTGTTTTAAAATGCTGTAAAGATGCAAGTGCTGTAACTATCTTAAATCCTCCAAAACTCAAATTTAAAAAATCTCCATGAATATATTTTACATTATATGCAGGATTTGTTTTTCTGGCAATTCCAATCATTTCGGAAGATAAATCTACTCCAACAACCGAATCAACATATTGAGCGAATTGTTTTGTCCATCTTCCTGTTCCAGAACCAACATCTAACAAATCTACTTCTATATCCCTGCTTAATTCTGCAACTCTATTTACAATCCAAGGGCTTACATCAAAATCTGCGCCGCCATTAGAATTCCATTTGATTGCATTTTCTGAAGTGTAGACTTGTAAACTATCATTTGTCATTTTATAAGTTATATATTTTATTTAGTTAATCATACCCAATAATTTGGAGTGTATAGGTGGCATTCAACACTTGCCAAAAGTTGTTTTATTTCCTCTATACTTTTCTTTCCCATGTTCGGTAATCGTAACAATTCCTTTTCTGTGAAAATAGCTAATTGGTGCACCTCTTCAATATCAGCATTATTAAGAATGTTACCTAATCTGCAAGACATTGATATTCCTTCTTGTACTAGGGGTATCGATTTAGAAGCAGGATAAAGTTGTTTATGTTCTCTCTTTAATTTATCATATGCAGACTTAGGTATTGTCTTCCATTCTGCTCCATGATAAACATACGCATCTAGAAGTGATTTTCTCATTGTGTCTATTTCATGAGGTGTAGACAAAGAATAGGTTAATCTTTGAACTCCCGGAAGCTCTCGATCTGTGCGAGTAAGACGATTATTACCATATCCATCACCATGACCCCAATGACTACATTCAGCAAGTTGTCCTCCTGATGATCTCCCTATTAATCTTTCAAATCTACCTAGATCTAGATAGCTCCCCCCGTTTACCCCAAATCTCTGGGGTGGCCGGTTTCCAGTTCTATCTGCTCCATCAAAGAATTTAATTTCAATACCTTCTTGTATTCTTAATCTAGATGGAATTGGTAAATATCTAAATTCAAAAACATTTTCTCTTATTGGTTTCAATGGCAAATCTCTTAAATATTCTTGAATCGCTTTTTGTTTATAGTCGTCCATTTCTGTTTATACCTCCTCTATAGCCAAGAAAAATTATAGGAACACTTTGTGAACGAAGAAATTTTTTCTCTTCTTCACCAGTTCTCAAGTAAAAACTAATCTCTCCTCCTCCGTTTAAATTTATATAATCTTGACTCTCGCGAATATGATTAATAGAAACACTCTTCAAGTCTGTGAGAGGCGTCCCTGATTCCAATCTTGTTCGCGCTTCATTAAATATCATTTCAATATCTCCCTGTCTCCTGTCTCCCTCTATCGACTCTAAAAACAAATCATCATAATCTAAGATATGTGTTGGATTCATAGAATCCATTATAGTGCCATCACTTCCGCCAAAAGAGTATTTTAAAAAAGAATTAACAGGCCCATTAGGAGCCAAAGATTTCATCGAAAGAGTATATGAATTTCTTCCCCTGACTTTTCTAATAAGTAAACCTAGATTACATGCCAAGAATTGTTTAGTAACCTCTATTCTATTTGGTTCTTGCCATTTAACCACCTTCCATCCATAATTTCTACTATTTTGTCTTGTCATTTTTTATCTCCGTTTAGTATTTTTTTAATTTTGTCAGCTTCATCCAAGGTCATATCATCCCAATCATTTATTCTTCTGTAACAATCAAGAACTGCTCGTCTCATTAGACTTAAATTTTCAGAATTTACTGGAAACATATATTCTACAACATAAAACGATGAGGGATTTTGCGCTTGCAATAAATTCTTTTCAGTTCTATACTTAAGGGGAAGAGTTTCACCGAGTATTTTATCCAAGCGATTCATTTGAGTAAGATTGTTTATTAAAGAGTCATTTCCCCAGCACGATAATTGAGTTCTTGTAAATAGAGATAGCCCACATTTTACGTCTGTTAACCACATGCCTTCAAATTTTTTATATTCTATTAAATTGAATCCCAAATCAGTATGAAGACCTCGAAAAAAATATTCAAGGAGATGATCGCTTGCTCTCAATGGGAGTCCCCTTACGGATTCTTTAATTTCATTTATCATTTTTCATTTCCCTCTCCCCAATAGTTTAGCTAGACCGCTATCCCAATCTTTATGTCCGTCTTTCAGATATGTTTCATACGGAACTTTTACAAGAGATCTTATTGGTTGCAATAACCCATCATGTCCGCCGCCAGAAGTTACAATTACCGAGGGTAATCCATATTTCATAGCTTCTTCCGTTACTAAAATTCCTACAGGAAGGTTTGGTTCGTTTTTAAGAAAATATTTTATATCAAATGTTTGTGCATAACCAGGTAGAGATGCTCTGGCTGAGTTGACGACAGTCTCGCCAATTCGAGTAGCTATATTTTCTACATACTGTGCAGGAGTCATTCCTAAAACTTCGGAGGTTTTTTCTATTGCCCTTAAAATGGTTTGATGTCCAGTCGGTAATTTTCCTTGTTTCTGAGCATGTGCTACATAAAGAGGTAAAAGTCTTTGGACATATTTATCTACATTAACATTTCCATTCGGAAAAAATAAATCAGTTGCAACCGCTTGAACTTGCGGAATATAATGTAGTGCATCCTCTAGGGTTTGTGCTAATATTATATCATTAAAGCCATGACTTAGTGCTGCCTGTTTTGCAAAATCTTGTTCTGCCAACGTGTCTTCAACAATTAGTAACCGTGTGTTTTGTGGTTGCATTTTAACTCCTAAAATGAATGTGAATAAGTCGCAGAACCATAAGCCTCAGTTCTAGCTGTTCCAGAAATATCTCGGCTAGCCATTGCTTCAAGAGTTAAATTTCCACCGAATACGGGAGCAGAAACCATTATACTTCCACCAAGTTTATCACTATCAGAATTTTTAAAG